>JBCDGW010000081.1:0-15172 GCA_038750765.1 Pseudomonadota bacterium | reverse complement strand
CAGCGCTAGACGTGAGGGCTCCGGCGCTGACCCCGAGACCCGCAAAGGCAGCAGCGATTGCCGTGCCTGTCTCCGAGAGCGAAGGCGCTGCCAGAAGGTCGGGAAAGTCAAAGACACCGACGCCCTGGACATCCACCTGAGCGATGCCGGTGATGGTGGTGATCTCAGTGATGGTTTGGATGTTGAGGATGCCGCCAGTAGGGCTTTCTACGGGCCCGCCGGTCGTGGTGGTTTCCACGGTGACCGTTGCTGCCTGTGGGGTGCCGGTCAGTGCCACCACCGCCAGAGCGCTTAACAAAATCTGTCTCACTATTTTGCCCCCCGAGACGTGCGCCGCAGCGCGACAAGACCGCCGAGACCGAACACCAAAAGCGGTGCGGTCGCGGGCAGTGGGATCGGTGTGGGGGATGGCGGGGTCGGGCCGGAGCTGCTTTGCGCGAGGTCGACGGACGGACGGTAGCGGTTCGTGATGTCGACGCTGTCCGTGAACTCCAGATCGACGCGACCGGCAATCACAAAGAACTGGCTGGCGTCGCTATTGAGATCGCCCACCACAACCGCGTCGGGCGACAGCGACACCGTGCGGCTTTGGGTGAGGGGCCCGACCACTGTATCGAACAGGCTAAGGGTGCTTGCCGCGATGGGCTGTGCCGATGGAAACCCAAAAAAATCCAGCGCATCCGCCAAAGCGCTGCCCTGGTCCGCTGGTCCCGGCGCATCGGCGAGGCTGGGATATGAAAACGTCTGATCCGGGCCGAGACCGGACAAGACGACCACTGTGATCCCCTCGATTGTGGTGACCGCGTCGCACCGCGTGATCCCCAGTAGACCGTCATCCTTGGGGCTGACCTCCGTTGGTCCGCAAATCCTATCCGTGGTCATCGTGGCGGCAGTGGCGGTCTGAGCCGCAACAAGGCCCCACGTTAGGGCGACCGAAATCACAAGGCTTCGCATATCAAACCCTTTAAATCTGTGCCGCGCGGCCGCGCCCAACGCTCAGGCGCAGACCAGCAAGGCCACCCAACAGCAACAACGCCGTGGCGGGGAGCGGAATGGGTGTGGGAGGCGACGGGTTTGGCCCGGGTCCGGCGTTTTGCAGATCGACCGACAGGCGGTAGCGATTGGTAATGTCAAAGCGCGTTGTAAACTCGAAATCGAGCCGCCCGGCCACGACGATGATCCCGTCCGGATTGTCGAGATCACCGATGAATGCGGTTCCCGGCGTGCTCACAATCGCGGACCGGTCTTCGGTCGATGGGCCAACCACCGTATCGAAGAGGCTAAGCGTGGTTCCTGCAACCGGCTGCCCCAAGGGATACCCGAAGAAACCGAGCGCGTCGGTCAAGGCGATGCCCGTGTCCGCAGGCCCCGGCGCACTTGCGAGACTGGGATAGGTGAATGTCTGATCCGGGCCGAGACCAGCCAACACGACCTCGGTGATCGCTTCGATTGTGGTGACGGCATCGCAGCGGGTGATCCCAAGTTCGCCGTTGAGAGAGCTTCCCGTGTTGATGGTATCAACGCGCACCTCGGTGGGCCCGCAGGTCTTGTCGGTGGTCACCGTCGCCGCCTGCGCGGTTCCGCCAGATGCGAGGCCAAGTGCGATGGCGGCAATGAAGTGTATCCGTGCTTTCATCTCAACCCCTGACTTCGATTTCCGCCGCAGCGCGACAAGGCCGCCCAGACCGAACAGCAAAAGCGGTGCGGTGGCGGGCAGTGGGATTGGTGTGGGGGATGGTGTCACCGACCCGGATCCATCGGGTGCAAGGTCGACCGACAATCTGTAGCGATTGGTGACATCGAAACTGGTTGTGAATTCCAAATCCAGCCGCCCTGTCAAAACGATGATCGTATCGGGATCGTCGCTGAGATCGCCTACGATGACAGTGCCGGGCGTGCTCACAATCGCGGACCGGTCTTCGGTCGATGGGCCAACCACCGTATCGAAGAGGCTAAGCGTCGCTCCTGCAACCGGCTGCCCCAAGGGATACCCGAAGAAACCGAGCGCGTCGGTCAGAGCGATACCCGTGTCCGCAGGCCCCGGCGCAGCGGCGAGACTGGGATAGGTGAATGTCTGATCCGGGCCGAGACCAGCCAACACGACCTCGGTGATCGCTTCGATTGTGGTGACGGCATCGCAGCGGGTGATCCCAAGTTCGCCGTCAAGAGAGCTTCCCGTGTTGATGGTATCAACGCGCACCTCGGCGGGCTCGCAGGTCTTGTCGGTGGTCAACGTCGCCGCCTGCACACTGCTCGCCAGCACCGCGGCGGTGAGCGCACTTACAGTTTTCGAGATCATGCCGCCGCTCCGCTAGATTGGCGGCGCCGAACGGAAAGCTGCCCTACACTAGTACTGCAATTACCCCTAAATGAGGCAGGCGTGCCCGTTCGGCCAGAGGCCACAAAACCACCACTCCCAATCATAAAACTCACCCCACCAGAAACTACATTTACAACGGTAAGGAGTCTTTTCTTCGTCGGTCAATCGGTAGATTTACTGAGCCCCGGGATGGTTCGGTTACCCCTATAACGCGCGCGACGGATGTTGTGCGGTCGCTCATTCGAAGCAGCGGATAAGGGATTTGCCAATGTGAAGGTCCGGTCCTTTTGGATAAAGGCGCTCTAGTATCGCGTCGCAAATCTCATCGGCTTTGAGGCCAGGGGCGCCTGTTGTGCGGGACTGACGCTGACGTTCGCTGCTTTTGTGCCAATGTCCGGTGTCGGTTTGGTGCCGAGCGGGTTACAACGGCACATATGTCAGAGTTCACGCTGTCACCCGGACCGATACCGCAATTGCGGAATACGTACTTTGCCTCTCTCGAAGAACCACAAGAATTCTTCTTGGAAGCGTTGGTTAGCGCGGGACAGTTCTGGACGCATAGCGATGGCTCGTATGGCGTCACCCATGGAAAAACCTTGGTCGAATTCTTTAGTCCCAGTCAGGATAACTCGACGAGGCTGTTGCGGCGTCTGCAAGATCAAACCGGTTTCTCTGCGGCGCTAGTCAAGTCGTACGACCGCGACTTGATGCGGTGCTTTGGGGAGCTTGGATGGGTAGCCTCTACGGGAGGTTCTCTCTTCCGAAAACGCGAAACCCGCAAGCAAACAGCATTTCCTAACGCTGCGATAAAAGCCGCGCTTTCAACCGATGTGGATCCAATTTGGAAGATCAATGACGACTTCTTTGAAAGCAAAAAAGAAATCGCGGTGAACCGCCCCGGTTTTGCCGGAGACTGTTGAGTTTGTATTTCAAGCTGCGATTTTGTCTGACTTCTAGGCTTGTTCGTATTTCTCCTCCGCTTCGATTGGCATGATGGTCGCCCCAAGCTTTCGTCGTAGAGGCTTGGGCACACATATTGTCAGCGAAGTCGCCAACCAAACGGAGCAACGTGGTTTACGTCCGATTTGCGGATGTGGCGCCAGCAACGTGGCGTCAAAGGCAGCCCTTGAGAAAGCTGGCTTTGTGTCTGAGCATCAATTGATTGCATTCGCTGCGAGGAGCTCACGCTAGTTTAGGCTGACGTTCATGCAAAGCGCAGCATCCGTTACGGTGCGCTCACCTCAGACCGTCTCTGCCAGCGCGATAGGATTAGTTTCAAAGCCACTGCGCAACCAACAGATATCGGGTTTGCTTGCCTCTGAAGGGCTACGCGCATCACTTCTTGCGCGTCCACCTATGTTCGACATCTTCCAAACCGTAGCGCTCATCGATTTCGCGGGAAATCTCGAGGCAGCCCTCGCGGCGATAAAACTTCCGCGCGCGATCATTCAACGCGTAGGCCCAAACAGTGATCCAATCGCGATCTTCTTTCGCAAGATTGAGCAAGTGTTTACCAACCCCTTGGCCACGCGCAGTTTTTGCCAAGTAGAGACCGCCGATATTATCATCCTCTCGCGCGCAAAAGCCCACCACGTCGCCATCTGAGACGCATACCCAAGAGGTGGGGACATTGTGAAGAAAGCCGCTCCAAAAGGCTACGACGCCGTCGAAGTCGCGGACCGGTTCTATCCACGGGGTTTCCTCGCTCCACGCGCAAACAATTCTGGCGCAGGCTTCCCCGTCACGCGCCGTTGCTGAACGATATGTGTAGGTCATGGCGCTTCACATGTCAGGCACGCGCGCGGGTGACAAACAGATCGTCAGATGTGCGCGAACTGCCCAGTGCTCTTCGCCAACAAGACGCTCTGAGGCAGACCATTAAAGCC
Source organism: Pseudomonadota bacterium (assembly GCA_038750765.1). Taxonomy (GTDB): domain Bacteria; phylum Pseudomonadota; class Alphaproteobacteria; order Rhodobacterales; family Rhodobacteraceae; genus Psychromarinibacter. Next base: position 10,966 of record JBCDGW010000081.1, on the reverse strand, counting down.
TGCTGCTACAGCGGGAAAGGAGACTTTGGCGCCCGTTGTCTTGACGGCGCCTTTTATCCGCATCGCCTCCTCTGACACCGTCTCACAATCGCCCCGTTGCGCGATAAGGGACGGGTCCGGGGGGCGGGTCTATTGGGGTCAGTACTTTTGCGGTTTAGACCAAGTAAGCTTGGCTCACCCGGCGTTACACACTACACTACGCGGGCAAAAGACATCGGCGTGGGCATATCAGTAAAGTGCCGACCACGGTGGCGCAAATATGAGACGTCACAAATCATTGAGGGCAGACAACATGGCCGCAGGCATCGCGATTGGTATTGGCGTGGGGGCCGCAATAGGCGCTGCCACAGGGAATATGGGCGTAGCCGTGGCGATCGGGGCGGTGGTCAGCCTATGCCTTGGGCTTGCGATCCAAAAACGGAAAAGGCCTTAGCGCTGCAGGGGAGTTTCATTGATGATTGAACTGGCCTTGTTGAAGGTGCCAGTGAGCAACCTAGACGCGGCGGTTGCCTTCTATGAAAAAGCGCTCGGTTTGACGGCGTCCTTCGTATCTGACGAATTCGGGTGGGCGCAGATGGAAGGCCTCGCGGTGCCGTTTGCGCTCTACGTCCCCGGCAAAGGTGGTGGCAGCGGAGAGATGGGCGGCAGTCTCGACTTTCATCTGGCCGCGGCAAACCTTGAGGACATCAAAGACCGCTTACCGTCGGAGGCAACGTCGATTGGCCTGTTCACCAACGCAGATGGATCGGTGACGTTGGAATTTCGTGACCTGGATGGCAACGAAATCAAGATTTTTCAAGAGGCTTAAGGCGGTCAAGCACTGAAACTCAGTTCGCGGCGAACCCATGCCTCCCCGCGCTGCGTAACGCGCGAACAGCCGCTTTCTAGATCCGCCGCAAATTACGCTCACCCGGTCGCTCCGCAAGGATAGCCGCTCAACGCGTGCCTTAAGATGATACGGAAGAAAGCGTCCTGATCAGTCAGTTCTTTAATGAGCTATATTCTCTATTCATATCCCGATTGCGCAAGTCATGTTGTGCGCATGGTGCTCGAAGAACTGGGCGAGACCTACCGCGATGAGCGTGTCGCCATGCATGAAGGCGCGCACCAAAGCGAGGAATTCCGACGCTTGAACCCGCGCGGCTTGGTGCCGGTTCTGGCTGACGAAGAAACTGGGGCCGTTATTTCCGAGACAGGGGCGATCCTGCACTATCTTTCCGATGCGAGCGGGAAACTGGCCCCTGCCCCAAGCGATGCAAAGGCAAGGGCTCGGTTTCTGCAAAAGCTCTATTTCCTCTCCAATACGCTGCATGCAGATGCGCAACTGCAGTACTATACCGAGCGGTATGTGGGGGATGACCTCGCTGACAGCGTCAGACCAAAGATCCATGACCGCATGCGTTCTCACTACAAGATGCTCGATGCGGCAATCGCCGAGACCGGCGGCCCTTGGTTGCTGGGTAGCGCGCTTAGCGTGTGCGACTTTTACCTGGGCGGCTGTGTGCGATGGTCGCTGACAGCACCGCGGCATGCACCCCTTGAGGCGAAGGCCGTGACAGCCCTTCCGTTCTTGAACGATCTGTTGGCGCTTTTGGAAGAGCGTTCAAGCGTGCGTGATGCCTTCGATGCGGATGCGACGCCGCGCTCCGCTTACTTTCGCTCTCCGGTGCGCTCAGACTTTACCCGCGATGCAAACGGCTTGCCTTGGAAGATTGATTAAACGGGCCGCCAAACGGGTTCCGCGCGAAGCTACCGCCGCCCCTGGCGCAGCTATTGCCAAATCTCGCTTTGACCTCCGCAGCTGACTATGCGCCACCTTCCTCCTCAAACAGAGGTTGCGTGCGGCCTTTTACCGCCCTGGGCACCGCCTCGCCGCCCTAGATCCGCCAGGGCACGACGCCGCGTGGTGCGTGCCGTGCGAGCCGATCCAGCGCGATCATCAGCGCCACCGTGGCGATCACTGTCACCGCCGCCATCGCGGAGGCCAGCGTGGTGTAGCCGCCATCTTCGTAGTTGAAGATCGTGGTGCCGATGGTCTCGGTCCCGCTTGACCATAGAAGCGCCGATACCGTCACCTCGTTATAGGCCGTCAAGAACACCAAGATCGCCCCCGACGCCGCGGCTGGCGCTACCAGCGGCAGGGTGATCCGCACCATGCGCCGCGTGAACCCGGCACCGGCCACCTGCGCTGCTTCATCGAGGCTGGGGTCAAGCTGAAGAAACGCAGCGTTCACAGGCTTCAGCGCAATGGAGAAGAACGCGCAGAGATAGGCCAGGAAGATGATGCCGAGGGTGTTATAGATGGAGAAACCGAGGAGCGGCAGCGGCTTTATGAAGGCTAAGATGAACGCCACCGAGATCACCAGGCCCGGGATCGCATAGGTCATCTCCGCCAGGCCATTGATGCCGCCGCCAAGCCACCGGGCGGCGCCTTTCGCGCCGCTGCTGACACGCGCCAGTAAGGCTGCGAGCCCTGCCAGGATCACGGCGGCGGCGCCAGCGACGAGGGTGGAGTTTAAAAACGCCCGGGCGGTCACCGTCTGATTGAACAGCACCTCGGTGAAATTCTTGAATGTCATCGTCTCACCGGTCAGCGGCACGCCATAGGTGGGCACTAGCGCGGTGGTGAAAAGCGCGCTCATCGGCAAGACCAGCGTGGCGATCAGCGCGAAGGCGAGCGCGGCTTCGGCCAGCGGGCGGACGCGGCCCAAGGCAATGGCGAGCGGCGCTTGCGGCGGCCCGATCAGCGCATTGCGGTGGCGTGAGGATAGCCACATCTGCACCACCACGGCGACGGCCGCTACCACTGCCACCAGCACCGCGATCACCGCCATGTCGCTGAGCACCGAGGGGCCGAAACTGGCCAGACGCTGCCAGATCAGCACCGGCAGGGTAGTGTATCGCGCTGGAATGCCCAAAAGCGCGGGGATGCCGAAATTGCCGAGCGCCGAGACGAAGGCCAGCGCATAGGCCGCGATCAGGGTGGGCGCCAGCAGCGGCAAAACGATACGGCGGAGCATCCGCCACGGGCGGGCCCCGGCCACGCGCGCAGCATCGGAAAGCTCTCGCGGCATGCTGCGCAGGGCGGCCAGCACCACTAGAAACACCAGCGGCGCGTGCTGAATACCGAGCAGCAAGATCACCCCGCCGCGCGAATAGAGCGGGTGCGTTGAACCGAGTTCCGGCGCCAAGCCCAAGGACAACAGCAGCGGTGAGGACGGCCCCAGCGCCTGCACCCACGCAATCGCGGTGACATGGGGCGGGATCATCATCGGGATCAGGAGCAAGAACGTGAAGGCGGCCTTAGCCCGGGTATCGGTGAGGCCCAGCACCAGCGCGACTGCCGTGCCCAGCACCAGCGACAAGAGCGCTGAGAGGCCTGCGCTTTCAAACGAATTCCAGAGCGCGCGCCGGACCGAACTACTGCCCATCGCGTTGAGGATCGGGCCGGTGCCATCGCTGAAGGCAACGCTGGTCAACAGCGCGAGCGGAAACACCAACAGCACCGCCGCAAAGCCGCACAAGGCTGCGAGGCTTATGCCGCGGCCGCCGATGCGCGGGCCGGGGCGCTGCCCGCGGTTTGTGGTCGCCTGATGGAGGCTGGGACCGACAGTGCTCATCTAAAGGTGGTCGGCCGCTTCCGATCAAGTCCGAAGCGGCCGCCCGTTATGGCTGGCATCAGCGGTTTAGCCGCCGAAGATGTCGATAAAGCGCTGCTTGTTCTCCTGGTCATTGGCCAGGGCAGACGCCGGGTCGAAGTCCAAAAGCTTGATCTCGCTCAGCGACGGGAAGCCCTCAGGCGGGTCGATATCGGGATGCGCGGGCAAGTAACCCATATCCGCTGCCAATTGCTGCCCCTCGGCTGAGATTAAGAAATCGACAAAGGCCTTCGCCGCGTCGGGGTTTTGCGCTGTCGACAGGATCGCAACCGGCTCGGTCACCGCCGACACGCCCTCTTCGGGGAACACGAACTCCACCGGTGCGCCTTCGAGCTTGTTGCGGATCGGCAGGAAGTCGACCACGAAGCCATAGAGCTTCTCACCCCCAGCGATGGCCTTGTAGGTGCCGCCATTGCCGCCTTGCGGGTTCGCGCCCTGATCAGCAAGCCCTTGATAAAAGTCCCAGCCCAGATCGGGATGACCCGTGATGGCAGCCATATGGATCGTGGCCGCGCCCGAGGTGAGCGGCGACGGCATCGCCAGCTTGTCGGCCACTTCCGGCTTCAACAGGTCTTTGTAAGACGTGGGCACGATCGGCGCATTGGTGTTGTAAACGATCCCGGTGGTGATCAGCTTGGTGGAGAAGTAATGGCTTTCGGCATCCATCAGCGAGGGGTCGTAGGCCGAGATATCCGCGTCGGGATGCGGCATCAGCCGCCCTTCGGCCTCGAGCCCTTCCATCGTCACCATGTCGGCGATCAACAGCACATCGGGCTGCGGTGCGCCTGCTTCGAACTCGGCGCGCAGTTTGGCCATGATCTTGGTGGTGCCGTCGCGGATCCATTCCACTTCGACATCAGGGTATTTGGCGACGAAAGCATCGACGGTTTGCTGCGCATCCGCATTTGGTTGCGAGGTGTAGAGCACGAGTTTGCCAGACACGTCGGCAGCAAAAGCGGCGGTGCCCAGAAACAGGGCCGCGAGCGATGCACTAAAGAACGTCTTCATTGATTTCTCCCGTAGTTGGCGCCGTGGCGGGTTAGCACCCTAACATGACAGTTATGTTTCAATGTCCGAAATTCTTCGCCGTCGAACGTGAGTGCCCTAAGCGCAGCAAGGAACTGGCGCGGTTGGCTTATCCGCGGGCGGCGGACAACAGTGCGAGGCGGCGGGCTTGCACTGCGCGCGCTGCGTCGCAGGCTTGCATTGCGCGCGTTGCGTGGCGAGATGCACCACGACACGATCGCGCGCCATCACGATATCGGCCACCTCATAGCGCGCCAGTCCAGCATTGGCGCGCGCGCCCTCGATGGTTAGCGGCGCATCGCCCAGTGCCTCGATTGCAGCGACGCTTTGGGCGCAAATGCCTAGGAACTTGCCTACCGTAAACGGGTCGCCCGCCAGGCCATCGAGGATCTGCAGGATCGTTTCGCGGAAGCGGGTGACGCGCCCGCCACAATCGATCGACGTGATCTCGGCGGACTTGAGTTCGGTGACGTGAAAGCCCGCGCCGATCTCGCCGTCAGGCATAGCAAAGACCAACTCGGCCCGCGCCTCTGCCCGGCGAAGCGTGGTGAACAGATCATAAAGCGTCATCAGCGTGCCCTCCTGCACTCACATCGGCCAAGCCGCCCGCTAAGTGCCCTAGCGTCATCCAGGCCCAGCTTGGCTGCAATCCGGCGAGGCGACAAGCCCTGCAACGGTTGCGCAAGGGGTGTCGAGTGCGGGGCGCATCTTCCGATAAACGTTGCCAAAATTTGGCCGATTGACTTATCCGACTATTTTAATCAGGTTCAAACGCATGGGCGCCCGGGGCCGAATCCGATGGCGCCACCACCCGTCATCTCAACCAGGAGTGGGCATATGCGACGCGACGAGACATTCCACAGGCCACCTGACAGCGCTGTTGCGCATTGGCACGAGGCGATCTCGGCCTCGATTGGTTTTGGGTTTGCAGGCTCGTTTAGCCTTGATTGGATCTTGGATCGCGTAGAGCGCGAGGAATGGGGTGGATTATGGTGGTGAATGTCGCGAAAGAGACCGAGAGCCGGCCGGTCGACAACCTGCCGGTTTACGAGGCGACAGACTTGACCAAAGGTGGCGACTTGGCGCGGATCAAGCTAGCCGACCAACTCTATACCTTGCGGATCACGCGGGCAGGCAAGCTAATCCTGACGAAATGACCGAACGAGGCAGGCGCCGCCGCCTTGGACGTTTCGGCTATGGCGTCGATCTCAGGCCTATCCAGGCGGGAGCTGCGCCCTGCCCTCGGACTCGGTCAGGCGCGTTTTCACATGACCCGTTGTGTGAAGGTGCCACCGATGAACCTGGGTGGTGCTGCACCGATCAAGCGGCGGCAGCGTGCGAAAAGCGGTGCGACTTGAGCGCGCGCCATGGACGCCAACCGAACCGGTATGTTCGCGCGAATTTCGCCTGCCATCGCGCCGACACGGTCTGTTTTACAAGCGTTTCCCGCAATGCCAGCGAGAGCGAGGGCGAGGTGGCGCTTCTGCTGGCGATGACGCCGGTGCGACCCGCGACACCAACCGGGTTGGTGGGGCTTGCGGAAGGCTTCGCACTCGCGTTACCTGCAATCACGACAAAATTACTCAGCCATCTCCCTGAGGCGGCGCATACAATTCACTGACAGGAGGAACGAGGACCCATGAGGAAGCTTACACTAGCGACAAGCGCCCTGGCTCTGGGGGTTGGCTTAGGCTCGGCGGCGATTGCCGGTGGCCACGCCAATAAAGGGGCTGTGCTTGAAAACTACGCAAACATCGCCGAAGCCAAATACAGCGACAGCCTAACCACCGCTGTGGCCCTGCAAGCCGCTGTCGATGCGCTAATCGCCGATCCGTCGGCTGAAGCGCTGCAGGCCGCCAAAGAGGCGTGGCTCGCCGCGCGCGTGCCCTACCAGCAAACCGAAGTCTACCGCTTTGGCAACGCCATCGTTGATGACTGGGAAGGCAAGGTAAACGCCTGGCCGCTCGACGAAGGCCTGATCGATTATGTGGACGCCTCCTATGGCGGGCCCACGGACGAAAACGAAGCCGCCGTGCTCAACGTGATCGCCAACCCCACCTTCACGCTGTCAGGCGAAGAGGTGGATGCCTCCTCAATCACGCCTGCCCTGCTGGAAGAGACCCTGCACGAGGGCGATGGTGTCGAGGCCAATGTGGCAACTGGCTATCACGCGATTGAGTTTCTGCTCTGGGGCCAAGACCTGAACGGCCACGGGCCCGGCGCGGGCAACCGGCCTTGGACGGATTACGCCGAGGGCGACGCTTGCACCAACGACAATTGCAATCGGCGCGCTGAGTATCTCAAAGCGGCGACTGATCTGCTGGTGTCCGACCTTGAATGGATGACCGCGCAATGGGGTGCCGACGGCGAAGCCCGCTCGACACTGATGGCCGACGAAGATGCCGGCATCGTTGCGATCCTGACGGGTATGGGCTCGCTCTCCTACGGCGAGCAAGCGGGCGAGCGGATGCGCCTCGGCCTGATGCTCAACGACCCCGAGGAAGAGCACGATTGCTTTGCCGACAACACCCATAACAGCCACTTCTACGACGGCCTCGGCATCCAGAACGTGTATCTGGGCGAGTACATCCGCGTTGACGGCTCGTTGGTATCGGGCGCCTCGCTAGCCGATCTCGTCGCCGCGGTTGACGCCGATCTCGACACCGAGATGAAAACCAAGCTCTCCACCACGATGATGGCGCTTGGCCGGATCAAAACCGCCGCCGAAGCGGGCTTCTCCTACGACATGATGCTCGAACAGGGCAATGAAGCAGGCGAAGCGCTGATCATGGGTGGCGTGAACGGGCTGGTCGACCAGACCCAGTCGATCGAACGCGTCGTGACAGCGCTTGGCGTGGAAGCGATTGAGTTCGAAGGCTCCGACAGCCTCGACAATCCGGACGCTGTGTTCCAGTAAGGCACAGCCAAGTCCCAGCGTTTGAAGGGCGGCGCGAGCCGCCCTTTTGCATTGCAAGGTAGGTTGCCCATGAGCAAAGTTCCCAGCCCCTGCATCGGCGTGTGCAAGTTCCGCCGCAAAGGCCATTGCATCGGCTGTTCGATGACCAAAACGCAGAAGTCTTTGTTCAAATCGCTGAAGAAGAACGCGCATCGACGGGGCTTCATCGATATGCTCGTGGCGCAGCAGCAGGTGCTTGGGCAATTCAGCCATTGGCAAAGCGCCTATCGCCGCAAATGCCTGAAAAAGGGCGTCGATTTCATCACCCGCCTGTCGAAGGCTGCGTAGTCGCGGCGCGCCCTTTGGGCATTACTTGCTCCGCACGCGCCGCTGGGGTACCGGATCTCCATGGGTATCAACACAGAACGCAGTATCGAGGCCAATCTGCAAATCGGCCCCACGACCGAAGGCATGGTGCGGCTTTATGTCGAGGCGGGCAGCGCGGAAATCCCGATGGATTTCGATCCCGATGAGGCCGAGGAGATTGCCGAGGAATTGCGCGCGGCGGCGTCTCGTGCCCGCAAGATGCGCGGCAAGCCCGCAAAATCGTAATCGTTGGCCTTACGCGTTAAGCACAACAATAGGGCGTCGCCGATCCGAACCCGCCTGCGCCTCAACGCTTAGTAACTCACGTTATGACAGGCCGGGTCACGCGCGGATTGCCAGCGCCTTGCGGCATGTCGTGCGAACTTTTGGGTTAACACTTTGCGCCGCGCCGCCGCTACTTTGTGCTCAGGCGCCATCCGAATGATCTCGGCATCGTACCCGTCCGCGACGATCAACCCGCTCGCTTCCGGCAATAGCTCCACCGGAAAAGCCGTGTCCACCGCCCAAAAGAACCGGTCGCACCATTCAAGGTAGTTGTGCCACTTCTTGTCCGCCTGAAAGTCGGCGCGCGACGATTTGCACTCAATCACCCAGATCTCACCTTTCGGGCCTAGCGCAAACACATCCACGCGCAGCCCGGGCGCCGGGATCAGCTCTTCGACGGTGACGAAATCATGGCTGAGGAGATGGCGGCACACGCCACGGGCCAGTATCTGCCCTGGTTGCAACGGTATAGAGGGAGGATCCTCGCGCATGGGTGAAGCATGAACAATCCGTGAACATATTGCAAGAAAATTGCGGGCAGCGCGCCCTTGCACGGTCAAGGGGAACGCTCTATCTCCCCATGTGGCGGTCTGCCCTTCTCGTGCCGAGGTCAAATTCCGGTGGCCTTACTCAATTCCGAGGGAGCTGGCTCTGACAGGGTCGTGGCCTTGTTACCTGGCGCCCACCTGATTTTTCAGGTCCTCGGGAATTTAATTACCTCTACGGTTGCGTGCGGTCCCGCCACCTTACCCCTCCCCCGCTGCCGAATCATGGCAGCGCCTGACGGATTGTCGCCCCCTTGAGGCAAATCCGCGGCGAGAGGGGCAAAATTCCGGCACGCGTCAACAAAAACGGCCACATTGTCGGCCTGGCGTTGGCGCGCGACGCACAGTTGGGCATGGTGAACGCGCTGTGAAAACCAATGAAGAAAGTTCAGGGATGGGCACAGTGCACCCCATACGCCCGGCGCAACGCGACACGGGCACGACCGAGCCGGTTTATTTCAACAAGCCGGGCGGGTTTTCCTACCGGCATTCCACGCGGCAAAGCCCCGAACGGGCGCGGTTGCACGCGTTGAGTACGGCGATCCACGCGGCGGTCTGCAGCACGGCTTGCGCGCTTTCCGACGAGGAGATCGCGCGCATGACCCAGGAGATGGAAATCATGCTCAAAACGCTGCAACGGCGGATGCGACCTCTGCACGAGTAACGCGCCGCCGCCTCGGCATCTTCCTGCGACCCATGGTTAAAACCGCGATCTGCGGCTGGGGCTCGGTCGTCTTTCGCGGTATTGGTGCGCGGAACAGGAGGCCAGGATGAACGATCCCGTCGATCCCCTATCGCGATCTGAAGCCCATGGGCTTCGCTATGCCCAAGAGCTGGAGAGCCATCTCACCTGGCTCGACAGCTTCACCTCGGCCGCTCTCGCGGTGCTGGCGGTGGCGTCTGGCATTTACACCTATCTCGGCGTCTCATCGCTCCTCGACGATAACGGCGCGCTCAGCTTTTTCGCCGCCATGGCCTACTCGATCGCCGTATCGGTGGGGATTTTCGTGTTCTGGTCCTATATGCTGCGCTTATTGCCCGCGGTGCGATCCGCGAGCGCGAAGCTGGGGCTGTTCTTCTCGATGCTGTTGGGCTCGGCCGCGATTGTGGCGATGTCGAGCTGGCTCAATGCCGCCGCGCTAGCCGGGGCCGCTGCCGTGGAACAGCACCTGGCCAATACCGTTCAGCAATATCAGACCGCTCTAGAGCAGGCCCATAGCATCGCCATTTCCGGCCAAGCCCTTGAGCGGGACGTGGCCCGCGTGCGTCAGAGCTTTGCCGATCTGTCCGAGCAAGAGGCGGCGGGCCAGCTATCGGGCCTTGCTGGGCGCGGCGCGGTGTTTCGCGTGTTGCGGCAGAAATCCGAAGAATTAGCCGCGTTAGAACAGCAGATCGCCACGCAGGCCCCTCTCGTCGCAGCTGCTTTCACCGAGGGCAATGCGATCCTAAGCCGGATGCGCGCGCTCACCGTTGAGCCTGGGCCTGTTGAGCAACGCTCGGTGTCGTTTTCCGAGGAAGCCGTGCGCCTTGCCGGCGTGATCACCACGCTCAGGCAGCTCTCGGTCGCACCGCTGGTCATCCGCTCAGCGAATGATCTGGCTGCTTCGGTGGTGCTGCCGGAAGTGAGCGAGATCAGCGGGGAGCAATCCTCCACCATCGCCTCCGTGCTCACTGTGCTGACCCAGCGGGCCGAGACCTTGCGCCAAGCCGCCGAAGCGGTCACCTCGATGCCTGCCCCAGCCGATATCACCTACACGCCGATTTCCGCAGCCGATGCGGTGATCCTCTATGCAGGCAACTTCGTGCCGTCCTGGGCAGGCGCCATCGCGATTGACCTGCTGCCTGCCGTGCTGGTGTTCATTGTCATGGTGGTGCAAGCCGCGATCCGGCAAGGGCGGGGCCGCGCGGGTGTGGAAGATACGCTGACGCTGGCTGAGTTTCGCGCCGCGCTCAGCGCCGCCCATGAGGTGGAGCGGGCCTTGGAGCGTTCGGGCCCAGCCGCGCCGCCGCGCGAGCCGGTGATCAAGCCGTTGCGCCCTACCGGCGATGACTGACCGCAAACCGAGCGCTGCGGGCAAAGCGATCCGCGCGATCCTAGCGGTGCAAGTGGCGATTGCCCTGCTGCTCTTTGCCCGCGATCTCAGCAGCACCTGGCCGCGGATGGGTTTTGCCCCTGCCGCCCCCGGTTT
>JBCDGW010000080.1:0-15215 GCA_038750765.1 Pseudomonadota bacterium | reverse complement strand
GGCAAGCCGACAAGATCGTGGTTTTTGATCAGGGCCGCGTGGTTGATCAGGGCCGCCACGAAGAGCTTATCGCCAAGGGCGGGATTTACGCCGATCTCTACCGTTTGCAATTCGCTGAGTGACCCAACAGCGTGGTGGCTAGCGCGGATAGCTGCGCGCCAGGCGTTCGGGGTCTGCGCCAAGCAGATATCGGGCAAGCGTTAACAGGTTGCGACCGCCGCGACGCAGCCAGCCATCGGCCTCATAGCGTGCGGCGCTGGTCCACGCCGTCACCGGGATCGACAGGATCTGCCCTTTGAGCGCCCGCGCCAGCGCCACGTCTTCCATCAGCGGTATCTCCGGATAGCCGCCGACGCGATCGTACAGTTTTCGCGCCACGAACAGGCCCTGGTCACCGTAAGGCAGGCCAAAAACCCATGAGCGCAGGTTGGCCCACCGCGAGACCATGCGCGGCGCCGCCCCTTGGGCGCGAAAACCGAGCCGGAAATGCCCGGCCTTTTCGGGGTGGTCCCGCATATGATCGAAGAGGGCCCGCGTCCATCCGCGGTCGAGATGGGTATCGGCGTGCAGGAACAACAGCCATTGCCCTTCGGCCGCATCCGCCCCGCGCCGCAATTGCTGCCCCCGGCCCGCCTTGCCCAAAAGAAGCACCGCGCCTGCCTCTTCGGCCAAGGCTGCGGTATTGTCGGTCGAGCCGCCATCGGTGAAAATCAACTCACGGATGAGTCCGGCCTCCAATCCTTCGGCAAGGCAAGATAAGCTGGCCGGCAAGTCTGCCGCGGCATTAAACGTCGGAACAACGATCGAGACTGGTGCGCGCATCTGCTTTTTCTTTCCTTCCCCGGCGCTATATTAGCGGCACCGAAGATGAGTGGAATGCAAAATGCGTGCAGATAGGTGCAGCGATCGGCGGATCCTTGCCGTTACTGGAAAAGACCGCAAGGACTTCCTCCAGGGGTTGATCAGCAACGATGTGGAAAAGCTATCAGACGGGCTTGTTTACGCCGCGTTGCTCACGCCGCAGGGCAAATACCTGGCGGATTTTTTGCTTGTGCGCGCCGAGGATGCGATTTGGCTCGATGTGCCCGAAGCGCTGATGGCTGGGCTGATACAGCGTCTAGGCCTTTACAAATTGCGCTCGGATGTGGCGCTGGCCCCGGTTGACGTGGCCGTTTGGCGCGGCACCGGACCGGCCCCCGAGGGCGCCTACCCCGATCCCCGCGACGCGCGGCTAGGCTGGCGTTTCTACGGCGCGCTTGCCGATGCCGTTCCAGCCGACGAAGACTGGGATGCCTTGCGCGTCGAATGCGGCATTCCCGAAAGCGGCATCGAATTAATCCCCAACGAAAGCTATCTGCTGGAGGTTGGCTTCGAGCGGCTGAACGGCGTCGACTTCAAGAAGGGCTGCTATGTGGGCCAAGAAGTAACCGCGCGGATGAAACACAAAGCGACGCTGCGCAAAGGCCTGGCCATTGTCGAGATCGATGGCAAAGCGCCGGTCGGCACAGAGATCACGGCGGGCGGCAAGGCAGTGGGCACGGTTTACACCCAATCGGCGGGAAAGGCGCTGGCCTACTTGCGGTTTGATCGCGCGAAGGGCCCGCTGGACGCCGATGGCGTGACGCTGTGGTTTGATGCGGAACCGGTTGAGTAGCGCGCGGGCCGTGAACCAACGCGCTTAGGCGCGCTCGGCATATTCCATTGTCTCGGTGTTGACCACGATATCCTCATCCTGGCCGACAAACGGCGGAACCATCACCCGCATGCCGTTATCGAGCACCGCCGGCTTGAATGAATTGGCGGCGGTCTGGCCTTTAACGACGGGTTCGGTCTCTACGATCTTGCAGGTGACTTTCTGCGGGAGCGAAGCGCTCAGCGCCTCTTGGTCGTAATACTCCACCTGCACAATCATCCCGTCTTGCAGAAACGGACGCCGCTCGCCCAAGATCTCTGCGGGCAGCTCGATCTGCTCAAATGTTTCATTATCCATGAACACCAGCATGCCGTCGTTCTCATAGAGAAACTGCTGGTCTTTCTGTTCCAGACGCACGCGCTCCACCTTGTCAGCAGAGCGAAACCGCTCATTCAGCTTCGATCCATTGCGTAAATTCCGCAGCTCGACCTGCGCAAAAGCGCCGCCTTTGCCCGGTTTGACATGGTCTACCTTCACAGCGGCCCACAAGCCGTTATTATGCTCCAGAATATTTCCTGGGCGGATCTCATTTCCGTTGATCTTTGGCATGTGGCGAAATTATGGCGAATGGTTGCGTAAAGAGTGACAGCACCTATATCTTGGCGGTTAATGGCTGACAAGACGACTATATCCTGTAGCGACGCAGGGTCAGCCATGCAGGGAGCGTATACCTGGTATTCCAAATGAGAAATGCCGAATCGCGCGAGATAGGTCATATTGGCCGCCACGCCGGAAAGACAAGAGCAATAAAGGACGATGAATGACCGATTTCATTGACGGGACTGCGTTCAACTATGAGCAGGGTCAACGGGCGCGTAAGCTATTTGCCGCCGTCGTGCTTGCTGCTTTGGATGACGCCATCGCCGATGACAAAAAATACGGCAACGGCCCTGACCAAATAGCCCGCTGGGCGCGCTCGCGCGACGGTCGCGAGGTGCTAAGTTGTGCTGGCATCGACCCCAACGAGCGGGTCGTCGAAGGGCTGATGACTTTCGTAGCCAAGGGCGTTCGTACCTCGGTCGCGCTCAGCCGCGAGGAGAGCGAGCGCCGCAATGCAGCACTTCAGGCGCTGCAGGCCGAAGCCGCGTAAGCAACAGAACTACTCATGGGAAAAGCGCGCCTCCATCGGGGGCGCGTTTTCGTCGTGTGGTACTGTAATTTGTGCGCCGAAACTCGCTCGCCATCAGAAGATGAACGACCAAAACCCGGCCGACGCAAATTCAAGCCCCAGCCACGCTACCACCCAGGCGCGTATCCATAGCGCGTCGAGGCGCCGCCAAAGGATCGCCGCGCACACGCATGACGCGCTTGCTTCAAGCGCACCGACCCATTGCCCGCCTTGCGCGCCATTCCAGTAACTGATCGGGCTTTCAAACTTCCAGTCGGTCAGCGGCCAGAAGTGCATGCGCGCGTCATCATTGTGCAGCGGGAAATCTAGCGCCAGATGCAAGAGCGCGGCCGCGGTAAACGCGACCACCAGCGGTCGCCGCGCCCAAAGTGCCCATGCCAGGCCGAGGCCCCATAAGATGAACGAATTGTCGATCGCGAAAACCTGTTGCCAGGCATCGGTGTAGTAAAGCTCGCGGAACACCACCTGCGGTGGGATATCCAGCACGTAAAGCGACCAACCGGCCATGACGTAAAGCGACAGATCCGGCGCCAACGCCCCCGCGCTGGCTGCCAGAACTGACCGCCGGGCAACCACCCGCGCCCCCGGTTCAGCAAAAGCAGCCATGCCAAAAAGGACGTGGGCTGGCGTGTTCATTAGGCTGGCCTCTTTCGCTCGCTCAAAGGCTTGGGTAAGGCCGACGATAGGGCGCGCATGCGGCGCGGCAAAGCCTTTGGAGCGCATTGATCGATGACCCTCGCCATTATGATCCAGGGCACCGGGTCCAACGTGGGTAAGTCGATGCTGGTCGCGGGGTTAGCGCGCGCCTATCACCGCCGCGGCCTCCGCGTGGCGCCGTTCAAGCCGCAGAACATGTCCAACAATGCGGCAGTCGCGGCTGACGGGGGCGAGATTGGCCGCGCGCAAGCATTGCAGGCCCGCGCGGCCATGCGCGAGCCGGTGATCGATATGAACCCGGTGCTGTTGAAGCCCGAGGCGGAAACGGGCGCCCAAGTGATTGTGCAAGGGCGCCGCTACGCCACTCTGCGCGCGCGCGACTACGCCAAAGCGAAGGCCGACTTGCTGCCCAAGGTGGTCGAAAGCTACCGAAACCTTGCCGCGGACGCTGACATGGTGCTGGTCGAGGGCGCTGGCAGCCCCGCCGAGATCAATCTGCGCGCTGGCGATATCGCCAATATGGGCTTTGCCGAGGCGGTCGACCTGCCCGTTATCTTGACTGGCGATATCGACCGGGGCGGCGTCATCGCGCAGTTGGTGGGCACCCACGCGATCCTGCCAGACGCTGACCTCAAGCGGATTAAAGCGTTCATTGTCAATAAGTTTCGCGGCGATATTCGTCTCTTTGATGAAGGTCGCGTCGAGGTCAGCGACCGCACCGGCTGGCGTGACTTGGGCGTTGTCCCATGGTTTCGCGACGCATGGCGCCTGCCCGCCGAAGATGTCATGGATCTGGCTGGGCGCGCACGCGCGGGGCGCATAAAGATCGCGGTTCCAAGGCTGAACCGGATCGCCAATTTCGATGATCTCGATCCCCTGGTCAGCGAACCCGATGTGGAAGTGGCGCTGATCGAGCCGGGTCAGGCGCTCCCCGGTGACGCCGCGTTGGTTTTGATCCCGGGCTCAAAAACCACCATCGCCGACCTCGCGGCGTTTCGCGCGCAAGGCTGGCATATCGACCTGGCCGCCCATATCCGGCGCGGCGGAGATGTGCTGGGCCTGTGCGGCGGCTATCAGATGCTCGGGCGCGACATCCACGACCCACACGGGATCGAGGGGCCGCCATCCAGCGTTGAAGGCCTGGGGCACCTGGATGTCACCACGGTGATGGACCCTGAAAAAACGCTGACCCGGGTGACGGGCGTCGATACGCACTCAGGCCAGCCCGTGTCGGGCTATGAGATCCATATCGGGCATACATCGGGGCCCGATTGCGACCGCGCCTGGCTTGAGATCGACGGCAAACCCCAGGGCGCGGCGGATGAGACGGGCAGGATCCGGGGCTGTTACCTGCACGGGATTTTTGCCGAAGACGGGTTTCGTGCGGCTGAACTGGCCCGTATCGGCGCGGCGAGCACGCTCGATTACGACAGCTCTGTCGAACGCTGTCTAGACGCGCTGGCGCAGCACTTGGAAGAGAGCATGGATCTCGATGCGCTCCTGGCTCTCGCGGGCCGCGTCAACGCCTGATCCGCGAAGGCATTTTAGGGCGCCAATTCCGCTGCGCGCCCCATGGTCCTGCGCTTAGTCCAGATCGCGCAGTGTTAGGGCCCGCTCAATCTCACGCCTGACGAGGCGGCGCACATTGCGGGTGATCCGCTCGCCCAACTCACCCTGCAATTCGTCCCGTACCATTTGTGAGACCAGATCGCGCAAAGCATCCTCGCTGATGCTGTTGGGCGCGGCGAAAAGCGACGGATCCGGTGACGCATCATCCTCGGCATCGGGCGCAGCGTGATCTGGGGCGATTGCCGCGTCTTCACCTTCCGCTGCACCCGCGTGCTCTGTCTGGTCTTCCGCCGCGGGTTCCTCCTCCGCGACGCTATGCGCGTGGGTGTCTTCTGCGTCCCAATCGGTGTCGTCCAGCACGGCGGCTTCCAGATCAGGGTCATATTCCGCCGCGGTCTCGGGCTTTTGCGACGGCGCTTCCGATATCGCGGCAATCACCGCTTCGAGCGCGGCAGCACTGTCTGGCTTCGACGCGCTCGCGGGCGTGTTATGCGGCGCCTCTTGCGGCGCTTCCAGCTCTGATGTCGCAGCGTCACCTTCCGCCGCGGCGCTGTTTTCAAGGATCAAAACCGACGGCGGCTCATCGCTCTCGCCAGATTCCTCGCCAGAATCTTCGACGGGGTAATCCTCGCCATTATCCACAGCGGCGAAATCCTCATCCACAACTGGATCAACTGAGTCGGGGGTAAGGCCCATCGACACCAGCGCCTCGGCATCCACATCAGCGATGTCAAAGCCTTCCAGCTCTGTGTCCAGCGCCTGATTTGCCTCCTGCTCCAGCGCCGCGGCGACAGCGTCCGACACACTCTCCAAATCTACATCGGCGATGGTTTCAATGCCTGAGACCGCCTCGAAACTACTCTCATCATCGAAAGGCGCCGGGTCCGTCGCGCGCGGTTCGCCCGGCGGCGGTGTCGTTAGGGTTTCGCCCGCGGTTGCTTTCTGAGCGATCTCGGGCTCACTCGGCACGATCGGCATGGGAATGCCGGGCGCCGCTTCAGAAAGTTCAGCCGCGCGTGCACCCAGAGCGTCGGCGACGGTGTCCACCTCGGGAAGCGCGATCACACTAGCCGTCGCGTCCGCGGTCTCTTCGGTGTCGCGCGCACCGCCATTCGGCGCCTCATCGGATACTTCGTCCGCGATCTCATCACCCGACGCCGCCTCCTCGGCTGGCTCGGCAACGTCGGCTTCACTGGGCTCAGCGAGATCCGCGGCGTCGGACGCGTCAACACCGGCGTTTTCGGCGGTGTCCGCCGCCTCAGCCGTTTCCGCCTCATAACCTGAAACCGCGTCGTCCGCGCCCTCCTCGACACCAGAGATCTGCTCCGCGGCGCCGTCACCCAAGGTTGCCTCATCGGCCAAAGGCGCGTCGGACAATTCGGCTTCGGGCGCTTTGTCGTCATTCTGAGACGCGTCGCCAGTCTCCACCTCAGCCTCATCAGAAGCCGCTTCATCATCGGACCCGGTCTCAGACGGCTCTACCTCAAACGACCCCATTTCCGCGGCGGGCACTGCATCGGCTTCGGCCTCAGCATCAGCTATCGAGCCGGCAACCTCAGTATCGTCTTGCTCCTTCGGCGCCTCAGCCGTCTCCGACATGGCGTCGTCTAGGGTGTCGCGTTCTAACGTATCGGATCCTGAGGTCTCGGCGTCTGAGGCCGTGTCCTCCGGCGTCGTGTTTTCCGGGGTCGTGTCTTCCGGGGTCTCGAATTCTGGAGTCTCGAGCTCTAAGTCAGCGTGCTCTTGGGGAAGGGGCTCATGGGCCGTATCCTCGTGAACCACGTCCTCGTGGGTCGCGTGTTCTGGCGCTGTGTCCTCTGGGCTCGCCTGCCCCTCCGTCTCAGTCGTGGGCGCCCCGTCGTGTGCGCCCGCGTCGTCTTGTGCCCGCGCATCGTCTACCGCGTCCGCGTCGTGGGCAGCCTCCGCACCGCTTTCGGCCCCCGCGTCGTCTTCGGCGTTCTCCGTGCTGGCCAAATCGCCACCGAACAGGGTAACCGCGTCCTCCGCGTCGGCCTCCCCGGCTGTCTCGGCGGCCTCAGACGTGCTGTCCTCGTCAGCAAAAACCGACTCGCTTTCCAACCCGCTTAAGGAGAGTGCCCCATCAGGGTGCTCTGACAACACCGCGTCGATAGTGGTCAGGTCCAATGCCAAATCGTAGCCGGGTAGTGGGTGGGGCTGCCGCGGGGCGGCCACAATCACGTTGGGATCAGCACTGGCAACGGGGTCAACGGGCTCGTCCCCCGCAACAGCGCCGCTGGGTTGCGACCCGGCGCCTTCTCCACCGGCGTCCGACCTGTCGATGTCCAGATCCACACCTTGTGCCACCGAGGCTGCAAGCGCGGCGCCCTCGGAGACAGCGGCATCGATGCTGTCTAGGTCGGGTAGATCGTGCGCTTGCGTCTCCGGCCCTTGAGCGGACACAGCTGACTCACGCGCAGGCTCCGGATCAGCCTTGCTCACAGCGGGCGCGGTGGGAATGGACCCGCCCTCATCCAACGCCTCAAACAACGCCTCGGTATCCGCCAGGCTCACTGCCGCAGCATTGTCTGCTTGTTCCTCCGACGCATCAGGTTTGTCGCCTGCGTCTTTCGCCTCGGGGTCGGGCACCGCGGCAATCGGGCTCGGCGTGTTCGCTGGGGTCGCCTCGGCCGCCGCCTCAGACTTTGCCTGGGGCGCGCTGCCCTTCCAGGCTGTGTTCATATCAAAACCCGCATCCGCGCTAATCGGCCGGGTATTGTCGCCGGAATGATCCTCGCTGCCGTCAGGCTCCCACTCATCGGGATCCTGCCGCAACGCCGCCTCCAAGCCAGCGATCCGCTCCTCCAGCGTCTGACCATCAGGCTGTGCCTGTGCGGCGGCTTGCTCTACCGCGTCGGCGAGCGGCGCCTGCGCTAAGTCGGACAGATCGGGGCGGTCATCCGGATCAGGGGCCCATGCGGGCGCGGCAGCCTCCTTCTGATCGAGCGTAATCGTGACCCGCTGCGCAGGTGTCAGAACAAGCCGATCAGCAGCGGCCTCTTCCGGCTCCGACCGGCGACGGGAATTATGCGGTTCTTCCGAAACGAGCCGACGGATCGAAGACAGAACGTCCTCGATTTCGGCATTGCTGACAGGATTCGCCATCCGCAATCCTTTTCACTGCCCAGGCGGAAAGCCCCGCCACTATCTCTACCGCACAACGATTTACCCGTCGCTTATTATTTGCCGAGGCTTTTAAGCACCCGGTCAAGCTTCTCTCCCTGTTCACTATTATGAAACACAGGCGCATGGCCCACAGAACTGTAATACGCATCGGGATCGTAGGTCACGATACCTAGGTTCAAATGATCAACCGTTAACAGACCCATTGAAGCCAGAAGGGTATAGACGGCAACAAATTGCTGCACTTCCGACTGGATAAGCGAGGCGCGCGCATCAAGCAACTCCTGTTCGGCGTCAAGCACGTCAAGCGTCGTCCGCGAGCCGAGTTCGGCCTCCGCTCTGACCCCCTCGAACGCGGTTTGGCTGGCCCGCACCTGCTGTTGGCTGGCGGCGGTACTGGCGATGGCGACGCGCAACTGCGTCCACGCATTGGCCACCTCCTGCTTCACGATCACGACAGCTTGCAAAAGCTCGGCCCGCTCCGCCTCTGCGCGCGCGACCGATTGCCGGATCGCTGATTGCAACGCGCCGCCTTGGTAAATGGTCTGACCGATGCCTAGCGAGATAATGCCCTCGGGCGTCTGGTCCTCATTGTCGAGATTGATCGCCGCCGAGCCGGTCACAGTGGGTTTGGTATTCGCGCGCGCGCGGGCGATGTTGATCTCAGCCACCGTCACCTCATGCTGACGCTGCAGGATCAGCGGGCGCCGCTTCATCGCAATGGCAATGGCTTCCTCGACACTGTGGACGGGCAGGCTCGGCGCGATCGGACGGACGATGTTGTGAGGATAGCTGCCGACCGCGGCCAGGTACTCTTCCCGCGCAAAGTTGAAATCACCCTCCGCCGCCGCTAGGGCCGCCTTCGCCGCCGCCAGACGGGCCTCAGCAATCGAGACATCGGTGCGGGTACTATCACCGACAGCAAACCGATCTTGGGCCGCGCGCAATTCTACCGTAATCAACCGCACATTGTTGCGCCGCAGATCCACGAACCGCGCCGCGCGGATCAACTCCATATAAGCGCGCACCGTGGTGAGCAGCACATTCTGCTCCAATTCCAACAGCGCATCACGGATCGCCAGCACGGTCTCCTTGGTCGCCTTGATGGCCAGCGGCGTGCGCCCAAAATCATAGATGGTGATCTGTGCGGTTAGCTCGAACGAGGCGAATTCGGTGGTGGTATCGAAGGTGTTGTTGTAGCGCGCCCCCGCTGAGGCTGCCCAGGCAATCACCGGCCGCAAAGTGGCGATGGCTTGGGCCACGTCTTCATCGGCAGCCCGCAGCAGCGCCCGGTTCTGATCGAGCAAATTGGAGTTCAGATAGGCAGCGACGAGCGCGTCAGACAAAGTCTCGGCTGCCGCGCGCGGGGCTTGGGCGATGCTGCCGGCGATGCAGGCCGCGGCGAACAAAGTGCGGATGACAGATTTCATTACGGCAGCCCCCAGAGCACACGGCCAAACAAACATTTTCGCAGCGCCTGTCCAATGACCTACTGGGTTATGTGCGACCGCGCTGGCCAAGCAATTGCAAGCGCGCGTGAGCAGATCGGTTCGGTGTCGCGTAAGCCCTTGGCGGCATTGAACTGGGCAGCGTGCATACGATGGCACAAGCCATTTCGAGCAGCAATGGGGATAGCACGACACGCGCCAAGGTGCGGCATTGGTGCCGCAATTCAGCGGGGAGATATGCGGCCGCGTCGGCGGTGACAGCGCAGCCTAGGGAGATTTCGGTTGCGAGCCCACGAGCGCCCCACTACACAAGCGCGACGCGGACACGCGCGGCGAGTTGGCGGAGTGGTTACGCAGCGGATTGCAAATCCGTGTACACCGGTTCGATTCCGGTACTCGCCTCCATCTAAATTCAAGCACTTGGCTCACCTCATAGACCGCGTGCGCTTTCCCCTTTGCAACGCAACACACTTTCGTTTCCGCCACGGAAATTGGCGCGCCACTTGACCCCGTCCCGCCGGATATGTGTTGACATGACAACTCAGTTCCCGCCACCCTGCCTCACCAGCGCCCGTCAAAGCCAACGCCCGGACCAGCCATGTCGACCGCACCGATCTACGAAATTGACCCCACTGCCTTCTGGCGCGACCCCTATCCCGATCTCGAGGCGATGCGGCGCAAGGCCCCGATTGCGTTCGTGCCGCAATTGCGGGCGATGCTGCTGACACGACGTGACGACATCTTCCGCCATGAAAAGCGCGTCGACGTGTTCTCCTCGGTGCAGCCCAACGGGTTGATGACCAAGCTGATGGGACAAAACCTCATGCGCAAGGACGGCGACGCGCATCTGCGGGAGCGCGCCGCAATCGGGCCTGCCGTTTCCCTGAAAACCGTGCGGCGCGTCTGGAAAGATCGTTTCACCGCAATCACCGAAGATATGATCGCCGAGATCGGGCCCCGTGGGCACGCCTGCATGATCAAGGACATCGCCATGCGCATCTCGGGCGAGGCGCTCAAGATCATCACCGGGCTCGAGCAGGTGAGCTGGCGCGAATTAGACCGCGTGAGCCAAGGCATGATCGACGGTTGCGCCAATTATGCTGGCGACCCCGATGTCGCCGCCCGCTGCCGCGACTGCACAGAAGCGATTGACCGCTACATCGACGAGATGGCGGTGTTGCGCCGAGATGATCCCGACTGCTCGTTGTTGTCCGTGCAGATGCAAGCAGGTCTCAGCCGCGAGCAGATCCACGCCAACATCAAACTGGCAATTTCAGGCGGCCAAAACGAGCCGCGCGATGCCATTGCCGGGGTCACCTGGGCGCTTCTGACCCACCCCGACCAATTGGCGATGATCGAAAACGGCGAGGCCACGTGGCTGGCGGCGTTCTTGGAATATGCCCGCTGGATCGCGCCGGTGGGCATGTCACCGCGCCGGGTGGCGAGGCGTGACACGATCGACGGGGTCACCTTGGAACCCGACGATATGGTGTTCTTGATGTTCAATTCAGGCAACCGCGATGAGGCGCATTTTGCCCGGCCCGACGCGTTTGACATCACCCAAGATGCGAGCGCGGCAGTCACGTTTGGTGCGGGCCCCCACTTTTGCGCCGGGATGGTCGCCTCGCGCTGCCTGATTGCGGATGTGGCGCTGCCGATGATCTTTGAGCGCTTGCCCGGGCTTCGGTTAGCGGGGCCCACCGAGTTCGGCGGCTGGGCGTTCCGCGGCCCGACGGCGATGCCGGTGGCCTGGGATGCAGTGGATCGCCGCGCGGCATAGAAAGCCACCGATCGCCGTAGGAATGCCGCGTGTTGATCGGCCGTTCAGCGATAGAGGCGCCAGCCCCTTGCGCGCCTTGACAATCAACCAGCCTTCCCGCTCGATCCAGCAAATTTCAGGGGGCTTACGTGCCTGAGGCGGATCATTGGAAGCAGGCATTCCTGGTGGACCTGGGCGGCGATACCGGCGCGCCTGGCCGCAAGACCTTGAGCTTTTCGCGCATGCCGACTGTGCTGCTGACATTTGCTGCCAATCGCTTCACCCGCCAGAACGCGGCCCTGTTCCAAAAGCGCTTTGGGCTTGGGGCAATGGATTGGCGCATGCTGGTGATGCTGATGCGCCATCCGGGCGCAAGCGCGGCGTTCTCGGCGGAAACGATCGGCATCGACAAGGCAGCGATCAGCCGCAGCCTGGCGCGGCTGAACGCGCGCGGTTTCGCCAAATGCCGCCCGCAGCCATCAGATCCGCGCCGCAAGGACTGGTTTCTCACCGATCCGGGCCGCCAATTGCACGATGAGATCCTGGCGGTCGTGTTGGCGCGGTTGGACCACCAGCTCAACGGATTTAGCCACGAGGAGATCGCCGAGTTCACCCGCCTTCTGGCCAAGTTTCACGATAATCTAAAGCGCAACACACCCGACGAAGACGCTGGCAACCGATGATGGCGATCCTGGCGATCCCGCCGATCCTACAAAGCCTGCCGATCGCTCCGATCCCGCCAATCCGGCCAAGCTTGCCAATCCGGCCGACCACCCACGATGCTCTCCTGAGAACCGCGATCATACCAATCACATTTATATGACATGTCATATAAATTTGGATGACATGTCACGCTTCTCTACATGACATGTCATCTAGATCCCATCTTTAGAGCAGAGATGGCGCGTCACCCACGATGCCCGCCGCAACTGGCCTTGCTATATCCTTGTCACTCGCCGCGCTTATGTCGTTAACCGCAGCCCAGATTTCGCATATCGTCACGCAGGCGCCGCCCGGATGCCCGAACACCATACGCGGAGGACCCGATGTCACACGAAACCACCATCACCCGAAGCCGCGCTGGCGGCCGGGCCGCGCGCCGGGCGACCCGTCAGGCCCCGCAACACGCGATGCTGCCTGGCCTCACCAACACGCTTCCCTGGTGTGAGCTGATGGATGCGGGCCAGGTCGAGCGGATTGACGCCGCTTCGATGCATATCCTCGAAAATACCGGCGTGGTGTTCCGCGATCCAACTGCGCTTGCCGATTGGCGGCGCGTGGGCGCCAAGATCGAGGGGGAGACGGTCTATCTCGACCGCCATCTGGTGCGCGATCTGATCAAAACGATCCCGGCCCAGTTCACCTATCATGCGCGCGATCCGCAGAAGTCTGTGGCGCTCGGCGGGCGCGCCTCGGTGTTCGTGCCAATGACCGGGGCGCCCTATCTGCGCGACCTTGAAGATCAGCGCCGCAACCCAACGCTCGATGATCTGGCCACCTTCCACAAGTTGAGCCACATGCTGCCGGCGCTGCACAGTTCAGCGCACCACATTGTCGAGCCGATGGATCACCCGATCAGCCATCGCCATCTGCGTATCACCTATTCCTCGATGCGCCATTCCGACAAGATGTTCATGGGCATGACCACCAGCCCGAAAAACGCCGAAGACGTGATGGAGATGTGCGCGGTTCTGTTCGGCGAGGCCTTCTTGGAAGACCACCCGGTCACCACCGGCAATTGCAACGGCAACTCACCCCTGGTGTGGGATGAAACCATGCTGGGGGCGATGCGCGCGTTCTCTCGGCGCAACCAACCGGTCTTGTGCTCGCCCTTCGTGTTGGGCGGCGCCAATACCCCTGCCAGCGTCGCCGCAACCGTGGCCCAGCTTAACGCCGAAGCGCTCAGCGCCCTCGCCTATACCCAGGTTATCCGCAAAGGCGCCCCCGCGATCTACGGCCATTACCTGTCAACGGTAAGCATGAAATCCGGCGCGCCGATGGCAGGCACCCCTGAGATCAGCATGATGAATTTCATGATCGGTCAGATGGCGCGCTATTACGACGTGCCGTGGCGCACCTCCAACACCTTAGGCGGCGCCAAGACCTTTGACGCGCAAGCGGGCTATGAAAGCGCCGCGACGCTGAGCGCGGTGCTCCATGCCGGAGCGCATTACATCTGGCACTCCGCGGGGTGGAATGAGGCGGGGATGCATTGCTCAATCGCCAAGTTCGTGGTCGATGCCGAACAATGCGCGATGGGCCACCGGATGGCGTCGGGCGTGCGGTGGGACGATTTTGACACCGCGCTCGCCGCTGTCGCCGATATCGGCCCGGGCGGGCATTATCTGGGCCATCCCCATACCCAGGAAAACTTCCAAACAGCATTCTTCATGCCCGAATTGTTCGACAATAACTCCATCGAGCAATGGCAGGCGGAGGGCAGCGTCGAGATCACCGAGCGCGCGCTTAAACACGCCAAAAAGCTGCTTAGCGAGTACCAAGAGCCCAAGCTCGACGAGGCAGCCGACGAGGCGCTGCTCGAGTACATCGCCCGGCGCGAGCGTGAGATCCCGGCGGCCGAAGAGCTCAATCAAACCTATTAAAGCCCGGGCCTCTACCGCGAGCCACCAGCGCCCGCTCGCAATCGCGCCACGCTAAGCCCTCGTCCTGCAATCGGCGGACGGTTGAAAACCGCCGTTTACACGCAATCCACGCCGCTCACTCTGGCGCTCAGGTCTCTCCTAAGGCGCGCGCCCCGCTTCTTCTTTTCGAAAAATACCTCCGCCGGAGGCATAAAAGTCTTATCGCTCAGCGGATGATCAGGCGCAGTTTATTCCGCGCGCGCACGCCATTCTTTCGCCCGCAAATACACGTTGGCCCCCAGATCGCGGAACGGCTGTGGCGGCAGCCGCGACGGGTCTGCCTGGGCATCAAAATGCGCGGTAATCTCTGAGGCCACGCCTAAGGCCCGTTCTGCCGCAGCGATCCCGGTAAGCGTGCCGCGCGCGGTGCCAAGGCCGTTTTGCACACAGCCGCTATAGACCCCGGCCTCCACTTCGCGCGCGACCGACACGCCATTGCGCGCCAGACATAAATGCCCCGCCCATATATGCGCCAGCGCCAGCCCTTTGAGCGCGGGGAAACGCTCGTCAAACTTGCGCTGCATCACCGCCCCGGCACGGCGTAGATCGTGCGGGCGCGCCTCCATCGATGAGCGCAGGGCCGCTGCGCTGCGCACGATGATGCGATTGCCGCCCTGGCCGCGGTCGATGCGGCGCACCGAGGTGCCCATCGGATCAGAAGGGGTTACCCCCCAGCGGGGCGCCCCGCCTAGCGCGGCCGACTGATCGGCGTCTAGCTCGGGCGTCATGGCGCCGAACAAGAACACATGCATCAACCGTCCCCGCGCGATGCCGAAGCTTTCCAAATGCCCGTTGACGGTCAAAATCACCTGGCTTGCGGTCACGCTGGCCCGGTCGGTCTCCACCTGCCACGAGGCGCCCGCCCGGCGGAACGAACGCACGGCGGATTGCTCAAAGATATCCACCCCGTCGCCCGTCAAACCAGCCGCCAGGCTGCGGATGTAACCCGACGGTTGCAACATCACCGTGCCGGCAGTGTAGAGCCCGCCCAGATAATGGCGCGACCCGGTCAAATCCCGCATCTGCGCGGCATCGAGGCTTTGGCTGTCTTCGCCGATGCTCGCCAAATGCGCCGCATAGGTTCGGTTATGGGCCAGTGCGGCCTCGCTCGCCGCGGCATTCACCTTGCCCGCCGGGTCAAAATAATCCGCCCGGATCTGATAGGCATCCACCGCGG
>JBCDGW010000079.1:0-15385 GCA_038750765.1 Pseudomonadota bacterium | reverse complement strand
TCGCCAGGCAGCGGCCGAGCTGGTGCTGCCGTTGTTGCATCGCTCTGGCGACAGACCGTCGAGCAAGGCACCCGCCCGGAGTAATCGCCGAAGGCGCCGGGCAGCGGCGGGCCGTCCCACGGCATGCCGCTTCGTCTCAGCCAGTGCTTAGCAAAGAGCTTCCTCGGATCGTCGAGATAAAGCGCTGCAGAACAACGGTTGGAGCGGCATACCCCGGCCCGCCACTGCTTTAAGCCGGCGTGCTCAAGTCCACGAACAATACACCAGTCAGAGGTAACTACCCAAGGTGCCCGGCGGCTTGAAAATTGGCGCGGGATTTGGTGCATGGCTTTGAAGCCGGACCGTCGAACGAAGCACCCGCCTGGAGGCCGGGCAGCGGCGGACCGTGGTTTGGTCATCTGGGGGCTGCCGCTTCGTTTAGGGTAGCACCCTGTTCGGAGCGTCGTCGTATCGTCCAAGTAAGACACCGCAGAACCACCGTAACGTCGGCGACCCCTGGCCCGCCTCATCGATGGACTACCCGCGGTTTCTAGACCTTGATCTGCGCGGGCCATGCAACGCAAAGAGACCCCAAGCCGACTGGCACACCGCGCCAACACGCCCAAAACCCCCCGCGTCCTCCTCCGTACTGCGCCGTCCCCTGCAACACTCCCGCGCCTAGCTCATCTCCACCGGTTTGCTGCGCAGGCGCGCGATCGTTTCTCGCTCTGCTCTGCGGCAGGCGATCGGGGGGAGGCCGCGGGCGATCTGGCCCAGATCCTCGAGCACCCGCGCGCCGATCTCGTGCAACGCCTGGGTTAGCGCCCCCGCCCGATGGGCTGAGAACAGCATCCCCTCCGCTGAACGGATCGGGTCGCCGGGCGGCACGGGCTCTTCCGGGAACACATCGGTGGCGATCCGCAACCGGCCTGCTTCCGCTCGGAGCGCGTCGAAATCCGCCAGCGCGGCGCGGCTCAACAAGATCAGCATCGCCCCGTCTTGCATCCTCGCCAAGGCCTCGCGCCCCAGCAATGCCGCGTTCTCGGTGGTTATCGCCGCCACCGCAAACACCACGCGGCTTTCTGCCAAAACCGCCTCGAGCCCCGCAGGCTCGACGCCCATGCGCTCTAGATGTGCGGCTGGTAACCACGGGTCGAACACCCGGATCCGGGGACGAAACGGCACCAACAAACGATGCAGCGCGCGGCCCAGATCGCCAAAGCCCACGAACCCCACCGACGTGCCCGTGAGCAACTCGGCCTGGGCGTTACCGGCTAAGCCGTAGGCCTCGCGCCCGGCCACGAAATCGCCGTGGGCGCCGTGGATATCGCGCGCCAAGGACAACGCCATGCCAAGTCCGATCTCCGCCACCGGCAGGGCAAATACCGATGAGGGCGTGAGCACATGGATGCCCCGGGCAAAACACCGGTCATAATCGATATTGGGCAGGAAGTTGGTCTCCACATTGAAAATCGCCCGCAGGTTTGGCGCGGCGTCGAGCCGGTCGCAGCCCATCGGCTGCTGGCTGATCACCACGTCCGCATCGGGAAGATGCGCCTCATAGGCTGAAGCGCGGGCCGTTGGGTCGACCATGTGCACGTCGTAATCGGCCTCGAACCGGGCCCGTGCCTGGGGCGAAAAGATCTCGTCCACATCGCGGGGCTTAGGGTCAAACAGGATGCGCATCGCGGCCCTTTCGAAAAACGTTTTACAACAAGAAACGTTTTTCCTAACCTGGAGGCAAGAGGGCGCGATGGCTTCTGACACGAAAACTCGACCGAGGACGCGGCCGTCGATCCGCGACGTGGCGCGTAAGGCGGGGGTTAGCCCTGGCTGCGTGTCCAACGTCATGAACGGGCGGCGGCGTCAGGATGACCTGATCGGCCGTGCTGTCCTGGAAGCGGTCGACGCCCTGGGTTATCGGCGCAACACCATCGCGTCGAACCTGCGCCGAACCGAAAGCCGCATCGTTGGTCTCGTCATCCCGGAATTCGAAAACCCGTTTTTCGCAGGGCTTGTGGCGCAGCTTGAGCGCGTGGCCAAGACCACCAATTACCGGATCGTGGCCACCTCCAGCGGCGATGATGCCGAGACCGAAGCGCGCGAGATCGACGAGCTTGTGGGTTGGCGTGTCGCCGGGTTGCTGCTGGTGCCGGCGCTCGGCTCGCGCGCTGAGATCTTGGCCCAGGGCATCGACACGCCGTTCGTGCTGATCGACCGGTTATTGCCGGGCTCGGGCATCGACAGCGTCGGCGTCGACAATGCCGCGGCTTGCCAGACGGGCATGGGGTCGCTGATCGCCGCGGGTCACCGCAAAATCCTGGTGGCCTATCTGGGCGAAGGCATTGCCAATGTGGATGAGCGCTTGGCCGGTGTCCGCCTGGCCGCTGAACAGGCCGGGCCCGAGATCTGCGTCGATTACCTCGCCACCGGCAGTCGGGTGCCGGACGCGCGCGCCGCGATGGACGCCTACCTCAGCACCCACGAAAAACCTGACGCAATTTTCTGTCTGTTCAATGTCGCCACGCTTGCGGCTTACGGCGCGCTGCAAGAGCGGGGCGCGCATCCCGGCCACGATACGGCGCTGCTGAGTTTTGACGACAGCGCTTGGATGGCGCAGATGCACCCGCCGGTCGCCGCGATCTCGCAACCGGTGGCCGAAATTGCAAGCCGCGCCTGGGCACAGCTGATCGCGCGGGTCGAGGGCGCAGATTGCAGCGCAGGGGCGATGATCCGCGTGCCCTGCCAACTGGCGCCGCGCGGCACGATGGAGGCCGATCGCCATCGCCCGACCACATAACGACGACGTCTAAACAAGGAGGAGAGACGACCATGATGATAAGGACATTGGCCGCAGGCCTAACCAGCGCCGCGATCCTGGCTTTGCCGGTTCAGGCAGAGACTTACGGCGTGTTGATGAAGACGCTGGCCAACCCGTTCTGGGGTGCGATGGAACTCGGTGTGCGCGAGGGCGCGGAAGCCGCGGGCGTCGACTATTACCTGCAGGCGGTGGAGAGCGATCAGGCCGCCGAGCCGCAGCTCAACGTCTGCAACACCATGCTCGAGCGCCAGCCCGACGCGATGATCACTGCCGCGATCAACTCCACGATTTTGCTGCCCTGCCTCAAGCGGGCCAATGATATGGGTATCCCGGTGGTCGATCTGGACGGCAATCTCGACCACGAGATCGCAGCCGAGGCGGGTGTTGAGATCGCTTTTTCAATCGGCTCAGACAACGTGGCCGCGGGCGCGCAAGGCGCGGAATGGTTGGTGAGCCAGCTGGGCGCCGATGCGGCGGGGCCGGTTCTGGTGATCGAGGGCCTGTCAGGCAACGTCACCGGGCAGAAGCGGGCCTCGGGCTTTGCTGACAAGCTGGCCGAACTGGCGCCGGGGCTTGAGATCGTAGCGTCACTGCCGGGTGATTGGGACCGGGGCAAGGCCGCTAACATCACCAACGATATCCTCACCGCCAACCCCGATCTGGTGGCGATCTTCGCGGCCAATGACGGTATGGCACTCGGTGCTGTCGAGACCGTCTATGCGGCTGGGAAGGGCGACGATGTGATCGTGATCGGTGTTGACGGCAATTCCGACGCGGTGAAATCCATCGAAGCCGGCCGCCTCAACGCCTCGGTGGCGCAGTTGCCCTATCTCGTCGGCAAGCAAGCGGTCGAGATGGTGAAAGCGGGCGGCGATCACCCCGAATGGATCTATGTGCCAACCATGGTGCTGACCCAAGAAGTGCTGGCCGCGGGTACGGACCCGATGCTTGAATTCGTCAAGTAAACCGATAGCAGGTTGGGCCGGCCCAAGCGGTCGGCCTGCCTTCGGTGAAAAACCACGATGATCAGATTTCTCGAACGCACCCATGTCCGGGTGGAATCGCTCGCGGTGCTTGCGGGGCTGGCGATTGTGATGGCCGTGCTGTCGCCGGTAACCGGCAGCGGCGTGCGGGTGTTTCTCACGTCCAGCAACTTCTTCAACATCGTCCTGGCCTCGGCCACGTTCGGCATCTTGGCAATCGGCGCCACTTTCGTGATCAGCGCGGCCGGGATCGATCTCTCGCTGGGTTCGGTGCTGGGGCTGGCGTCGGTCTCGGGCGCGGCGCTGGTGGTGACGCTGGAATGGCCCTGGTACTTTGCGATCATCGGCTCGCTGGCAGCCGGGGCGGCAGCGGGGGCGGTGAACGGGTTCATCATTACCCGCGGGAAAGTGCCTGCCTTCATTGTCACGCTGGGTATGCTGGGCATCGCCCGCGGGCTGGCGCTGATCATCTCCAATGGCCGCGGGATTTATGGCCTACCGGAACAGATTTTGTTTCTGGGTCAGGCGCGCCCCTGGGGGGTGCCGACGCCGGTGTTCATTCTCTTCGGTGTCGCGCTGGTGGCCCATTACGTGCTGGCGCACACCCCGTTCGGTCACCGGACGCTCGCGCTTGGCGATAACGAGAACGCGGCCCGCGCGACCGGCGTGAATGTGCGTCGCCAGACCATGGCGCTCTATACCATTGCGGGGTTGATGGCGGGCATCGCCGGGCTGATCTTTACCGCGCGGGTCAATACCGGCGATCCGACAGCGGGGCTCAATTATGAGCTCCTGGCGATCACCGCGGCGATTATCGGCGGCACCAACCTCTTTGGCGGTCGCGGCTCGATCCTGGGCACGATGATCGGGGCGTTAATCATGGGCGTGCTGCAAAACGGGCTGAATTTGATGGCGGTGCAGGCCTATTACCAGCAGATGGCCATCGGCGCGGTGCTGATCGCGGCGGTGTGGCTCGATCAGATCCGCGCTCGGGGGCGCCGGATGCAATGAGCCTGCTGCAGCTATCGGGGATTGAGAAGAGCTTTGGCGCGGTCAAAGTGCTCCACGGTGTCGATCTGAGCGTCGCGCCCGGCGAGGTAGTGGGGCTGGTGGGCGATAACGGCGCGGGTAAATCCACGCTGATGAAGTCGATCACCGGGGTCTACACCACCGATGCTGGCTCGATCCATTTTGACGGCCAAGATGTGACCGCCCGCGATCCAGGCGAGCGGCGCGAGATGGGCATCGAGATGATCTACCAAGATCTTGCCCTGGCGCCGCAGCAGGATGTGGCCAACAACATCTTTCTGGGCCGCGAGCCCACCAAGCGCCTGTTCGGGGTGATCCCCGGCTTCGTCGACAAGGCGCGGATCGACCGGCAAGCGCAGGAGATGGTGGACCGGCTGGGGGTGCACGTGCCCTCGATCAACATTCCTGTTGGCATGCTCTCGGGTGGCCAGCAGCAAACCATCGCGATCGCCCGGGCGCTGACGTTCAAGCCCAAGATGGTGATCATGGATGAGCCCACCGCCGCGCTTGCGGTGCGCGAAGTGGAAAGCGTGCTGGGGCTGATCCAGCAGATGCGCGAAGACGGGATCGCCACGATCTTGATCAGCCACCGGCTCAACGACGTGTTCGAAGCCTGCAGCCGGATCGTCGTTTTGCGCCGCGGCAACGTGATCGCGGATCTGGCCCGCGATGAAACCGATATGACCGAGGTTGTCGCCTATATCGTCGGCGCCCATTAACAAAGGACAGCTCCACCATGGCACGATTGGGCCTGCATTCTCTGGCGATCACGCCGCTTTGGACCCCCGCTGACGCCGAAAGGCTGCTGCCGCCGCTAACGCAGCACGGGGTGAGCATGCTGGAGATCCCGCTGCTCGATCTGAGCGGTTTCGACGCGGTGGGCACCCGCCGCGCGGTGGAGCGTCACAATATGGAACCGATCTGCTCGCTGGGCCTGCCCGACAGCCTCGACGTGATGAGCCAAGGCGATGTGGCGGCCGATTACTTGGCAAAAGCGCTGCAGGTGGCGCGCGAGGCGGGGGCCGAGGCGCTCTCGGGCGTGACCTATGGCAGCATCGGTAAACGCTCGGGCGCGCCCAGAACTGAGGCCGAAATTGACGCGATCTGCCGCCTGATCGACAAGACCGCCCGCGCCGCGCGCGCTTTGTCGATGCGGGTGGGGATTGAGCCCTGCAACCGCTATGAAACCCATCTGCTCAACACCGCCAAACAGAGCGCAGCGCTGATCGAGCGGATCGGGGCCGAGAATGTCTTTATCCACATGGACACCTACCACATGATCATCGAAGAGGTGTCCATGGCTGCCGGGTTCGCTGATGCAGGGGACCATCTGGGCTATGTGCATCTCTCGGAATCCAATCGCGGGGTGCCGGGGCAGGGCACGATCGACTGGGTTGGCACGTTCGAAGGGCTGAAATCGGTGGGTTACGACGGGGTGATGAGCCTCGAGAGCTTTGTCTATCTGGCGCCAGAGATTGCCTCGGGCCTTGCCGTGTGGCGCCCGGTGGCGGAGCGCCCCGAGGATGTGATTGAGATCGGGCTGCCGTTTCTGCGCGACCAGGCGCATGCGGCGGGGATCGCCCTGTCGTGAGCCAGAGCGTGACCCGCGAGGCGCTTTTGAGCACCATCGCCGCGCGAGGCGCGCAAGCGCGCAGCCTCACTGCGTTGGCAGGGCCGCCGGGCGCGGGTAAGTCTACCTTGGCCGAGGCGCTGGTCGCCGATCTGAACGCGGCGGCGCCGGGCAGTGCCGCGATCCTGCCGATGGACGGCTTTCACTACGATGACGCCATTCTCGAAGCCGAGGGCTGGCATGCGCGCAAGGGCGCGCCGCATACATTCGATCTGGGCGGGTTCAAAGCGACGCTGGCGCGTCTGCGCGAGGACGCGGCAGAGCCTGTGGCGGTCCCGGTCTTCGACCGCGACTTGGAGATTTCCCGCGGTAGCGCGCGGCTGATCGCACCTTCGGTGCGCCATGTGGTGGTAGAGGGTAATTACTTGCTCCTCGACGCGCCTGGCTGGCGCGATCTCAGCGCGGCCTTCGATACCACGGTGTTTTTGCAGGTGGCGCTGCCGGTGCTTGAGGCGCGTCTGGCCGAGCGCTGGTCGGGACTGAGCGCCGCTGCGCGGCACGACAAGCTGGAAGCCAATGATCTGCCGAATGCGCGGCTGGTGATCGAGAGCAGCGCGCCGGCGGAGTTCGTGCTGAGCGATTGGTAGCCGCGGGGCGGTGGCGGAGTGTCTGTTTGCTGATCCTGGGGTCTGCCGCGGCGCCCCTAGTGCATCGGTCGGCGCGCCTGCAGATAGTCGAGACAATGCAGGCCAGCACCCCGCTCGGACAGGAAACCCCGCGGTTGGTCGATGTCGGGAGGTAACGCTGCCCTTTGAACTGTGCACCCGCCCGGAGTAACCGCCGAAGGCGCCGGGCAGCGGCGGGCCGTCCCGCGGGCTGCCGCTTTGTTGAAGCCAACGCCTCGCTCAGAGCTTCTTCGGATCGTCCAGATAAAGCACCGCAGAATAACGGTTGCAGCGGCATCCCCCGGCCCGCCGCTACCTTCAGCTTGGCTTGAGGTCACGTCAATTTACGAGGGGCGCTGCCCCTCGCGCTCACATCTTTAACTTATGAGGGGCGCTGCCCCTCGCGCTCCCCGAGGTACTTTTAAAAAGAAGAAGCCAACTAGCACAGCGCTCTGTTCAGTGATCTAGACCGTGGGGATGCCCAGTTCGGTGCAATTGGCCACCGTGACTTCTGCGTCGATTGTGCTCAGCCCACGAGGCAGGTCTGGGGAGATCGTGTAGACCGCGTCTGCCTGCCAATAGCCGCTGTTCTCGTCCACATTCGTACGCACATGGCGCGCGAAGCCGTAGCCGCGGATGAGCGTGTATTGCGCTGCGGCGCATTCAGCGTAGGCGGCCACATCCTGCGGGCTCTGCGCGCGCTCCATATAGACCCGCACATTGACCAGATCACCCTCGAGCAGCCGGGTCTCCACCCCCCGATAGGCGGGCGCGGCGGCGTCGCGGCTCTGATCAGGCGCATCGGCCGGGGCGCAGCCCAACAGCGCTGTCAGTGCCGCGATGAGCCCGGTGAATGACAGGCGAGGTCCCATTACCGGGCGGCGCGGCGGCGTTGATCGGTGCAGAACAGGCCCCCAGAACACGGGCGCGCGCGGTTTGCGGTGATGGGCTGCGGCATCGGCATTTTCTCTGGGTGGATCCGAGCTGATCGGGGCATGTTGCGCTATCGGGCGCGCAGCAGCCAACCCGTCAGGCTGTTACGCTCGATCTCAGCCATGCCTAGGCGGCAATAGCTGGCCGCATCGCCTGCGACAACGCCGTTCTTGGCGAGATAGGCATCGCGTTGCGCCCGCAGCCAGGCTTTGGCGCTTTCATCGCGGCGCAGCGCTTTGATATCGGCCTCCGCATAGCCTTGATCGAGCGCATAGCGCTCCAGATCGTTCGCGCGGGCCATCACCCGCAGCATCCGCGCCGAAATCGACGGGCATCGCTTGCGGATCTCATCGCCGATTGCAGCGGCCAGAAATTCCTGTTGCACCCGTGTGTCGTCCTTGAGGGGGGGCAGCCCCTGGGCGAGGGCCGTGCTCCACCATAGGGGGCCCAACATTGCTGCCATAAGCGCGATTTTTCGCATCCCTTGCTCCTTGCGCGTCGTCTCTTTGTTGCTCGTTTCGCTGCGGGATCCTGCTAACAAAGGCGGCGGGTCGGATTTGTGCAAGACATTTTGCGGTGACATCAGCGCGGCTCGGCCAGATCCCGCCTCAGCGGGCAGCACAGCGGCCCTGGAGCGTGATCGTGCCGTCGCTGATCTCGACCTGGTCAACCGGCACATCAGGACCCACCAGCCAGTCGGTTTGCGATGAGCCGAATGTCTGCAGACAATACGCGGTCGCGCGATGCCGCCCGGCCTCCTGGGCTGCTTCGGGATCAACGGCGACCGGCCGCACCGTGATCGCCATCTCGCGCTTTTCGTCGCCGCTCAGTGCGAGCCGGGTGCGAAACCGGGTATCGTTGATTGTAACCGAATTGGGGCCGCGGTTGCCGCCGATATTGGTCACAGAAGACGCCACATTGCGCGCCGCGTTACAGCCTGCGAGCGCAACAATCACCGTCGCGAGGAGCGTGATCCTGATCATCGGTCGCCTGTCAAAGTCTCTGCACTTGCTCATGTTTCGGGCGCACCTTTCCGGTGCTTTGCAGTGCCATAGCAGAGATCGCTGCTAATCTGAACCCCGTGCGAGCGTGAGGATTTGCGGGTCAATGCCGGGGCTGAGGCGGGTAACGGTAACGCTATCTGCCGCGAGCGTATAGGTGATATCGCCGTCCTGCGCCGGGCTGCGCCAGACGCTGACGCCGCCTTCATCGAGCACAAAAGCAAGGCTCACGCGGGTCTCGTCAAACCGGCAGGCGCGCCGCCAAAGCGCCCCATCCTCAGCGCGATACTGGGCCACCACATACCCCGCCTCCGTGAGCGTGCCGGTGATGGCCTCGACGGCCGCGCCGCTGACATGGGCGATAGCGCCACGGCAGATGAGCACCTGATCGGCTGCAGCCAGGCCGGGCGGCGCGCTGACTTGATCTTGGTCAGGGCTATCGAGGGTGGGGCTATACTCAAAATCGGCCACCAAGGTGTCGCTGTCACCGAAATATATTGCAACATAAACAAAGCCCGCCAGCAGCGCGACACTCGCGATCCACTTTACCATCGGGCTAGAGCCGGCCTTTGCCGCGGGCTTTGCGCCAAGCCGCCATGGCCACGACGAACGCCCAGAAGAACGCCGCCAGCGCCGCGAAATCGATCAGCAGCGCGTAGCGTCCGGCCAGCCCGAGACGCGGGCCCAGCCATTGGGCGCCGACCCAGAACACGAACGTGGCGATAAGCACCACGGCAACCAGCCGGGCTGTGCGCGCGATCGCGTGAGGATCGGGCTGCGTCGTCATCGCCAGGGTTAGTAGACGTCGCCCTTATCGACCTTCTTGGAGAACTCGGTGGTGCCCCCCGATGCCAGGATCTTGGCCTGATCGACCCATTCATCCCGGCTGACCCGGCCGCGAAATCCCTGCAGGTTGCCGTCCATCCAGGCCACCTCTGGCGCGCCCCAGCCGGCGATCTGATCGAAATGAAACACGCCCAACTCGTGCAGCAATTCCTCAAGTTTCGGACCCACACCTTTGATCTGTTTAAGGTCGTCAGGCCCGCCCTCGCGTGCGGCGGTCATGAACTCGGGCTTTGTGCCTTCGCTCTCTTCGGCAGCGGGGGTGTCTTCGCTTGCTTCATCGGCGACATCCGGCACAGCGCTGGCGGCCATGGCCGGGACTTCAGCGGGCTCTTCTTCAACATCCGCTTCGCTGCTCGCCGCTGGTTCTGGGGCAGGCTCGGGGGCGGGCTCGGGTTTGGGGGCTGGTTTCGGTGCGGGCGCCGCGGCGGCCGGTTTGCTGTCGGCGTCTGCGGCATCAGCCCCGGACCCACTGCTGCCAAAGCCCGGCAAATTGCCGTCCCACATGCTATCCCATCCCAGGCCGAAGCGTAGGATCAGGTACACTGCGATACCGAATAGAACCCCCATGATGAAGGAGGTGATCACCGACCAACCCGCGAACAACAGAATAAACAACAACAAGACCCCGGCGCCGATCGCGATCAATTCCGCCGGTAATGTGCGCTTTTCGCCTTCTGGCTCAGCCATGCGACATCTCCCCTTTCGTCAATATACGGCGCAGCGCCCCGTGGCAGATGCGCGGTGAGCAAGTGGTTCGTCTCTCCCGTGCAAGTCTCGCGTCCCGTCAGGCGAAGTCAAGACATTGAATTCACGTCGATGCCGCTGCGCGGAAATGGCGACAGGACGCGGTTACTGCCGCGACGTCAAAGACCCGTTGCCAGCAGATTGAGCACCTGGGCAAGCTGTGCTGTCGGATAGGGCGCGGGTGCGGCGATCACGCTGAGCGCGAGGGCGGGGGCGGCGAGGCCGAGGCCTACCCCATTGAGCACAGACAGCACGCCGCTAAGCCCAAAAATCGACATCATCGCATCTCTCCTAGGCGCTGCTTTCTTGCCAGCTTTGCGGTAGCCGACCGAACCGCTGATGCACATAGCTATATTGCGGCTCCAGCCAAGCACGGGCGGCGCGGGCAGCGTCAGAGTCGAGCGCGGCCTTGGGCCCGGTATGGACAGGGCCGCCCGGTGCGTCGCGCGGGGCGCGGATCGACAGGGCGGTGCAGAGCGGGGTGAGCCCGCCCGGCTGCACCATTTCTTCGAAGAACAGCACGGTGCGGCGGCTCGGGGCGGCGACGCGGTCTAGCTTTTCCAGGATGGTGCGGTAATCACCCCGTCGTGCGATATCGTCATGCCCGCCCTGTAACACCGCGTCGAGAAACGTGTGGGCCTTGCCGGGGTCAAAGGCGGCGCTGGTTTGTTGCCGCTGCGTGTTCATGCGCACATGGCTCCAAAGCCGCGCGACAGGATCGCGTAAGAGATAGACGAAATGCACCTCTTGGCTGAGGGCTGCCATCTCAGCGAGGCGCGGCTGCGGTAGAAGCCCATATGCGGGGGTGATATCGCCCACCACCCGCGCCCCAGCCGCGTCGCGCTGCAAATAGGCCAGATAGGCGGGGTGGTCTGCGCGACCAACCGCCAGCACATCGCGCCAGGCTGCGCGGTCTTCGACCCGTTGGGCCAAGTCGCGCCGCTTCGGCAGATCAGCGCCCACCATGCGCAAGGCGAGCCGTTCGATGGCCAATTCCATAGCGGCTTTTTGCTGCGGCAACCGGTTGGGCTCCAGACTGTCGAAGTAATGCAGCTCTTTGAGCGATGAAAACGCGCAATCAGGGTGTCGTCGGAGTTGCGCGTGTAACCAAGAGGTGCCCGCCTTGGTGGCGCCGAGACAGAATAGCAGGGTCGGCGCGGTCACCGGCGATTGCGGGTTGGCACTGCGCGATAGGCCGTCGCCCACAGATAGACCAACGCCGCCACCATCACCGCAAGCGCTGCGCCCGCGATCCAGAGCGCGTTGAAGCTAGTGGCGTTTTCGACCACGTCCCCGCTTGCGGCTGCGGCGACAGAAGCAGCGCTATCATCGCTCGCCGCGTCTTCGGGCACCGAGACCACGGTACCGGCAAAGTCATGCACTGCCAGCATCGCCACAATCAAAAGCACGCTCGCCATCCAGCCAACCAGGGCATGCCCAAATCCGTCGCTATCGACAGCGCGGGGTGTTGGCTCAGATGTGGGGTCAATCTCGGGCGGCGTGGGCGCGGGCGGCGCGTTGCGCACAAACAGGGCTGTCCAGACCGCGACTGCCAGCGCGAGGGCGGCGATCAAAACCACAGCCCAGGGAATATCAAGGCGGAGATAGGCCATGGCGCAGCGCGGTAGCGAGCGCAAGACGCGCCGTCAAGCCGCGAGCTTGGGGAAGGAACCAGGCTTTGTGGGATCGTGTGTCATGGTTTTGCCGCATTTGCCCGGGCCCACCGATCGCGCAGCGCTGTCTCGTGCGAGGCGACAATCCTGGCCAAGGCGTCGCACTGCCCACTCTCACCACAAGAAAATTCGGCGATAAACGCAAAAATGATCGTGTTTGGGCCGCTTTTGACCGGGTTTTGCAGGGAAAACGGGGCGTCGGAAGGATTTTGGCAAAGTCGCGAACAGTGTGTTTCCTAGGCGCGCGGCAAAAACATGTCTAATTTGCGACCCTGTTGAGCAACGAGTTGAGTAGTTACAATGAAATGTCAGTGCAAAGCAGCGGTGCGCCGCTCTTTGATGTCGATGCCCGCCGTCGAGGTGAGCTTCTTCGCGGCGATCATCTTCGCCACGCAGCTATTCGGATAATTTGGTTTCCACGCGCTGGTCGGCCTCGGTCAGGATCGGGCGGAGCTGTTCGCGGATCGCGCGCTGGGTGACCGGGCCCGCAAAACGCATCAGCACCGTGCCGTCATGATCGATGAGGAACGTCTCGGGTACGCCGTAGACGCCCCATTCAATCGCCATGCGCGCGCCGGTGTCAGTGCCCGTCCCACGATAGGGGTTGCCGAGCTCATCGAGAAACCCGAGCGCGTTTGACGCGTCGTCTTTGTAATTCACGCCAAACACCGCGAACCCTTCATCCGCAAGCGCCTGCAGATTGGGATGCTCCACCCGGCAGGGCGCGCACCAGCTGGCCCAGAAGTTCACCAGTTTATAGCCTGGTTCGTTCAGCGCTGCATTGTCGAACCCGTCGAGGCCGCCGAGCGCGTCCAAGATCACCGGCGGCGCGGGCTTGCCGATAAAGGTAGAGGGGATGCCGTTGGGGTCGTCGCGATGCATCCCCACCAGAAACAGCGCTGCGAGGGCGGCGAAGATGAGCGGCGGCAGGGCGACATAGATCTTACCCATCAGCGGCCCGCTCCGTGACCTCTGCGGTGCGGGCGGTTGCGCCCTGAGCGTCATTGCGCGCAGATTGAACGGTGGCCCGCGCTTGAGTGCGCCGTGCCTGCGCCGCGTCAAGACGGCGCCGCGTCAGCTTTGCCTGCACCACGCTTAGGACCACGATGAACCCTAAAAGCGCCAGGCTCACGCCGTAGGCCGACAGCACCTCGGCTGCGTATTCACCGAGATCGGGCATCAGCCCATCCGCTCCCGCAATTCCAGCGCGTAAAGACGCCGCTTGTGAATTTCGGTGCGGGTGCGCAACAGCACCAACACGATGAACAGCAGCGAGAAACCAAGGATCGCCACGAGGGCAGGGTACCAGAACACGTCGGCCACGTTTTCCTCGGCATCCAACGATAGCGAGGCGGGCTGATGCAGGCTTTGGTTCCAAAACAGCACAGCGTAGCGGCTGAGGAGGGCGAAAACCGTGCCCACTAAGCACAAAATGCCTGTGAGGTCGGCGGCTGTGTCGGGGTCTTCAATCGCCTGCCAAAGAGCGATGTAGCCCAAATAGAACAGAAACAGGATCAAAAACGCGGTCAGCCGCGGATCCCACGCCCACCACGTCCCCCACATCGGCTGCCCCCAGATCGCCCCCGTCGCAAGCGCGATAAGCGTGAAGGTCAGCCCCACCGGTGCGGCGGCTTTGGCAGCAAGCGCCGAGACGTGATGGCGCCGGACAATCCAGATGATCGAGGCGACCAGCATCATCCCCCAGGCATTGATCGCCAACATCGCCGCGGGCACGTGCAAGAAGAAGATCTTGACGGTGGAACCTTGGCGGAAATCGTCGGGCGTGAAGAAAAAGCCCCAGATCAGACCTACAGCCAAAACCCCGCCCGCGGCAGCGGACAGCCACGGCAACAGGCGGTCCGTCGTGCTGACGAACTTCGTAGGGTTGGCATAATCCCAGACCGACATGGGGGTGATCTAGCTCCTAAGGGGCAGTGCAACAAGGGTTGGCGCCCCGGTTAGGTAGGGCCGGATAGACGCATATCAGGCTTCGAACGCGGACGTGATGCGGGCTTGGATTGCCGCTTGGTGCCGCCCAGGCTATGTAGCGCCAAGAGCAGGGCAACAGGAGGCGGCCGTAATGGGCGTCGATTATGCAGCCGCGCGCAAACTGATCGCACTCGCGGCACGCTTGGAAAACAAGGGCCCTGCGCTGATGTTGGGGCGCCACCGGATGCATGTGCGCGACCGGTTTCGCGACCGGCTAGAGGGCGATTTGGCCGAGCATGGGTTCGGGCTTACCTGGAATGACCTCCACCAGCCCGATGGTTTCGCCGAGACGTTCTTCGAAGCGCTCGGTTTTCCCAGGGTCGAGGCGATGGACATCTCCGATTTCGAAGGCGCCGGCATACTCCATGATTTGAACGCACCGGTGCCTGATGCGCTGCGCGACCGCTACGGCCTGATCTATGACGGGGGCACCACCGAACACGTGTTCGATGTGGCCTCGTGCATGGGCAATATCGATGCGATGCTGACCCAAAGCGGGGTGCTCGCGGCATGCTCGCCCGGCAACGGCTGGTTTAACCACGGCTTTTATCAGTTCGGGCCTGAATTGGTGTACGGCTATTGGAAACACGGGTGTCAATACGACGTGCTCAGTTGCTCGATGCTGCCGGTGCGTCCGCGCTTCCGCGAGGTGGCGCTCCCAGATCCAGCAGAGCGCGGCAAACGCATCCGCATGCGCGGCGCGCAACAAGCAGCGAACCGGGTCTATCTCTATTACGAGGTGATGAAGACAGCCTCGTCGCGCCCATACCGCGCGGCCATGCAAACCGATTACGTGCGCCGCTGGTCCGATCATGACCGCGCTGCCGAGCGGGGGGAGACAGCGTTTGAGCGGCGCCGACAGGAGCAAGACGCCCATGTTTGATCGTCTTCGTGATCGTCTGTTTGATCGTCGCCCTCACGCGCGCTGTCGACGGTATGATGGCCCACGCGGTCAGCAGGGGCGGTAGCGATGTCAAAAACGCCCTTCAACCCCTTCGAAGAGATGATGAAAATGGGCCAGGAATGGTCCAACGAATTGTCAAAAGCAATGGCGCCCGCGATGGAGAGCATGACGCCGGACGCGCTCGAAAAGCTGTGGCCGACGATGCCTGCCGAGCTGATGGAGACGTTTCTGGGGCGCGGCTTGAACCC
>JBCDGW010000078.1:0-15393 GCA_038750765.1 Pseudomonadota bacterium | reverse complement strand
CGGCGCGTCGCCCGCGACGTCGACCAGCTCATAGCCCTGATCG
The DNA here is from genome assembly GCA_038750765.1 of Pseudomonadota bacterium. GTDB lineage: Bacteria > Pseudomonadota > Alphaproteobacteria > Rhodobacterales > Rhodobacteraceae > Psychromarinibacter. Next base: position 15,350 of record JBCDGW010000078.1, on the reverse strand, counting down.
CCCACGCAGGGGCCGAGGATCGCCAATAATTGCGCGGTGTCGTCGCCCACATTAAAGCTGGCATGGACCACATCAGCGCCGATGAACACGCTATCGCCGGGGCCGAACAGGCGTTTTTCAGTGCCGAGCCACTGCTCTACCTGACCCGAAATGCAGTAGATCACCTCTTCCTGGTCGGGGTGTTTGTGAAAGTCGTGGCCTTGGCCGGGCGCGATGTTCACCTCGATCACGGTCAGTTGGCCCGCGCCGGTCGAGGGCGGGTGCGACATCCAGCGCAGCGTGCCCCAGTCGAGCACCTCGGCCGGTGTCTCAGCGGACATCATGAACGTGCCGGTCATCCCGTGCCTCCTGCGATTTTGGTAAACGCGCGGGTTTGCGCCACCAGGGCAGTTTCCGAAGGGAGGCGCTCCATTGAGCTGGCGCCGTAAAAGCCCTGGCAATCCTTGGATCTGGCGAGCACATAGCCCGCGTCGTCGGGCATCGCGATGGGCCCGCCATGGCACAGCACGATCACGTCGGGATTAGCCGAGCGCGCGGCTGCCGCCATCGCATCGATGGCGCTGACGCATTGGTCGAGGGTCAGCGCGGTTTCCGCGCCGATACTGCCGCCGGTGGTCAGGCCCATATGCGCCACCACGATATCTGCCCCAGCCGCCGCCATCGCTGCCGCCTCGTCGGGCGTGAAGGCGTAAGGCGTGGTCAGCAGGTCGAGGCTGCGGGCCTGGCGGATCATCTCCACCTCCAGCGCATAGCCCATCCCGGTCTCTTCCAAGTTCGCGCGAAACGTGCCGTCGATCAGGCCGACTGTGGGGAAGTTCTGCACGCCAGAAAAGCCCAAGGTGATGAGCTCGTTCAGGAACTTCTCCGGCAGCATGAACGGGTCGGTGCCGTTGACGCCTGCCAACACCGGTGTGTCGTTGACCACCGGCAGCACCTCTTTGGCCATGTCGACGACGATCTCATTGGCATTGCCATAGGCCAGCAGGCCCGCCAGCGACCCGCGCCCGGCCATGCGGTAGCGCCCTGAATTGTAGATCACGATCAGGTCGATGCCGCCCTCTTCCTCGCATTTGGCCGACAGCCCAGTGCCAGCCCCGCCACCGACGATCGGGGCGCCGCGGGCGATTTTGTCGCGCAGGCGCGCCAGGATTTCAGAACGGGGAATACGCATCAGGTGATCTCGCGGAGGGCCGCCAAAGCCGCATCGGCAAAGGCGGTGGTGTTGAGGTTGTAGGGGACAGGGATGAGGCGGCGGGTGTCATTTTGGGCGACATCGCGCATCAGGCGCTGGGTGAGGGCGGTCAGCGCGGCGGGGTCGTGGAACGGCTGGCCCGGCGCATCGATGGCCGAGACGCCGCCTTCGGGGATCAAAAACCGCACCGGGCCTTGCATCTGATTGAGCTTGTCCGCGATCCAGGCGCCGATGCGGTCATTCTCTTCCGGCGTGGTGCGCATCAGCGTCACTTGCGGGTTGTGGATGTGAAATTGGCGCGTGGCGAAGGCCTCAGGCACCGTGTCCCGCGCGCCGAAATTGACCATATCAAGCGCCCCGACCGAGCCGATATAGGGCACGCCCTTGCGGATGATCGCGCCGAAGCGGTCTTCGGTGGCGGCGAAAACACCGCCGATCAGCAGATCAGCCACTTCCGTCGTGGTGAGATCGATGACAGCCTCGATCATGCCGCTGTCGACCAGCTTCTCCATCGAGCGCCCGCCAGTGCCGGTGGCGTGAAACACCAGCGGGTCGAAATCAGCGGCGAGCGCCTCGGCGATGTGGCTTACGGCAAGCGTGGTGACGCCAAACATCGTCAGCCCGATGGCGGGCTTGGCGTCGATGGTGGGCACCGGTTTGCGCATCATCCCCGCCAGCGCATGGGCGGCATTGCCCAGGACCCGCGCGGAGATCAGATTGACGCCCTGCACGTCGGTGACCGAATACATCATCGCGATATCGCTGGGCCCCACATACGGCGCGACATTGCCGCTGGCCACGGTTGAGACCAGCACCTTTGGCAGGCCCACGGGCAGAGCCCGCATCGCAGGGGCCAGCAGCGCGGTGCCGCCCGAGCCGCCCGCGCCGATGATGCCGCCGATCCAGTCAGCCTGGCGTGCATAGGCCTCAAATGCCTGCGCCATCGCCGAGACCGCGGCGCCGCGATCGCCCAGGCCCAGCACCGCAGCCGCGCCATCGGGGTGGTGGCCCGCGACCTCTTGCGCGGTGACATCGGCGCTGCCCGACCCGGTGGTGCCCAGATCGATGCTGCGCACGGTGACCCCCGCAGCGCGCAACCGCTCAGCAATGTAGGAAAGCTCGCGCGATTTGGTGTCGAACGTGCCTGCGACCGCCGCGATCATTGCCGCCAGCGCGCCATTTCCGTCTCGACTTGCGCGCGGTCGATGATGCCCGCATCCGAGCCCAAGCCACTTGCTACCAGCGACGCCGAGGCAGTGCCCAGATGCGCCGCTTCGGTGAGGTCGCGACCATCGGCCAGCCCTGCGATAAAGCCCGCGGTAAACGCATCGCCGCAGCCGGTGGTATCGACCACCTCGATATCGTAGGCGGGCACGTGAATGCGCTCGTCCCCCATGGCGATGATCGAGCCATCGCCGCCCATGGTCAGCACCGGACAGGTGACACCGCGGGTCTGAAAGAACTGAATGTTCTCTTCTACGCCTTTGATACCGCTGAGAATTTCGGCCTCTTCGATGGAGGGCACGAAATAGTCGATATGGGGCAGGAGCGGTTCGACATATTGCCAGGTGTCAGGGCCCGCGCCGACCAGATCCCAGGTGGTGACGCAGCCCGCCTCTTGCGCCGCTTTCAGGAGCCGCGCGCTGGGTTCGCCGTCGAGCGCGGCCAAGAGCCCGGTGCCGCCCAGGTGAAAATACCGGCAATCGAGAACCTGCGGCAGCATCGCGTCCGACACTTCGAAATGGTCCGAGGCGCCACGGGCATGGAGGGCAGGGCGCTCGCCATTGGGCCGCACATTGAGGATCGTGGCCGAGGTCTGCATCCCGTCGAGCCGCTGCATCAGGGTGCAATCGATGCCCATGCGCATCATGTGGTCGATGACGAAATCGGCCTTCTCATCATCGCCGACAGCGCCGACGGCCTGACAGTTGAGGCCGAGCTTGGCCAGATCCACCACCGGCCCGCCCGCGGTGCCAGCAACGGTCAGGCGGATCTCATCGATGAAATCGACATTGCCGCCATCGGGGATCGCGCTGACCGGGCGGCCCAGGATATCGAGGATGTAGAGCCCAACAACCGAGACATCAAAGCGGCTCACCGCAGCGTCTCCAGATACTCCACGAAGAGGAACGCGGTGCCGACACCCAGCGCAGCAGCGACCGCGAGGACGATCAGCACGATCAGCACCGCCTTGCGCAATGCCGCAAACGGCACGCCCTCACGGCAGAGCGGCACCAGGTTAAAGGCGAGCGCGCCGATCACCACGGTTACACAGCCGATTGAGAAGAGCGATAGCGAGTAGGGCTGAAAGATGAAGATGATAGAGAGAACACAGAGCCCGATGATGAGGCGTTCGACCAGTTTTGCTTGTGCTGCGCTCATGCCGGGCTCCTTAGAACCTGTTCGTCTTCGGTAAAGATATGGGTGGTGTCAGGCGGGAACCGGGCATGAACCTGGTCGCCCTCAGCGAGCGGCACCCGCCAATCGGTGACAAGCCGCAGATCGTGGGATCCGTCGCGCATCTGCGCCAGGGTTTCCGCGCCCATCGGCTCGACCATATCGATCTTGGTCGACAAGGTGTCCTCGCTGGATTCCTGGCTGATCTCCAGGTTGCGGGGCCGCACGCCCAGCGTCACCTTCGCGCCGGGTGCCAGTTGCGATACCGCCCGGTCTACCTTGATCTTGAGCGTCTGTTGGCTGGCGAAGGCGAAATCGGCCATCCCCTCGCCATCTGAGCCCTGCAGCGTGGCGGGGATCAAGTTCATCTGCGGGGTGCCGATAAAGCCCGCTACAAACAGGTTCGAAGGGCTTTGGAACACGTTGTGAGGGGTATCGACTTGCTCAATCCGGCCGTCGCGCATCACCGCGATCCGGTCGGCCATGGTAAGCGCTTCAAGCTGGTCATGGGTGACGATCACAGTGGGGCGCGACAGATCTTGCAGCACTTCCTTGATTTCGCCGCGCATTTCCTCGCGCAATTGCACGTCGAGGCGGGAGAGCGGTTCGTCGAACAAAAAGCATTGCGGGTCGCGGATGATCGAGCGGCCCACCGCGACACGTTGCTTCTCGCCCTCGGCCAGCTGGCTCGGTGTGCGTTTCAAGATGCTCTCAAGCTGCAAGGTCTTGGCCACTTGCATCACCCGGGCGTCGATATCGGCGGCTGAGAGCTTTTCGGCATAGAGCGGATAGGCCAGGTTTTCTGCCACCGACAGCGACGGGTAGAGCGCGTAAAACTGGAAGGACATCGCCACGTTGCGGTCGCGCGGGGGCAGGTCGTTGACCCGTTTGCCGCTGAGCTTGACATCGCCGTCGCTGGCCATTTCCAGCCCGGCCACCATCCGCAGCGTGGTGGTTTTACCGCAGCCCGAGGGCCCCAGAAGGCAGAGCACCTCGCCATCGCCGACAGTAAGGTCAATCGCGTCGACGGCGGTGAGCGCGCCGAAGCGTTTGGTCAGTTTGTTAAGCTCGATGGTCATTACTTTTTGACTGTCCCGAAGGTGACACCGCGCAGCAGCTGGTTTTGCAGGAGGAAGGTGACGAAGAAGATCGGGATCAAGAACAGCGTCACAATCGCCGCTAACAGCCCGTAATCGACGCCAACCTCGCCGCCGAGGGTGCGCGCCATCGCCACCGGCACGGTGCGGGTTTCCACCCCGGTGAGCAGCAACGCAAACAGGAATTCATTCCAGGTGAGGATCAGGCCGAAGACAAACGTGGCCGACAGACCGGCGAGGATCTGCGGGATGCAGAAGTTAAAGAACACCCGCCGCTCGGAAGAGCCGTCCATCCGCGCGGCATCCTCAATTTCAGGGTTAAGCTCGTCGAAGAACGATTTCACCAGCCACACCGAGAACGGGATATTGAACGCTGTGTAGAGCAAGATGATACCCCAATAGCTGCCTGCCAGGCCGCTGAGGCGGAACATCAGGAAGATCGGAATGATAACGACGATTGGCGGCATCATCCGGGTGGTGAGGATGATGAACAGGTAGGTGTCGTTGCCCTTGAGTGGATAGCGCGAGAAGGCGTAGGCTGCCAATGTCCCCACGATCAGCGCCAAGCCCACGGAGGTGAAGGCGATAAAGACCGAGTTAAAGAAGTAGAGCCCCATATCGGTGGCCTGGCTGGTGCCGGTGGTGATCGAGGTGCGGTAGAACACGCTGACGAAGTTGTCGAAGGTGGGGGTGAAGAACAGCTTGGGCGGCACCGCCAGCGCATCGGTTCGGGTTTTGAACGCGGTCAGGATGATCCAGAGCACCGGGAAGAAGTAGATGAAGCCTACGACCGAGGCGATCGCGGTGTAACCCCAGCCGGCCTTGCCGATTTCGCGATGTTTGCTGGCCATCAGTTCACCTCCTCGGCGCGCCGGTTCACGGCGTAGAGATACAGGTTCGTCAGCACGATCACGATGAACAGCACGATATACGCCAGCGCTGAGGATTGGCTGGTGCGGAAGAACTGGAACGCGGTGCGGTAGAGGTAGACGGCGATGGTTTCCGTCGACGACCCGGGCCCGCCTTCGGTGATGATGTAGACGATATCAAACAGCTTGAACGTCTCGATGGTGCGGAACAGCACCGCCAGCAGCAGCAGCGATTTGATGTAGGGAAAGGTGATGGTGCGGAAGGTGCGCCACTTGCTGGCGCGGTCGATTTCGGCGGCCTCGTAGAGATATTTTGGCACCGAGACGAGCCCGGCGAGCACCAAAAGCATCACGAAGGGCGACCACATCCACGCGTCGGCGATCACGATCCCGAGGATCGCCCCCTGTGGCGACCCCAGCATCACGAATGGCTCGGAGGTGAAGAAGTTGAGCACGTAGCTGACGATGCCGAAAGTGGGCTCATAGAACAGCTTGTAGAAGACGCCCACGGACACGAAGGACAGCATCATCGGCGTTAGCACCAGCATCAGCACGATCCGGCGCATCGGGAACGCTTTGGCGAACATCAGCGCCAGCAGAAAGCCCACCACCAACTGCACGATGACCGAGGACCCGACGATGATCGCGGTGGTCTGAAACCGCTCCCATACTTTTTCGTCGGTGAGCACGTCGGTGTAATTGTCGAGACCGCGAAAGCGCGGCACCCGCTGGCTCGAGGCCCGGTAGTTGAAGAAACTCAACCCGAAAGACCACATCAGCGGAAAGATATTCATCACGAACAGGATCGTGATGGCCGGCGTCACCAGCAGCGCGCCCCGGCGTTTGGGGTCGAGAAGCCAGGCGCCGAAGCCGCCGGTCGAGGATGAGCTCTGCGTTTGCACGCGTTCCGCAATAGCCATTAGGGGCCTCTTTCGGGATACACAGAAATGGGCGCGGAGTCCGGCGCGCGCCGGACCCCGCAGGGAGGATCTGTTAGTCGATCATGCCGATGTCTTCGAGGAGCTCCTGCTGGAACTCAGCGACGGCATCGAGGGCCTCTTTGGCCGATTGCTGACCGGTGATCGCCTTGTCGAACTCTTCTTGCTGTTGGGTGAGCATCTCGAAGAATTCCGGGATGTGCCAAACATCCTTCTGCCAGTCGATCATCTCGACATGGGCGCGGTTCCAGGGACGCAGGTCATTGTATTCCGGCATCGCCATCACGCTCATCAGGCCCGACTGGCCGCCATTGGCCACGGCAGCAAGCTGGGTCTCGGGGTCGAGCCACCACTTCACCACGTTGAGCGCTTCGTTGACCACCTCATCAGAGTTCCAGGTCGTCAGAACGAAGGGCTGACCACCGATATTGCCGGTGCGGTCAATGCTGCCGTCTTCCTGCCGGGTGCCCGGCGCCGGCGCGAAGGCCGATTTGTCGTGCACCGTCGAGGCGCTTGGGTCGAGCACGGGCTCACCCAGGCCGACCCAGTCGATGATCGCGCCAACCTTGCCCTGCATGTAGAGGTCCTGGATGACGAAGATGTCCATCTGACCGGTCTGCGCCACGGGCGGCATATACTGCAGGTAGCTCAGATACTCGTCGAACGCCTCAACAGCGATTTCGGAGTTCACCACACCTTCGGCTTGGGCATCGGGGGCTTTGGATTCGTCCCAGATGTCGCCGCCACGCTGCCAGACGAACGCGTTGACCTGCATCGTCGAGAAGTCATAGCCCTTACCAGCCTGGTAGGCGATGCCGTAGAACGGCTCGGTCAGCTCTTCGCCCGCCAGCATCTCGCCCGCGTCGCGCTGGAAGAACTCGCCGATCTGGCCCCACTTGGTCCAGTCAGTGTCCTGCCAATCTTCGTAGCTGCACGGCAGGTTGGTGCCGTAGGCTTCCATGAACGCCGCCATCTCGCCTTCATCGCAGAAGATGTCTTCGCGGTAGAAGGTGACGTAGGTGTCCGGGAATTGCGGGAAGCCGTAATAGCTGACGCCCGGTGCAGGCACTTCGCCAGCTTCTTCAAGCTGCGCGCGGGTGCGGTGCGGATAGGTGGAATAGGCCGAGACAAGAGCGGGATGCAGATCTTGCATGATCGCCATCAACTCGGGATCGGCTTTGATCTTGTCTGTCAGATCGAGGTAGTACCCGCCCTCGACGAACGCCCCCAGCCACTGGCTGTCGGTGACGATCATCTGGTACTTCTGCTCACCCGATGTCAGCGAGGCGGCAACGCGCTCGTAAAAGCTGGGCCACGGGATGAAGTCCATCTCCAGGGTCGTGGTGTGGCCGTCCGGCGAGACATAGGTCTGGTCGAAATGCTCTTTCATAAAGCGCGTGGGCGGCCAATCGGGCGCGGCCATCGTGATGGTGATGTCATTGGCGAGCACGGGCGCTGCGCCCAGCCCCGCCGCCAACACCGTCGCGCCCATCAGGGTGCTTAGCATTGTGTGTCTTTTCATAGTCTCCTCCACTTGTTGGTCGTCTTCGCACGTATTGGTCTTCGGTTTTGGTCTTCGGTATCGGGGCGCTTTCGGTCCGCGCCCGGCTCGGTGTTAGGCCTCCGCGAATGCACGGCGGCCCGTGGTTGGATCGAAAGCGTGCAAGTCTTTCGGATCGAACGTTATTTTTATCTCGTCGCCGACCTTGTAGCGGGCTGCAACCTCCTCGCGCAGCACCATCTTCATGTCCGCGTTGCGCGCCTTGATGTCGATGATGGTCACATCGCCCAGCGGCTCGGTCAGGTGGACGGTCACCGGCACGCCGCCGCCATCGCCATTGGCGAGCGCGATATCGTGCGGGCGCAGCCCAACCGTTAACTCACGCCCGTTCTGGGCGCCCGGCAGCGCAACCGGATCATCCTGAAACGGCAGGCGGATTTGACCGTCGCTGACCGCCTGCGCATTGAGCAGGTTGATCGGCGGGGAGCCGATCATGCTAGCCACGTAGGTATCGGTGGGCGCGCTGTAGAGGTCGCGCGGCTTGCCGATCGCCACCACTTTGCCGTCCTTCATCACACCGACCCGGTCACCCATGGTCAGCGCCTCGATCTGGTCCGGCGTGGCGTAAAGCATGGTCATGCCAAGTTCGCGGTGTAAGCGCTTGAATTCAGTGCGCATCTCATCGCGAAGCTTGGCGTCGAGATTGGTCAGCGGCTCGTCGAGGAGCAGCAGCTTCGGCCGCCCAACAATCGCGCGGCCGATGGCGACGCGCTGTTGCTCACCGCCCGACAGCGTGGTGGGCTTGCGCTTGAGCGTGTGGGTCACCCGCAGGAGTTCGGCCACCTCGCCGACGCGCTTGCGGACATCGGCGCTGCTAGCCCCGGCACGGCGCAGCGGATGCGCCAGATTGGCCTCCACCGAAATGTGCGGGTAGAGCGCGAAGGTCTGGAAGATCATCGAGATGCCGCGGCCTTGCACCGCGCTGTCCGTGACGTCGCGGCCATCGAACTGGACGCGGCCGTGCTCCAGCTCCTCAAGTCCCGAGATCGAGCGCAGCGTCGTCGTCTTGCCCGACGAGGACGGCCCGAGCAGGCAGAAGAACTCGCCCTCGGCCACGTCGAAGGACATGCCGTCGAGCGCCACCACCTTGCCGAACGTGCGGCGCAGGTTGTCGACCTTCAGCTCAGACATGGCGCGTGGCCCGGGGCATGGCTCGGTGTCGTGTCATCTGTGTCTTCGGCCTCGTCACGTGATCGGTTCCTCGGATGCGTCGCATTCTGTCTCGGGCTCAGTGCAGGTTGTCGCGCATAAAAATTTCGATGCGAATGCGCTCTTGCTTCTCGTTGATCGGCGTGCCGTCGGTGAGGTGTTTGAGCACGCGTATCGCGCTGCGCACCTCATGGCTGGGGTCTTGTACCAGAACCGCGTCGACGCGTCCTGAAATGAGTGCCGCCCGGGTATGCTCGGATAACTCGGTGGTCACCACGCTGATCTTTTGTTCGGCATGTTCGATGGCGTCTATCACTCCCCGCGTCCCACCCCCAAGACTATAGAGACCAACGATATCTCGGTTCTCTGCCAGCAGCTTAGACAGCTTTTCCTCGACAATGCCAGCCAGTTCCTCACCTTCGATCCACGGCAGCACCTGCAAATCGGGGCACTCGGCGCGCATGATTTGTTCAAAACCCATCCGCCGTTCGACATGATCGCGCAGCGTCCCTGACCCTGCGACAACCGCGACCGAGCCCGTCCGCGGCGACACGAAGCGCTTGAGCAGGCTGCCCGCGACGCGGCCCGCGGCAACGTTATCGATCCCGACGAAACGTTGGCGGCGTGACGAGGGGCTATCGGAGATAAATGAGATGACATGAATGCCGCGCTCGCGCAGATCGGCGATGGCATCGCGCACGATCTGGCTTTCCACCGCCACGAGCGCCACGCCGTCACCGATATCGTCGCCTAGCGCGTCAATCGCATCGACGATGGCGCGCGGGTCAAGCGGCGGCACCGCCACGGCGTTGATCTCGATGCGGTCCTTGGAAGACTGGGTTTTGGCGGCCGCGATCTCGGTGTGGATGTCGTTGAAAAACGAGGTCTCACCGCCCGAGACGATAAAGCTAAACCGGTAGGAACGGCGCCGCGCCAGATTCGCCGCTGTCTGGTCGCGCACGAAGTTCAGCCGGTCCATCGCGGCGACCACGCGCTGGATGGTGACCTCGCGCACGCCGTTGCGATTGTTGAGCACGCGGTCAACCGTCGCCAGGCTCACCCCAGCCGCTTTGGCTACATCTTGTGCAGTCACCCGCGTCATTACTCCTCCCGATAAAAAGCTTGAGGTATGAGATGATGTACGTCAATCAAATTTGCGAAGTTTGGCGCGCGTTCAGGGGAGGAAGCGGATGCTAATCGGAATTCCAACAGTTCTCACACCGGATTTGTTGCGCCATTTACGGGCGATGGGGCATGGCGACGCGCTTGTCATCGCGGACGCAAATTTCCCCGCTGAGGCGTGCGCTGCGCGAATCGAGCGGCTGTCGGGCGCCAGCGCAACCGACGCTTTGCGGGCTATTTTGACGTTGATGCCGCTTGATTCCTATGTCGATGCGCCTGCGCGCACGATGCAGGTTGTGGGTGAACCCGAAGCGGTGCCCGAGATCGTGGCCGAGTTTCAGTCGATCATCAATGAAACCGCCGATCACCCCGCGAAGCTGACCAGCGTGGAGCGGCACGCGTTTTATGTGGAGGCGCGCAAGACCTATTGTATCGTGCAGACCGCTGAGACGCGTCTCTACGGCAATATTATCTTGCAAAAGGGGATTGTCGCGCCGGGCTAGGCGCTGCGCTGTGAGGGGGGTTTTGGGGCCGAAAGCGGTTTCACACCCCTCCGATTGCGCTCAAGATGCAGCATGCGAAAGGGAGGCGCGGCTGATGCAAACTAAGAAGATCATCAATAACGGGGATGATGCGGTCGATGAGATGCTCGAGGGTATCCTGTTGGCCCATGGCGATACGCTGCGCGTCGCAGAGGGTGCCCCCCGCGCGATCATCGCCCGCCACGGGCCACGGGACGGCAAGGTTGGCTTGGTAATCGGCGGCGGCTCGGGGCATGAGCCCACCTTTGTCGGGTTTGTCGGTCAGGGCCTCGCGGATGCTGCAGCGATCGGCAACGTCTTTGCCTCGCCACCGCCAGACCCCGCACTGACCTGCGTCAAGGAAGTGTCAGGCGGTGCTGGCGTGCTGTTCCTCTACGGCAATTACGCAGGCGACGTGATGAATTTCGACATGGCCGCCGAGATGGCGGAGATGGATGATATCGAGGTGCGCACCGTGCTCAGCACCGACGATGTCGCCTCGGCCCCGTTGGAGGAGCGCGAGAAGCGGCGCGGCGTGGCGGGCAATTTCTTTATCTTCAAAGCAGCGGGCGCGGCGGCGGACGAGATGATGAGCCTCGATGAGGTGGAGCGGGTGGCCAGGCACGCCAACGACCGCACCTATACGATGGGCGTCGCGCTCAGCCCGTGTTCGCTGCCGCAGACCCGGCGCTGGAACTTTGAGTTGCCCGAGGGCGAGATGGAGATCGGGATGGGCATTCATGGCGAACCGGGGATCGAGCGGGGCGCAATCCAGCCTGCCGATGCCATCGTCGATGCGATGATGGACCGGATCCTCGGGGAGATGGCACCGACGCAGGGCGACCGGGTCGCGGTGCTGGTCAACGGCTTGGGGGCGACGCCGTTGATGGAGCTCTACATCATGAACCGCCGGGTACAGGCGCGGCTGAGCGATGCCGGGCTGGTGACCCATGCCACCTGGGTGGGCAATTACTGTACCTCGCTGGAAATGGCAGGCGCGTCGGTCACGGTGATGCATCTCGACGCGGAATTGCAACGCCTGATCGACCGGCCCTGCCATTGCGCGATGTTCCGGGTGGTGTGAGCGATGGCGGAGATGGATATTCGCGCGATGTTGGTGGCGGCGGCGGATGCGATGGATGCGGCCCGCGACGAGCTATGCGCGCTTGACGGCGAAATTGGCGATGCAGATCACGGCGTCGCCATGGCAGGCGGCTTTGGCGCGATCCGCACAGCGATGGCTGATCTCGACGGCGCCGCGCCGACCGAGGTTTTCAACACCGCCGCGAAGGCGTTCCTCAACGCGGTCGGCGCCTCCTCGGGCCCGCTATACGCCACCGCGTTCATGCGCGCGGGCGCAGCGGTCAAAGGCAAGGAGAGTGTCGGCGATGACGAGGCGGCCGCGCTGATCGCTGCTATGGCCGAAGGGATTGCCCATCGCGGTAAGGCCTCACCGGGCGACAAGACGATGCTCGATGCATGGGCACCGGCCTCGGAGGCGGCATCATCCGCGTCAGGCCAGCCTGCGGGGGCAGTTTTTCGCGCGGCAGCGCAAGCAGCAGAACAGGGCGCCGAAGCCACAGCGCAGATGCAGGCCAAGCTCGGCCGCGCGGCGCGGTTGGGGGCGCGGTCGCTGGGGCATAAAGACCCGGGCGCCACGTCAGCGGCGATGCTGCTCCACGCGATGGCCGACGCTCTCTCGCCGGGGTAAGGTGCTGTTGGTTATTGCGGCGTAGACGCTTGCGGTGCACGTAAGGCGCAAGCCGGTCAGGCGATCTCACGTGTCTGTTCTATCTCGCGGGGCTTGAACTCAGCGAAGACCGATGGCGTCACCTCAATCCCCAAGCCATCGCCATGCGGCACGGCTACGATCCCGTCCACCGCCTCTATCGGGTCACGCACCACCGCTTGGCGAAACGGGTTTTCGGTGCGGTCAAACTCCAATAGCGGCGGACGCGGCGTGGGTCGTGGGGGCGCAGGTAACAGCGCCGCCAGAACATGCAGTGACGCAGCGATTTGTACCGCCGTGCCCCAGACATGGGGGATCACCCGGACATTGGCCAGGTCCGCCTGATCGATCACGCGGCGGATCTCGGTAAAGCCGCCGACACCGCAGATATCAGGTTGCACGATATCGACGCAGCCGAGCGCGAGCGGCGTCTGGAACCCGTAGCGGCCATGCCAGGTTTCGCCGCCGGCCACTGGGATCGGCTGACGCGCGCGCACCTGCGTGTAGGCTTCCAGATGTTCGGGCACCACCGGCTCTTCGAACCAGTCGATGCCGAAGCGCGCCGCTTCGTTGCCGAGCGCAATCGCTTCAATCGCATCGTAGCCGTGATTGGCATCGATCATCAGCCGCGTGTTCGGGCCGATCGCCGCGCGCACGGCCTCGATAACCGCGAGATCGTCGTCGAGCCCGAAGCCGATCTTGATTTTGACCGCGCGAAAACCGTTGGCCACATGGCCCGCAGCTTCCTCGGCATTGTCTTGCACCCGGTCGACCCCGTCGCGCCGGAACGCGCCGGTGGCATAGGCCGCCACGCTCTCGCGCACGCGCCCGCCCAAGAGCAGCGATATCGGCACCCCGAAGGCTTTGCCCTTGATGTCCCAGAGCGCGATATCGATGCCTGAGAGCGCGGTGATCGCGGTGCCCCGCTGCCCTTGGTCGCGAAACGTGTGGTAGAGACGTTGCCACAGAACCTCTGTCTCGCGCGGATCACGGCCGATCAGCAGCGGCGCATACGCCTCGACGCTGGCGCGATTTAGCGTGACTGGGCCCAGGCACTCGCCCCAACCGACAAGCCCGGTATCACAGCGGATCTCGACCAGAAGGTGTTGGCGGGCATCAAACCGGGCCGAGGCGCTTTCAAACGCCACATCGAGCCGGTGCTCGAGGATATGGGTGGCGACGGAGACGATCTTCATAGCGCGCTCATGCTGTCTTTAAGCCCGATTAGCTGCTCTAGCATGCCGGTCTCCTCATCGTTGAGGTCTGTTAGCGGGCTGCGCACCGGCCCGGCATCGAAACCGCGCAGCCGCACGCCCGCTTTGATCGCCGATACCGCATAGCCTGGCACCCGGTCGCGGATGCGCGCAAAGGGATAGAAAAACTCAGTTAGAATGCGCGTTGTCACAGGCGTCTCACCCGCTCTCAGCGCGCGGTAGAAGCGCTCGGCGATTTCGGGCACGAAGTTAAAAACGGCCGAGGAATAGGTGGAAAAGCCCGCGCCGAGATAAGCCTCGGCGAAGAGTTCTGCCGTTGGCATGCCGCCGAGATAGGTTAAGCGATCCCCCAGCTGCGCGGTTACTTCGCGCATCTTATCGATCTCGCCGACACCGTCTTTGAACGCGATCAGGTTCGGCAGAGCCTCAGTCAGGCGCAGGAGTGTTTCCGCGTCGAGTTTGCAGGCTGCGCGGTTATAGACGACGACGCCGATATCGACCGCGCGGCAGACGGCACTGATATGGGCCACGACACCGGGCAGCGGTGCGTCGATCAAGTAGTGGGGCAGCAGCAGGATCCCGTCAGCACCAGCGGCCTGTGCGGCGCGGGCCATATCGATCGCCATCCTGGTGCCATAGCCGCACCCCGCCACGATCCGGGTTTGCGGCGCTGCCGTCTTGGCGGCGCGCACGATCTCGGGCACTTCGTCGGGGGCGAGAGAGAACAGCTCACCCGTGCCGCCAGCGGCGAATAGGACCGGCGCATCAAAGCCGCCCAACCAGCCGACATGGGCCTCATACGGCGCGCGTGCGAAGCGGTTTTCTGCGTCGAAGGGCGTGACCGGAAAGGACAACAGCCCTGAGCCGAGCGCCTGCTTAAGGTCGTGCGGATCGGTCATGCGGGTTTGCCATGCGCACAGCTGACGTTTTGGTCGGGTTCAAAATTGTATGACAAATTATGCCTCCCTTTATGCCTCCCTGTCGCGCCCCAGCAGCGCCTGATATCGCGCTAAACCGCCGTTCAGGTGCTGGCGCATCGCCTCGCGGGCCCAAGTCGGGTTTCCGGCCAGGATCGCATCAGCGATTGCTTTATGCTCGGTGCTCAGAATGTCGAGGTAAGCGGAAGCGATCGGTTCATCCGTCTCCCGCTGCAGCCGCGCGCGGGGCACCGCATCGACGCCAAGATGCGCGAGGAATGTGGCGAAGCGCGGGTTGTTGGTGCCCCGGGCGATTGCGAGGTGAAACGCCAGGTCAAGATCGACTGTTTGCGCCGCGCCTGCCTCCATGAAGGCGCCGTGTGCTTCGAAAATCGCTTCCTTCTGGGCGGGTGAGGCGCGCTCGGCCGCAAGCGCTGCCGCCTCGCGCTCCACGGCGCTGCGCAATTCCAGCAATTCAATGGTATCGGCGAGGCTTTCGCGCCGAACTTTGGCAAAAGCGGGTTGCGCGGCCATCGGCGGCTCGGTGACGTAGAGCCCAGAGCCTCGTCGCGCTGTCACCAGCCCTTCGCTGCGCAGTTGCGCGATGGCTTCGCGGATCACCGTGCGCGACACGCCGTATCGGT
>JBCDGW010000077.1:0-15620 GCA_038750765.1 Pseudomonadota bacterium | reverse complement strand
GGAGGAGCGGCGCCTTGGCCTCGACCGTCCATTCCTGATTAGGTGGGGCGCCTGGGTCGGGAACGTGTTCGCCAAGGGTGAGTTCGGCGATAGCTGCATCCTTCGGCTGAACATCAACGATCTTTTGGGTGATAAATTCCTGATATCGCTGGGTATCTGCCTCACCGCTCTATTGCTGGCATATCTGATCGCGATCCCCGTGGGTATTATCTCGGCCTCATCCAGTTCCGCCACGCTGAACGGGTCGCTGCGCTTCGTGTCTTATCTCGGCCTGGCGATGCCCAACTTCTTGCTGGCGCTGATGATCATGCTGATCTCGACCGTGCTGTTCGGCGACTCGCTGACCGGGCTATTCTCTAACGAGTTCCGCGACGCTGAATGGTCGTGGGAGAAGGCAAAGGACTTCTTATCAAGGGCTTGGCTGCCGATCTTCATTCTAGGCTGGTCCGCCACCGCGTTCGCGCTGCAAACCGTGCGGGCGCTGATGCTCGATGAGCAATCGAAGCTCTATGTGACCGCCGCGCGCGCCCGCGGGCTCTATGGCAGGCGGTTGCTGTGGCGCTATCCGGCCCGCCACGCGCTTGGCCCGATCATCAACTCGCTCGGGTTCGACCTGAACCGCATCTTCAACGAGCTACCGATTGTGGCGCTGATCCTGACGCTCACCGAGGCGGGGGCCCTGCTGTTGGAATCGCTCGCGCGCTCCAACGATCAGCAATTGGCGGGGGCGATCATCTTCCTGCTCACCGCGTCTATCGTCACGGTCAACTTTATCACGGATATCGCCCTGGCGCTGCTTGACCCAAGGATGCGCAAATCAGTGATGGGAGCCCACGCATGAGTACCGTCACCGACCAAGCACCGCCCGACAGCCGCGCCGAGGCCCGCGCGCAGGAGCGCAAAGAGGCCTACTTTACCGCCACGCAGCGGCAGCTTATCTGGGCGCGCTTTAAAAAGAACCGCACGGCGATGGTCGCCGGGATCATCCTGGTCGCGCTGATCCTGATGGGGCTGTTCGCCCCGTTCCTGTCGCCCTACGACCCAACGATCAAAGGCCGCAACGCCGATTATACCAACGGCGCACCGCAGATCCCGCAATTTTGCGACCATAACGGCTGTTCGGCGCGGCCATTCATCTACGGCGTCAAGCGTGAGCGCTCGATTACGACGAATTTCCGCTGGGTGACCTCTATCGATACCGAAGACCGCCGCTATGTGCAGTTCTTCGTGCGCGGCGATGAGTACCATTTGTTTGGCTTCATCCCCGGAAACCTGCACCTTTTCGGGGTGGATGAGGGCTTTATCCACCTGTTTGGCACCGACGACACCGGCAAAGACATTTTCAGCCGCACCCTACACGCGATCTACACCTCGCTGGCGGTGGGCACGCTGGGGGTGCTGATCTCGTTTGTGCTCGCGCTGATCATCGGCGGTATCGCTGGCTATTTCGGCGGCGTGATCGACGGCGCGATCCAGATGGTGACCGACGCGGTGCGCACCATCCCCATCATCCCGCTATTCATGGCAATCGCCGCGTTCATACCCGATACCTGGTCATCGGAGATGCGGTTTTTCTTCATCTCGATCATCATCGGGTTCATCAACTGGCCAACGCTCGCGCGACGGGTGCGCACCCATTTACTGGTGGAACGCACGCAGGAATACGTGCTGGCCGCGCAGCTTTCAGGCGCCCCGCCGGGCCACATCATCCGAAGACATCTGCTGCCCTCGTTTACCAGCTATATCATCGTCGATTTGGTGATCTCGTTTCCCTATATCGTGCTGTCGGAAACCGCGCTGAGCTTTATCGGCCTGGGCCTGAAAGACCCGGTCAACAGCCTGGGCGTGATGTTGCAGAACACCACCTCGGCGGATGTCTTGCTGAACTACCAATGGTACTTCATCCCGGTGTTTTTCTTCATCGCGCTGGTGATGGCCTTCGTGTTCGTGGGTGACGGCCTGCGCGACGCGGCTGACCCCTACGCGGGCACCAAGAAGTGACGGCGGCCCGATGAGCCTCATCGATGTTGAAGACCTGACCATCCGGTTTAAGACCGATGAGGGGCTGATCACGGCGGTCGAAAACGTGTCGTTTCATATCAAGCCGGGCGAGGTGTTGGGCTTGGTGGGTGAAAGCGGTTCGGGCAAATCGGTGTCGGCCAAGGCGCTGATGCAGCTCAACGGCGGCAACACGCGCTACGACCCCGCCTCGCGCATCATGCTCAACCTGCCCGACCGGGCGCCCGTCGATGTGTTGAGCCTTAAGCGTGAGCGCGAGATGATCGAAGTACGCGGCGGCGCGATCTCGATGATCTTCCAAGAGCCCATGGCCTCGTTCGCGCCCGCGATCACCATCGGCGATCAGATGGTCGAGCAGCTTTTGCTCCACACCGACATGACCAAAAAGCAGGCGCGGGCCCATGCGATCGACATGCTCGACCGCGTCGGCATCACCGAACCGGCCAAACGCTTTGGGCAATACGCGTTTGAATTTTCCGGCGGCATGCGGCAGCGGGCGATGATCGCGATGGCCCTCTCGACCAGCCCAAAGCTGTTGATCGCCGATGAGCCTACCACCGCGTTGGACGTGACGATCCAAGCGCAAGTGCTGGAACTCATGCGCGATCTGGTGGCTGAATACGGCATGGGCATTTTGTTTATCACCCACGATCTGGGCGTGATCGCGCAGATCGCCGACCGCGTGTCGGTGATGTATCTCGGTCGGCTGATGGAGACAGGGCCCGTGCGCGACGTCATCCGCACCCCCGCCCATGCCTATACCCGCGGCCTGATCAACGCGCTGCCCAAGCTCGACGATCTCGATGCGCCGCTGACGCCGATCCCAGGCGATATTCCCAGCCCGCTTGAGCGCCCGACAGGCTGCGTCTTTCACACTCGCAACACCGAATTGCCCCCGGGATCGCGCTATGAACGGGAGGTACCGCCGATGTCCGAGATCCGGCCTGGCCACTACGCCGCCTTGTTCCCAGAGGATGTGGAGGCTGCGCGATGACCGAGCGCCCGCTGATCCGGATCAATGATCTGTCGATCCACTATCCGCTGGGGCGCCGGGTCTTTGGCACGCCGCCGGTGCTGAAAGCGGTGGACCATGTCAGTCTCGACATTCCCAAGGGCCAATTCGTCGGGCTGGTCGGCGAAAGCGGCTCGGGCAAGACCACCATCGGGCGAGCGATATTGCGCGCCGCGCCGATCACCGGCGGGACGATCCATTATGCCGACGGCGAGGTGGAATACGATGTCGGCAGCCTTGAGGGTGAGCGCTTGCGCGCGTATCGGCGCCGCGCGCAACTGATCTTCCAAGACCCCTATGCCGCCCTGTCGCCGCGGATGACAGTGCGTGACATCATCGCTGAACCGCTGGAGGTGATGAAGCTTACCAGCAGCCGCGAGGAAACCGATGCAAGGGTGCGGGAGATCGCGGCCAAGTGTCGGTTGAATCTGGAGCATTTGCGCCGCTACCCGCATGCGTTCTCCGGTGGACAGCGGCAACGCATCTCCATCGCGCGGGCCTTGGTGTGCGGGCCGAAATTCGTGGTCGCCGACGAGGCCGTGGCCGCGCTCGACGTCTCGATTCAGGCCGATATCCTTAACCTATTGAAGGCGTTACAGCGCGATCTTGACCTGACTTTTCTGTTCATCAGCCACGATCTGTCGGTGGTGGCACATGTCTGCGATTACGTGGCGGTGATGTATCACGGCAAGATCATGGAGCAGGCGCCGACGCGCCAAATCTTCGCCAACCCAGGCCACGAATATACCCAGACGCTGCTGTCGGCGATCCCGTCACTGGACCCAGACGAACGGCCCCGCGCGCGGGTGTATCGCCCCACCGGTTAGGATCCGCGGCGGCGCCTTGTACGCGCCGGGTCAATTGCTGGTTTTGGCGCGAGCCGGGTAAGTACCGCCACCCTGCCCACTGGCCGCCACTGTCGCTCAGCGGGGCACCACGAAATCCACCCGCAGCCCGCCATGCTCGGCGCTTTCCCCCAGGGTCAGCGATCCGCCATGGCGGCGGGCGATGTCAAGCGCGATGGCAAGGCCCAGCCCCACCCCGCTGCCGCGATCTTGATTGCGCGATTTGTCCAAACGCACGAAAGGCTTCAGCGCATCCTCGCGCGCCTTTGGGGGGATACCGGGGCCGTCATCCTCGACAGTGAACCGCACCGCCCGGGGCACCTGTGCCACCGTCACCACCGCTTTGCCGCCATAGCGCAACGCATTGCCGATGAGGTTATCGAGCACCCGCCCCGCCGCCATCGGCCGCAGCATGATCGGCCCATAAGAACCCTCGCGCGCCAGCGTGACCGGGCTTCCCGACGCAGCGTAGCGCGCCACGCATTGCTCCGCCAGCGCCACCGGGTCGGTCTCCTCGGGGTCGTCGAACGTGTCTTCGCGGCTAAATGCGAGAAACTCGCTGACCAGCCGCTCCATATCCGCCACGTCGCGCAGCATATCCTCGGTGTCTTCTTCCTCGGGCAGCATCGACAAACCGAGCTTCAGCCGGGTCAACGGCGTGCGGAGATCGTGACTGATCCCCGAAAGCATCAGCGTGCGCTGCTCAATCTGCCGCTCGATCCGGGCGCGCATATCGACAAAGGCCGTTCCCGCGGCGCGCACCTCAGTCGCCCCCGTGGCGCGAAACGCCTCGTGACGGCCATGGCCGAACGCTTCGGCAGCGCGCGCCAGACGGGCAATCGGGCGCAGCTGATTGCGCAGGAACATGAACGCGATCACCGTCATCAACAGGCCGGTAAACACCATCAACACCAGCAATTGATGTGGCACCGCCGGGGCCACGCGCCGCCGATCAAAGGTCACCTGCATCGGCCCCAGCGCGGTGTCGAGCCAAACGCTGACCTCGTCGTCGAGGGTCACCAGGTCCACCGCCAACACGCCGCTCATCTGCAGCCGCAGCGTCTCAATCATCTGCGCGCCAGAGAAGTCGTAGAACAGGCGGCGATCCCCTTCGGGCGGCTCGGCGGGCAGAGTATAGGCGAGCGCCAACGGCGCGGCCCGTGCATCGAGGCTCACCTCAGGCCGCGGCATGTCGGCGGCGTCGCGCAGATAGACCAGCTCGCGGGTCAGGTTGCTGGTGAGCTGCGCTGCCACCCCCTCGAAATGGCGCTGCACGAACACGACACCGACAACCACCTGAAGCACCAGGATCGGCACCGCGAGGATCAAGGCCGCCCGACTGTAGAGCGAGCGGGGCATGTAAGCCTTTGTCCAATGAAACGCCATGGTTTAGACATAGCGACGTTTGCCAGCGCTCAGAAGAGGGAAACCGATGGCGCCCCAGCCGCCCCCGCATGCCAAGTTAGCCCCTGATCATGAGCCTGAGCCTGTGCCCGAGCCTGGACATGTCACGGTTCTGCAGCCGGGTCTGCGCCGGGTGGTGGCGCCCAATCCCGGCCCGATGACCTATTGGGGCACCAACACTTACTTGCTGGGCAGCGGCGCGGTCACCGTGATTGATCCCGGCCCCGACGATCCGGCGCATCTGGAAGCGGTGATCGGCGCGCTTGAGCCTGGCGAGCGGATCACCCGGATCGCGGTGACCCATGCTCATATCGACCACACCGGCCTCGCCCCGGCCCTCGCGCGTGAGACCGGCGCGCCGGTTGCTGGGTTTGGGCTGGTGAAGGCGGGCCGTTCGGCGGGGATGCGGGCTTTGGCGGCGGCAGGTCTATCGGGCGGCGGCGAAGGGTTGGATCATGGCTTCCGCCCAGATCTACGGATCGGCGAGGGCGCGCGCTGGGGTGCGTTGGGCGTGCTGGCAACGCCGGGCCACGCTGCGGGGCATTTGGTGTTTCGCTGGGGGCGCGCGCTGTTCTCGGGCGACACGGTCATGGCCTGGGCCAGCACGTTGGTATCCCCGCCCGATGGCGATCTGGCGGCGTTTATGGCCTCGACCGAACGGCTGGCGAGCCTGGGAGCCGCGGTGTTCTACCCCGGCCATGGCCCCCCGATCACCGATCCTGTCGCCCGCTGCAGGTGGCTGTTGGCGCACCGGCGGTCCCGAGAAGCGGCGATCCTGGACGCGCTTGCTGCTGCGTCCGCCACTGCCGGAGCGCTGGCCCGCGCGATCTACACCGAGACCCCACCCGCGCTGCTGCCCGCCGCGACGCGCAACGTATTCGCCCATCTCATCGCGTTGGAGGAGGCGGGCCGCGTTACGGCGACCCCCACCCTGCAGGAGGACGCGGTTTTTGCTCTGGCGAGCCCATAACCCACTGGACGCGCGCATCCACGCTTGCTATGCAACGCTCCGGTGTTCCGGCGTAGCTCAGCGGTAGAGCAGTTGACTGTTAATCAATTGGTCGTAGGTTCGATCCCTACCGCCGGAGCCAACAAAATCAGCGAGTTAGCTACATCGACCGAGCCGCAGCCTTACGCAAAGTAAGGCTCGCGTAAAGATCTATGCGGTGTTTTCGGGCTCAGGCGCGCGCCGCTTCGCCACGCGCGTCATTATCGCTTCCTCCACGCGGCGGCGGACAAAGTCAGGGAAACCGCCTGCCTGCCTCAGGATTCGGTTGCCCTTCTTCCCGAACGTCCGCGATGCCCGTTTCAGGTAGGTATAGAAAGTCCAGCTGCGGTAGTCGTCGGTCAGCTTGGTCCGCTTCACCCGCGCAAACCGCTGCGAGAACAGCGAGAAGTCAAACGCACCGATTAGCTTAGCTGCGCCTCGCGTCGGGTTCGCAGCAACCAGCTTTGAGGCCTCGCTGTTCGCCGCCGTCGCCACCTTGCGGTAGAAGCCCGATATGGTGCTGTCGCGGACATACACGCGCCGCCCGTCATACCGGAAGCCGAGGTATTCAAAGCCGTTCTTGTTGGGCTCATCAGGGTGTCGTGGGATGTGCTCAAATTCGAGCCGGTCGCCTGCCCGCCGGAAAAGCGCAACGCAGGTCTTCTGTTCCTTTATCCGAAGCTCTGGCCCGTGGCAGCGCATCTCATCAACGGCGAGGGCGATGGCTGCATCTGCCTCAGCGCGACCACCGGGCAGGATCAGCAGGATGTCGTCAGAGTAGCGCATATAGGTCCCGCCGCGCTCGCGGGCATAGGCCGCCATCACTGTGTCGAACTCCATCAGGTAGAAGTTGGCGATCAGGTCAGAGATCGGTGCGCCCTGCGGGATGCCATATGCGTTGGGGTTCACGACGACAAGCGACGGCGCTGCGCCCGGCCCCTTGCCGCAAATCTTCTCCTCAAACTCCTGCCGAGAGCACAGCTTCTTCGGCACGTCTCGGTATGGGCGCAGGAAGCCTTCGATCCACTGCCCATTCACGAACTTGGGCCCAAAGAAGCCAAGGCGGCGGAACACCTCGCGCTGGTCAACGGTGCGGTAGCGGGTGATGTTGCGGTAGACCTCATAGTGGTCAGCAGGCAGTTCATCGACGCCCAACAGGTCACACCAGACGCGCTTTATGCGCCGGTGGTCGAGCCGCTCAAAGTATTTGCGGATGTCCAGCGCGACGGCCACGCAGTCCCCGAGGCGGTCAATCTCATCGAAGGCGTCCTTGGCAAAGTCGATGTTACACTTGCCGCCGCCATTGCCCTTACGCACCTGCCGGTAGGCAATCGGGCAGTCTGCGATCCCTAGCTCAGCAAGGCGCGCTTCATACAGCCGGGCCAGCTTGCGCCGGTAGAAGGCGTAGACATAGGCATCACGCCGCGCGCCGTAGCGTATCTCACGTGTCTTGCGCTCGGGCTTTGGCTCACCGTCAAGACGGAAGGGCTGCCAGGACTGCTCATACCGGAAGAACGGGTAGAATGCCCGGTCTGGCCCGGCCTCAAAGTCACGCAGCATCTGCCGTATATTCCGGCGGGAGATCGGCGCATCAAAGTGTGGGTAGTGTTTCTGGTCTCCCAGCGGGAAGTCATAGTCGCTGTCCAATTCGCCCCCCGCGAGTGGGGACGGAGCATCAGGCCAACGCACTAGCCCTTAACACCTCCGCCCCCGCCGTTCTGCGGTGTGCGCTGTCCTTCGACGTGGTCGCGTATACTGCGAGGCAACTGGCAATATGGTATTGCCGAACTGCCGCAAAGCCGCCCGCGTGGCTGGCGAAAGGAGCCCATATGCTGGTACTCGCAATCTGCTCAGACCTCGAATTTGGCCTTGACAGTATAAACACGAAACTGATTGCCGCCAATTCGGCACCATACCACATATGTGGGGTCGCCCACGCGCCACCACAAGGGGTGCGATGTTCATTTTTCGTTCACCGGGGATAACTCCACCGCGTTCAGCCAAATTAACGTTTTTGCATCAGTATCTTGGCAGGCGCAGCTAATAGTGGTATCAAACCTGAGGCGGGTCACTTGGTACACAGGTTGCTAACCATCCCAATATAGGGAGCCCGGATTTCCAGGCGCGGCTAGGCCCAAATCGCGGACACTCAGATCCACCCGCGAGCCGACTTCACGCAGTTTCGGTTGCGCTGGCGTCGGCTTGGCTGCGTACACGTCCGCTGTCGGTGCTCCGAAAAGTATCGGAGGCCAATATGGCAAACGCTACTTTCGATGCCTTTACCGCGCGTCTTCGGCGCCACCCCTGCGCCACTAGCGCTGGATGATCGGTCCTGCGCGCGCAGCCGTTAGCTGCAAACGCGATGCCGCTTTCTGGCCCGGACGCCGTCGTCAACCAAGCCAACAACCCGCTCACGGATGGCCGTTGCTAGCGACATGCCCGCGGTCCGCCGCCACATATGGTGAATGAAGAAATCGATCCCAGGGAAATCTCATCGATTCAGATTTCACGGGCGATGCGCCCGGTGTATGGTGCGACTGGTGCCTCGGCGCTGCAACCACGAACCCCAGACGATGCTTATGATCAAATTCGCCATGGATCTATTCGAGCTAACGGCCAAACAAGGCGGGGAAAACTCTGCCCGCGGCGCCGCCGAAGCCGCCATTTAAATGACCATAAAACCAGGCATTGAACGCCTGCGCGGCGCCAGCAAGTGGGAGCGGCCTTACGACTGCTAACCTCGTAATGAAGCATCAACTGGTTCGTTCGAAATTTAGAAGAGGATCTCTTGATCCGAATTGTCATAATCAACGACGCCAGTGTGGCCCGTGGCGGCGCCACGTCGCTTGCGAAAAAGCAGGCGCAGATGCTGGTTGAGCGCGGCCATGAGGTAATCTACGCCGCGGGCGACAGCGACCCGGGCGAGGCGATTTTCCCAAATCATACCATCGCGTTGCGGCATGCCGGGGGTGCGGCGTTGCTGAAGATGAACAAACTGGCGGCAGCGACGCGCGGGTTCTACAGTGGCGCCGCGCGCGACATGGTTGCCGCGCTGGTGGCAACAGATACACCCGAGACGATCTACCATGTGCATAGCTTCGCGAAAGCGCTGACCCCGTCGATCTTCAGCCCGCTGCGCCGGGTGGCCCCCCGCGTGTTTGTGCATGCCCATGATTTCTTCTTGGCCTGCCCCAATGGCGGTTTCATGGATTACAACCACATGCTTCCCTGCGAGCGGGTTCCGCTGTCGCTCGATTGCCTGTCGACGCAATGCGACAAGCGCAACTATGCGCAAAAGCTATGGCGTTCGGCGAGGCAGGCCACGTTGCGGCAAACGCTTCCCCGAACGGCGCCATGGGGTGGGATCATATTGATCCATCCGGCGATGCGGGCCTATTTCGAACGCTCCGGTTATCCACCGCACCTACTGCACACAGTCCGAAATCCGGCACAGGCGTTATCTGCCAGGCGGGTGCCAGCCGAGAAAAACACCCAATTTTTCTTCATCGGACGGCTTGAGCCGGAAAAGGGCATCGAAGAGCTGCTGAGGGCCGCGGCGGCGGCGCAGCTACCGCTCTCGGTGATCGGTACAGGGCCGCTTCTGGAACCGCTCAAAGCGGCCTATCCCAAGGTGACTTTCCATGGATGGATGGACCGTGAGGCAATCGGCAGGGTGATCGGCGACGCCCGCGCCCTGGTGATGCCAACGCGCTACCCTGAACCCTTCGGGCTGGTGGCGGCGGAAGCGTCTTTATCGGGGCTGCCGGTGATCTTGTCGCGCCAAGCGCTGCTGGGGCCTGAAATGGACGCCAAAGGGATCGGCATCACGTGCACCCCCCACGATATCGGGAATTTCGCGGCGGCGCTCAAACGCGTGGCGGAAATGCCAGAGCCAGACATCGCTGCTATGAGCCATGCTGCCGCGAGCGGGCAAGCGGGTCTGTGCACCTCGCCAGAGGACTGGATTGACGGCCAGCTAGCACTCTTTGAGCAGGCCCTTGACGGGCAAAACTTGGACAGAAGACAGGCCATTTGAGATGACAAAACTGATCCTGGTGACCGGTGCGGGCGGCTTTATTGGGTCGAATATCGCCCTGGATCTTGCCGCGCGCGGCCATGACGTCGTGCTCGGCGATGACTTTGGCAACGATTTGCGCTGGATGAATGTCAGGACCGGGACCTTCTACGACATCGTCGATATCGAAGGCATCCTGCCCTGGGCACGGGCGCATGCCTCTGAGCTAGGGGGGGTCGTGCATATGGGGGCGATCTCGGCGACGACGGAAACCGATATCGACAAGATTTGCCGGCTCAACATCCGCGCCACGTTGGATCTCTGGACCCTCTGTGCTGAACACAGCATCCCCTTCGTCTATGCCTCGTCAGCGGCCACCTACGGCGATGGTAAGGCCGGGTTCGATGATGTTCAGACGCTAGAGGGGCTGTCGGCCCTGACGCCTCTGAACGCGTATGGCTGGAGCAAACACTTCGTCGATCGCCGGATCCTGAAAGACGTGGATGCCGGGCGTCGCGTGCCACCGGTCTGGGCTGGCCTGAAGTTCTTCAACGTTTATGGTCCACGCGAAAGCCATAAGGGCTCTATGCGGTCGGTGATCCACCAGATTTGGCCATTGGCTGCGCAAGGCGAGACCGTAAAACTGTTTAAATCGGACCATACCGACTACGCCGATGGTGGGCAATTGCGAGACTTCGTCCATGTCGAAGACTGCGTGCGCTTTGCCACCAATGCGTTGCTGGGGACAGGCGTGGCCGGGATCTACAATGTCGGGACAGGCCAGGCGCAAAGCTTTGCAGATCTCGCCCGCGCCACCTTTGCGGCAGTGGGCCGGGAACCGAACATCGCGTATCGCGAGATGCCGGAAAACCTGCGCGGCCGCTACCAATACTTCACCGAAGCCAAAACAGAACGGGGCAAGGCCGCTGGTCTGGCACCGAACTACCGATCCCTGAGCGATGGGGTCAAAGACTATGTCGATTGGCTCCAAGCGAACCCGGATTTCTAACTTTGCCGTACAGCTCTAGGCGGAGGTCAGGGACGAGAGCTCAGGCAGAGTGGCGGACAGCACCCGATACACTCTACCCTAACCCTGTCCGGGGCACGTGCGGCGCCTATCGGCCGATGCAAGCCGCTTGTGGCCGCCTTGGCTCACGCATTGGCATCGCCCTGCCCGGCCTGTACCCCGAGCTTGGCATCGATCGCGGCCAGCACTCTGTCCGGCTCCAGCGTCCGCATGATGTCGCGCTCTTGGGGATGTGTCTCCCAGCCATAGTTGATGTATCCCGCCGCCGGATGCGGCGCGTCGAGCCCCTCTGCCCTGCTGGAAACTGACCCCCAGCGCGCCGCCTTGGTTGGCCCATGCAGGCCGATGGCTTCGCCTTGCACGGCGGCAGACAAATGCAGCACACCGGTGTCGATCGAGACCAGCAACGGCACCTTAGTCAGCAAGGCAGCCAGCTCGGCGAGTGAGAGTTTGCCGCAAAACGACCGGGCGACCTCTCTCGGAAGGCCCGCCGCAGCGAGGATCGGATCAACGGTGGTGGCATCTGCCGGAACCCCTGTTAGCCCCAATTGCCACCCGCGCGCCGCCAGCCCTTGCATCAGGGCCGCCCAGTGTGCGACCGGCCACGATTTGGGCAGAGCGCGCACCCCGCCCGCTGCGGTATGCAACAAGATGAGGCGCGATGGGTCTAACCCTTCGGGCAAGGAGCCGCTCAGATCGGTAATCGCCATCTGGGCAGCGGGACCCGCGCCCAAAGCCTCTGACATGGCTGAAAGGTTCTCAATCTCATGACGTTCAGTAAGATGCGGCACCTTGCGATCAAAGAGCATGCCTCTTTTGCCGAAAGCCGGCTGAAACCCAATGGTCCAAGCGCCCGAAAGCCGAGCCGCCAACGCCGTGGCAACAGGCCAAGGGCATAAATCGATCACCATATCTGGCTGAAGCGCCCGCAGCGCGCGCCCTGCTGCAATCGGATTGTTGAAGCCCAGCTTCACGCCTGCCAGCCGCGCCGCGATCATTTTGACCGCTGCCGCGTTAGAGGGGCCATGCACCAGGGTCAGCTCAGCCGTCGGGTGCGCCTTCGCAATGGCTGTGATCGCGCCGGAAGATATCAGCGTATCGCCAATGGCGGTGGGCTGCAAAAAGACGATCCGGCGTGGCTTTTGGGGCGGTGGCCGGCTACCCCGCCGCGCCAAGACTTGCGCGATGACGGCGCCGACATTCTGATCCAGCCAGCGCGTCAGATCCGAAGAGCGGGCCATGTCAGCGTCCCAGCACGCTGCGCGAACGCTCTACGATCTTTGTGGTGGAATAGCCGTGAACCAGATCGATCAACTCTACCTGGCCACCATAAGAAGCGACAATCTCATGCCCGACCACGGTTTCAATCGTATAGTCGGAGCCCTTGAACAAAGCATCCGGCTGGAGCGCGCCAATTAGCTCCAGCGGCGTATCGTCATCGAAAAGCAGAACCATATCCACCGCCCCCATCGCGGCGATCACATCAGCCCTGGCGGCTTCGGTCTGGATCGGCCGTTCTGGGCCCTTAAGCCGCTGCACCGAGGCGTCGGTATTCAGGGCAACAATCAGCTTGTCACAGCGTTTGCGGCATTTGCGCAGCATGGTGACATGGCCGCGATGCACAATATCGAAGCAGCCATTGGTAAAGCCGACTTTCAGGCCGTCGTCCTTCCACTGCTGGCGCATCCGAATGGCTGATGGCAACGGCATCAGCTTGTCCTCAAGGTTGGATGCGTCGTTCGATTGCAGCAGCCCGGTCATCAACTCGCTGGCCGAGACCGAGGCAGTACCGCTTTTGCCGACGACGATGCCCGCCGCCATGTTAGCGGCCAACGTTGCGTCGGCTATATCAGAGCCACCGGCCAGAGCGAGCGCCAGTGTCGCTGCCACCGTGTCACCTGCCCCCGAGACATCGCGTAAGGTCCGGTTGCGCGGCTTGTCATGGACCGGCACTGCATCGGGTTGGAACAGGGAAATGCCCTGCTCTGATCGCGTTAGGACAATCGGTCCGCCGAACTGGTCCAACGCGATCGGCATCGCGGCGGCAATCTCGGCATCGGTCTCGGTGGCCTGGTTGCAGGCCAATTTCAATTCCTTACGGTTTGGGGTCAACACGGTGCAGCCGCGATACTCTTCGAAGTTCGCGCGCTTAGGATCCGCCACAACCGGTACGCCGAGCTTTTTGCTGGCGGCAATCACAGCCGAGATCGTCTGGGCCGTGACAAGTCCCTTGGCATAGTCTGATATGATGAACCCATCGCAGCCCTTGTCCGCGACCGCTTCGATCTGTGCGATGATCTGATCCTGCATGCCGGCCGGGATGCCTTTTCTCTCGCGGTCAGCGCGCAGCAAATGGTTGTCACCGGCGATGAAGCGGGTCTTTTCGATGGTCAACCAATCGGGGCTACGCACGAGCTGATCCGACAAATTTGAGGTCTCAGCGATCAAGGCGGCCATCTCGGTTGCCGCGCGATCATCGCCAACCAGCCCGATCAGCGACGCTTTGCCGCCAAGCGTTGCAACATTGACAGCGACATTGCCAGCGCCGCCGAGCGCCCAGTAATCGGACGTGACGCTCAAAACCAACGTTGGCGCCTCAGGAGAGACGCGGTTGACGGTTCCGCGCACGAAATGGTCCAGCATCACATCGCCGAAAATGACGATATGGCGGTCTTGAATGGCATCAATCAGCATCAAACGCGCGTTCCGTTCAGCATCAGGCTTTCTCGCTCAGCGGGGTCATAGCCCGCACCAGTTCGGCATGGGCAAGAAACAAATGATAAAGCGTCGAGGCAGGCACGCTCTGCACAATCGGTGTGCCGGTACTGTCCACATGGTCAAGCCACGTGCCCGGAACCGGGGCTGGATCCAAGTAGAAGCGGTGCAGGGTGTCGATGGCCATGGCGATTCTTGCGCGGCTGTCCGTGCCGGTACGCGCATCATGCGCCACCGAAGCCTTGATGCGTTCTGTCTGGGGCCAAGATCGGTGCGCGTGGCTGGAGACGGCGCCGGTTCGGTCCAATGTATCGTGGATCAAACCAGTATCGGCGCGCACGCCATGGCGCTCGGCGAAGTTGAAAAGCTGTGCCGCCTGCTCCGCGCCGGTTTCAAACCCGGCCTGCCCTGCCATGTAAAGCAGCCAATACCATTCAAAATGATGCCCCGGCTCAATGATTTGCCCAGCCGCCCCGCCAACAGGGGCCCAGTTGAGGTCGAAGGTTTCGCCAATCGTGCCGGATTGAGCGTCAAACAGGGTGTTTCTGAATAGCGTCAGCAATTGCGCGCAAACGGCGCGGGCTGGGCCGTCAGGATCCACCGCATGCAGCGCCAAAAGTGCCTCAAGCAGATGCATATGTGGGTTTTGCAAGGCAAAGCCGTTGTCCGGGCACCGCGACAGAAACCCCTTCCCATCATGCCGGGCAAATCGGTTCTTGATCATGGCAAGCGTTTCGCGCGCCGTCGCGATAGCGCGCGGATCATGGCTGGCCTTAGCCCACCAAACCAAAGCCAGAATGACAAAGGCCTGGTCATAAAGATCAAGATCGGGGTCAACGATGCCGCCGCGCTCGCCCATTTTCACAACCCAGCCGCCCTGATCGTCGCGCCCATGGGCGAGCAGGAAAGAGATCGCCTGTTGGGCTGGCGCATACATGCCTGGCAGCCCCATGACATGGGCATGGGAAAATACGTAAGCTTGACGGGCATGCACGCGGACGCGTTTGAAGCCGGGCCGTTCGGGGTACCCGTTCAGGTCTAGGCGCTCGACCACCCCGCCATCGGGGCACAGGCCGGTCTCGGCCCAGAAGGGTAAGGCTTTGGTCTGCACCCAGCTGACGAACCGTTCGATAGAGGCCTGCGATGCGTCAGATGAGCGTCTCATGCCTGCAACCCCTGACCGGATCTTCCAAACAGCGCCTCATAGGCCTTGGAGACATCAGCGCGCGCTTCGGCGAGCACGCCTTCACGTTCGGCGGCGGGGATGCCCTTTTCGTAGGCTTGAACGACCATGGAGAGGCACGCCTCCGCGCTGGTCGTCGCGACCTCGCACAAGTTATGGCCGCGGTTCACCGATTCCATAAACGCCTTGAGCTTTCGGTCCCACGCCAGCGCGATTGCTGGAACGCCGTAGGAATAGGCCGCAATCACCGCATGCATGCGATAGGCAATCAAAACGTCGAATTGCGCAATATGGCTGCAAAGGCCTTCGGGGTCGGTCTGCTCCAGAAAGAGCACATCATCGGGGCCACCAAGCGCGCTTAGCTGATCGCGCAGTTTGGCGGCATAGGCTTTATCCTCGGGGCTGCCATTGG
>JBCDGW010000076.1:0-15729 GCA_038750765.1 Pseudomonadota bacterium | reverse complement strand
CGCGCGTGCCCTGCTTGAGGCGCATTACAAGAACTCGGGTTTGGAATTGAACGAAGCCCGTTTGCGGATGGCGCGCATACCGGATGGCGCGACGTTGATCGAAAATCCGGTCTCCACGGCGCCCGGCTTTACCGTGGAAAATGTGCATGTGATGGCGGGTGTTCCCGCGGTATTCAACGCGATGGTCGAGAGCGTGGTGCCTACTTTGGTGGGCGGACCGCCGCTGTTATCGCGCAGTGTAAGGATCAACCGCGGCGAAGGGGACATCGCCGGGCCGCTCGGCGAACTCGCCCGTGCGTTTCAGGATCTGTCGTTCGGGTCGTATCCGTTCCAACGAAACGGCCGCTTCGGTGCTAATGTCGTGATCCGCGGTCATGATGAAGCACTCGTGACCGAAGCGCAGCGTCAGCTGATTGAAATATTCGGCGGGGAAGCCGTGTGACAGAAGGCGCCACGGCTCTTTTCGAAACCGTGGATCGAACCTGGCCCGCGAAGGCCTATCACAACGTCGGGCCTTGGACCTTGCGTGAGGGTTACGGCGGCGGCCAACGGGTCTCCTGCGCGACAACCACGCAAGAAGTCACGGCAGATGACATCTTGGTTGCGGCACAAGCAATGCGGGATCTGGGCCAGAGCGCCCTGTTCTGCGTGCGCGGCGGTCAAGAAGCACTCGACGCGCTGCTTGCGGAACATGGCTATATGGTGCGCGACCCCGTTGTGCTTTACCGCGGCAGGACGAGCGAGCTTGGCGCGCCGCCGATACCAGCAGTGAGTGCGTTCGCGCTTTGGCCACGCCTCGCGATCGTTGAAGATCTTTGGCGCGATGCAGGTCTCGCCCCGAAACGTCTAGAGATCATGGACCGCGCGCAGGGGCCGAAAACCTGTATTCTCGCGCGAGAAGATGACCGTGCCGCAGGCGTGGCTTTCGTCGCCTGTCATGGGAAAAACGCGATGATCCATGCGATCGAGGTGTTGCCAAGGCTGCGTCGACGCGGGAGCGGCACCAACATAGTGCGGCGTGCGGCGAAATGGGCACAAGATCAGGGTGCAGATACACTTTTGTTGGCGGTAACCCGCTCAAACCATGCTGCAAACACTCTCTATTCTTCCCTGGGCATGCATGTTTGCGGATATTACCACTACCGCACAGAACAGAATAAATAGCGGTCGGAAAGCAGGTGTGACGCAAGCCGAGGGACATATAACCGCGCTCAACCTACCCATGCTGGACCCGTTGCCTGAAGCGACGCGGTCCTACTTTGCGTTGTGCAATGAGAAGCTTGGCTTCGTGCCGAATGTGCTTAAGGCGTATGCCTTTGACGTTGAAAAGCTCAATGCCTTCACCGCGATGTATAATGATCTGATGCTTGGCAATAGCGGCCTGTCCAAGCTCGAGCGTGAGATGATCGCGGTTGTGGTCTCGTCGATCAATCACTGTTGGTATTGCCTTGTGGCCCATGGCGCCGCGGTGCGCGAGTTGTCCGGTGATCCGGTTTTGGGTGAGCGGATGGCTTTCAACTATCGCTCCGCCGATTTAGAGCCGCGGCAGCGTGCTATGCTCGACTTCGCCGCCAAATTGACATCTGCGAGTGCCACGATTGAAGAAGCGGATCGGCAGGCCTTGCGCGATGTGGGCTTCAGTGACGCTGACATTTGGGATGTGGCTGGCGTAACTGCGTTTTTTAATATGACCAACCGCGTGGCATCGGCTGTCGCGATGGAACCCAATGATGCCTATCACGGGGCGCACCGATGAGATCGATTTTTGCGACGTCCATCTTGGCTTTGGCCATTACTTTCCCGGCGAAGGCGCAAGAATTGCGTTTCCCCGCCGAGGCCGAACAGAATGCAAGCCGTACAAGCAACGACAGCTTGTTCATGCCGCTCGGCCCGTTTGAAAACGACGCGCTTGCCGGGATCACCGTTGAAGGCGAAGTTCAACAATCCGCCTGGAGCGTGGGTGACGGTGCACTGACGACGATGGAGCTTCTCAAGCCGTTGCGCGATGAGTTTTTAGCGTCAGGGTTTGAACCAATTTTTGAATGTGTGGCGAGCGTTTGCGGCGGCTTTGACTTTCGCTACAGTGTCGATGTGCTGCCCGAGCCCGATATGCACGTCAACCTGGGCGATTATCGCTACTTTTCCGCCAAGCGCAGCGATGCCGGCGGAACGCCCGAGTACATCACCATTCTCGTGAGCCGGAGCGCCAATGCGGGGTTTGTTCAGCTCACCCGCGTGGGCGACCCCAATAGCGCCGCTGTGCTTACCACATCCACCAAAGCCCCCGCGCCGCCGACAACCGTTTTACCGGCCCTGACCGGCACATTGACGGAGCAACTAGAGAGCGCGGGTCACGCGACCCTGGCCGATTTGGCATTTCAAGTCGGGTCATCGCAGCTCACCTCTGACAGCTTTGCCTCGTTGGAAAGCCTTGCCGCCTTCTTAAACGCCAATTCTGACCGGACGGTAACGCTTGTTGGCCATACCGATGCGGAGGGGCCGCTTGCCAGCAATGTGACGCTGTCTCGTCGGCGCGCCACCGAGGTGATGCTGCGCTTGATTGACGCCTACGACGTCTCGCCCGCCCAGGTCAGCGCGGATGGCGTCGGGTTTTTAGCCCCGCGCGCCAGCAATCTTACTGAGGAAGGCCGCACCAAAAACAGACGGGTCGAAGTTATTCTTACCTCGACCCGCTAAATCTGTTTTCAAACCTTCTGGCAGGCGACCAGGTCACCCTACCAAGTTTCTGGGCCCTTCTCCGCAAAGTGGTGCACCAGAAAGTCAATGAAAGCGCGTACTTTGGGCTGCGTGAAGCGTCCGGGCGGGTATACGGCGTAGATGCCTTGCGTCTCCACCGGCAGATCCGGGATGGCCTCTTCGACCATGCCTTGCTCGAGCGCCTCGGCGTATAGAAAGCTCGGTAGAAACGCGATTCCCAGCCCCGAAATGGCCGCGTTCAAAAGCGACTGGCCATCGTTCACCGACAACCAACCAGCCGTACGCACTTGGCGCTTCTCGCCGGACGGCGCGGTGAGGCGCCACACATTGCCGGAAGACTGGCTGGAATAGTGCAGCAGCTTGTGCTCGTTGAGATCGTCAATCTTTTGCGGGCGCCCATATTTCTGGAAATAGCTGGGGGAGCCGATCATCTTTTTCGTGGTCTCGGTCAGCTTCCGTGCCCGAAGTGTTGAGTCTTCCAGTTCGCCGATACGCACCGCCATATCGAACCCTTCGGAAATCAGTTCCACATAGCGATTGTTGAGCACCATGTTCACTGTCACATCCGGGAAGTCCGATAAGAATTCGCCAAGGACAGGCGACAGGTGATTGACGCCAAAATCGGTGGCAACGCTGATGCGCAGCAAACCCGATGGCGCCGACTGCATCGACGTGACAAGCGCGTCGGCCTCACCAGCATCGTTGAGAACGCGGCGCGCACGGTCGTAATAGGCAAGACCAATTTCCGTAGGGCTTACGCGGCGCGTGGTTCGGTTGAGCAGACGGGCGCCAAGGCGCGCTTCCAGCGATGACACGTGCTTGGAGACGGCCGACTTCGATATCCCCATCTTTTTGGCCGCATCGGTGAATCCCCCCTGATCCACGACGGTCGCAAAGGCCTCCATCTCCGTTAATCTATCCATGCCATACTCGTTCAATCAGGCCCCACGTGCCGCCTTATCCGCGTGGATTTGGGCAACATTGCGATAGGGGGCTGACAATATCTGGATTATGCTAGGCATCGTGCGTCCACAGGAAACGCGCGGCGCCTAGTTCGCGAAAATCCGGCGCCAAACCATTGGATTGATCGCTAAAGCGTCGGGCTTGTTTCCCGCGCTTGGACAGTTCCACGCTTCACGCTTTCGCGAAAAGCCGCCGTCTGGCGCAACCCGCCGCATTCACGCCCAATTCAATTGGAACACTTGCCACTGTCATGGGTAAAGGATGGGGCGATACAGAATGACCAGGTGGCATTTCAAAGGCCTTATGGCGAACACGGTAATTGCGATCGCGATCTACCCAATCGTGCTGATCGGTTTTTGGGGCCTCAACGCGCTCGGGACGCTCGCTGTTGATTGGCAGATACCCTCCGATGCAATGCCGCTCGTCTACGGGCTCACCTTCGCAGTACTGACGCTATCGCTGCTGAGTATCTTGGGCATTGCAACGGTGGTCTTGGCGCTTGTAAGCCTCGCCAATCTCATCGAATACGCTCAGCTCTTGGTACCCGGCCGCACGCCCTCTGCGATTGATTTTGCTGCAGGGTTGGCTGGGATCATAGTGGCCGCGACTCTGGTTTTTGCAGCCCGTTCGCTGGTTAGCCGGCATACAGCCCCGCCGACCACGAACCGCACAGACGCCTGAAAGTTTATTGCGTTTCGACGCAGTGACGTCGGAAGGCCCGCTTCAACATATCGAGCTCCGCGCGGAGTAAGTCCACTTCAGCGCGAATATCGTCCTCCAGCGGATCACCGCTGGCGATTGAAAACCGCGCGAGCACATCGCCTGTTGCTGCGGCTTCGATCAGAAATGTCTGGATTCCGTCGCACAGCACCTCCGGCGGTATCGCAACCCTCACGCTCCAACGGCTCTCGAAGTCCGGCTCAGGGGCGACAGCGATGGTGGAGATTGTTTGTCCAAGGTGGCTGACGCGCAATTCGGGCGGCTCGACAGTACCAGGAGGGCAAACCAGCACACCTTCCCAGATACCCGCGATGATACGGGTTTTGATCAGCGTCGCGTCCGTCGTTGCGCGCCCATCGCGGAAGTCTCGATCAACGGTGTTCAAGGGCAAGCCCATCCGATGTGTCTATCCGATTTGCAGATGATGCGTTCGACCCGATCACGGCGGTTCCCACTCTACATTTCCGAACGCGGTCGCCGCGTCAGCGTGACATCCCGCAACAAAAACTGGTTCATTTCCGCGCCCTCGAAGATCAAATCGAGCCACATTTTCTCTATGCGTTTCTCGTTCAGCTTGGTGTAGGCCAAGTCGAACTCAACAGCGGTTTCGCCGTTGCCTTCACGGGGCAGCTCTCGCACGATTTGTTCGACATTAGGACCATTTTTGATGTTGAGCCGCGCAAATACGTCAAGCGGCCGCTCAGCATCAATGGTGGTGTCCAGTCGGATAACGTGGCGCCGCTCTAGGTCTTTTGACGCATCATAAGGAAGCTCCAACACAATCGACAAGAAGCTTCCGTCGAACTTGAACACGTCTACCCGAAGCCCAAACGGGGCGAGATCGGATTCACGAGCGTTACGCACCTGCCGCAAGGTGAGTTCGCTCACGCGGCAATCGTGGAACACCTTTAACTCAGAGCCGAACTCGGTCTTGGACTCGACCGCCACCTTACCAGGAGGTTGTAAGGGACCTCGCCACAGATCGGGTCTGTAAGCCCAGTCGGTGTGCAAGGGTTTTTGTATCGCGTTGGTGCCAATGGCCGGAAGCGTTAGCCGGGCCTCGGCCACGTGGAGCACCTTGTTGATCCGGGCATGCATACGACGGGCCCGTGAGCGCAACCGCACGAGTGCGTCGAGATCGATGATGTCGGCCCGCCTCGCCGCCCGCGTCCAGCCGCGCAAGGCGGTTTGGTGCATGAGGGCATCGAGGATCCTGATCATTGGGCGCGCCTTCGCGTTCTTTTACTAACGGCATACTGCCTGGGGCGGGCTTGCACTAGAAAAAACAACAACTGGGCTAAGACGCGATGGCAGGGCTTTCCCGCCGGATCCGCTCGATAAATCTGCGGATCGTGCGTTGGCTGGCATCCGGCCCCATCGGTGCTTCATCAAAACTCATCACCGACAGAGTAACGAGGCGACCGTTTACTTCAAACAGCGCGCGCCAATATTCGCTTGCGATACCGGGCACGACATTCGCACTGGTGTCATTGAGGTGCACGATCAAAACATCGCCCTGGGCTTCCGCAGACAACACCGTGACGGACAGATCGTTGCCATCGCGCGCCAGAGCGGCGCGCCCGGGCGGGGAGCGAAAGAAGGTCTCAAGCTGCGGTAGTGTCTCGGCAAAGCTGGGACCGCCTGGCGCTGAAACCGATGCGGTCAAAACCCCAAGCCGCGCGGGCGTTCCGGCGCTGCGGTCGCCTGCGATAGAGGCGCAGGACCCTAACAGCACGAACGGGCTTTCTCCGACCAAGCGGCTTGCGCCGCGATCCACGCAATATCCCGTAGGACCGCCGATTACGACAGATCGAGAAGCGACTTCCACGGTTTCGGGAGGCTTCTCACCGCCGCGCCCTAGCCCCGAACATCCAGCGAGCACCATCACGCAGAAAACCAACGTCATCCGAAGCGGCACTGTCGCGATCCAAGCCATCCTTCGGGGATAGGGATTGACCTCGGCTATGACAAGTCACGAAGCGCGGCGGAGATTTACACGCGACCATGCGGCTCGTATGGATCGGGCATGAACGCCTACCGTGAACCGTTTCAAAGCTTTGTGGCACCGGCCGCCCCTTCCAGCGGTTTCGGTCGTCTCGGGGTGGGCGTGCTCGGGGTGATCGCGCTCTATGTGCTGTTTTTCATCCTTTATGACAGCATCGGCCGCGCGGTGTTGAATGTAGGTACCGACTTCGAGACGGCGACGGGTGTGTTCTGGCTTCTGTTCTCGTTCATCACTCTCTACGCGGCCGTGATCGTTGTGGTCAGGTTTTTACACCAACGTTCTGCCGCGACGCTTGTGGGGCCATTGCGCGAGACCGTTATAGGCTTTTGGGTCGCGCTGCGAATTTGCGCCGCCGTCCAGGCCGTGCTGCTTCTGGTCGCCCTGTCGGTTTTGGATATTGAGTGGCAACTCAACCTCGGATTTTGGCTTCTTCTGATGCCGCTCGCCTGCGCGGGTCTGTTCATTCAAACCGGCGCCGAGGAAATTGTTTTTCGCGGCTATCTGCTCCAGCAAAGCGCGGCATCGGCGCCAAGCCCGTGGGTGTGGGGGCTCGGGCCGGCCATCTTGTTCGCCGCCGCGCATTACAGCAGCAGCATCCCGCCAGGCGCGGTGGTTTTAGTGATGGTTTCGCTTGTCGTTTTTGCTTTGCTCGCAACGGATTTGGTGGCGATCAGCGGCAATATCGGTGCGGCGTGGGGCATGCATTTTGCATCGAATTTCGTGTGGCTCCTGATCATCGGCACTGACATCTCGGGGCTGGCGCTGTTTCAAAGTGACTACTCCGACCAAGCCTTCGGATGGTTGACCTTGCTAAACACTGGGGCGCTGATGGTTGCTTGGCACCTGATCCGTCAGCGGTTGACCGGTGATTGCAATTCCGCCACCTGACGCTTATCTCACCGCGCACTCGGGCTGTGGAAGGGCCACGCAATGAATTGGATCTCCAACTACGTCAGACCCAAAATCAACTCGCTGTTTTCAAGACGCGAGACGCCTGAGAATCTTTGGACCAAATGTCCCGAATGCGGCTCGATGCTGTTCCATCGTGAAGTGACCGAGAACCTGTATGTCTGCTCAAGTTGCGGGCATCACATGGCGATTTCACCGCGCGAGCGTTTCAATGCATTGTTTGACGGCGGCGTCTATACCGAGATCAGCGTGCCGGAGCCGGTGGCGGACCCGCTACAATTTCGCGATCAAAAGCGATACCCCGAGCGGATCAAGAGCGCCCAGCGCATATCGGGCGAGCGTGATGCCATGCTTGTGGCCCAAGGCGAGATTGCCCGTACACCGGTGATCTGTGCCGCGCAGGATTTTAGCTTTATGGGCGGCTCGATGGGTATGTATGTGGGCAATGCCATCATTGCCGCTGCCCAGCGCGCAGTGGATATGGGCCGCCCGCTGATCCTGTTTTCGGCCGCCGGTGGCGCACGGATGCAGGAGGGGATCTTGTCCTTGATGCAAATGCCGCGCACCACGGTTGCCATCGAAATGGTGAAAGAGGCTGGGCTTCCGTACATCGTGGTGCTGACGCATCCGACAACCGGCGGTGTCACCGCGTCCTATGCGATGCTAGGCGACATCCATATCGCCGAACCCAACGCCCTTATTTGTTTCGCAGGTCCGCGCGTCATCGAGCAAACGATACGCGAGCAATTGCCCGAAGGCTTTCAACGCGCTGAATACCTGCTTGACCATGGCATGTTGGATCGGGTGACCCACCGCAAGGATCTGCGCGATGAGCTTGCCGTCATCCTTCGCATGCTCCTCGGTTTGGACTCGCCGGTTCGTGGTGACTTACCCGCCCCTGAAGTTGAGCCAGCAGCAGAACCAACCCCCGATCCGGCCCTGATAGAGAACGCACAAGCCGGGTGAGCCGCGCGCATTCCGATATCATTTTGGAGCGGCTGATGTCGCTTCACCCCAAGGTGATAGACCTGACGCTCGATCGGGTCTGGCGTTTGTTGGACCGGCTTGGAAACCCACAACAGCGATTGCCACCGGTGGTCCATATCGCGGGCACCAATGGCAAGGGCTCGGTGCAAGCGATGCTTCGTGCCGGGCTTGAGGGAGCTGGGCACACGGTCCACGCCTATACATCGCCGCATCTCGTTCGCTTTCATGAGAGGATCCGACTGGCCGGTTCGCTTATCGAGGAAGACACACTGGCCGCGCTGCTAGATCGATGCGAGACCGCGAATGGCGCGGAGGCGATCACCTATTTTGAGATCACAACCTGTGCAGCGCTGCTGGCTTTTGCTGAGCAGAAGGCTGACTTTACCATTCTCGAGGTTGGTCTCGGTGGCAGGCTTGACGCAACCAACGTGGTGTCTCCTGCGTTGAGCGTCATCACGCCGGTTTCGATGGATCATGAAGCGTATCTGGGAAACACCCTCGCCGAAATAGCCTTCGAAAAAGCGGGGATTCTAAAACGCGGGATCACATGCGTTGTTGGGCCCCAGCAAGACGCTGCGCTTGACGTGATCGAAGCACAGGCCTCAAAGGTTGGCGCGCCGCTCCTCGCCCACGGACAGCACTGGCATGTAACCACCGAACGAGACCGCCTGATCTTTCAGGATGAAAGCGGGTTGCTAGACCTGCCTTTGCCAGCCTTGCCAGGCGCGCATCAGGTGGGCAATGCCGGGATTGCTTTGGCGGCGTTGCGGTGCCTTGGAAGCTCTGATGAGGCTTTTGAGCCCGCGGTGACCAGCGCCACGTGGCCAGCCCGGATGCAGCGGTTGCGGCAAGGCCCCTTGATTGACGCCTATCCCGATGGGGAGATTTGGCTTGATGGCGGCCATAATCCGGCTGCAGGCCGTGCCATTGCCAGCCACCTGGCCACCCTCCCTCACCGATCGCTGATGCTAATTTGCGGCATGCTCAACACCAAGGATGTCGGAGGCTATCTGACCCACTATCACGGTATTGCGCAGCATCTCTATGCCGTCTCGATCGAGGATGCGCCTGCCACCTTGAGCGCCGAGGAAACCTGTGCGGCGGCGTTGAGTGCGGGGCTTACGGGTGAGGTTTGCGCCTCGGTGCAAGCGGCTGTCATGGCAGCACGGGAGCGCGATCCAAAGGGTCGTATCCTGATTTGCGGGTCGCTCTATCTGGCCGGCATCGTGTTGCGCGAGAACGGGTAATCCGCCAGCGCGGTATATACGGGGCCCTCTCGGTAAAGACGCGACTCGACTAATTCAAACTGATCCACCTGGAAAGATGGACATGGAAATGCGTGCATCCTTTCAAGCACAAGCCTTATCCTCTCAAGATCAGCAGGATCGAGCGCCGGACCGAACCGTGCGAGCGTGACATGCGGCCGAAACCGTTTGCGGGGCAAGTCGAGACCGGCCAAGCGGACGGCGCCGCGCACCTTGTCATGAAGGCGCGCGAGATCAGTGGTATCGGCAATTCCAGCCCAAAACGTCTTGGGCGCGCGTCCGCCGAAGGCGCCCAGCCCGTGGGGTTGCAGCTCAAACGGGGCGAGGGCGATCCGCGCGAGTTCCTCATCAAGCGCTGCGAGACTGGCATCGCTTTGATGGTCGAGAAACGCGAGCGTGAGGTGAAAATTCTCCGGATCGACCAAGCGGCCACAGCGCAATCGATCCTGCACCGCCGATAGGGCATCCTGCACCTTTTCAGGCATCGGTATCGCGATAAAACTCCGCCTCATTTGCCCCACCCATCACTTTGCATCTCTCGCAAGCGTGAGGCTGTCCGCTCAAACTCGAAGCTGCCTGCCCCTTCTTGGTAGAGTTGCTCGGGGATCGCGGCAGCACTGGCGATGAGACGCACCTTTGCCTCGTACAACGCATCGATCAGGGTGACGAAACGCTTGGCCTCGTTACTGTTGGCACGCGACAAAAGCGGGATCTCCTCCAGGATGAGAACCTTAACCGCCGCCGCAACTTGAAGGTAATCTGCAGGACCAAGCGGTTGACCGCAAAGATGCCAAAAATCAACCCGCGCGATCCCGTTTTTAAACTGGGGCAAGACCACCTCGCGCCCTTGCACATGAAGCGTCAGACTTTCCCAATCGCCACCGGTTAGATCGACCCAAAGCGCATCGATGGCCGCTTTGGCCTGTGCGCCGGCGGGGTGGAAGTACACATCGCTTTGCGCAAGCCGGTCCTGACGATAATCCCGCGGTGACGCGATTTGGTGGACATGCATGCGCTCTTTGATCTGGGCGATAAACGGCAGGAAAAGCGCGCGATTGAGCCCATCCTTGTAGAGATCATCGGGCACACGGTTTGACGTGGTCACCACGATGATCCGATGCGCGAATAAAAGCTCGAACAAGCGACCCACGATCATCGCGTCGGTGATATCGGTGATTTGCATTTCGTCAAAGCAAAGGAGCCGCACGCGTTCAGCCACTGCATCGGCAACTGGCCTGATGGCATCCTCGACGCCGGTTTGTCGCGCGGCATGCATACCCGCGTGGATCTCTTGCATGAACGCGTGAAAATGAACGCGGCGCTTGGCGTTAATGGTGGCGGCGTCGAAGAACAGATCCATGAGCATCGACTTGCCCCGGCCGACGCCACCCCAAAGGTACAACCCCTTCGGCGCATCAGCCGGCTTTTGGAACCAGCCACCGATCAAACCGCGCGGCTTCGATGGCGTGTCCAAAGCGACCAGGATCTCTTGGAACAGAGGCAACACCGCTTGCTGCGCGGCATCCGCGGTCAACTCGTCCGCGGAAACGCGCTCATTGTATAGCCGTTCAAGCGACATCGTCATAAAGCCCCAATAGAGGCCTTCGGGGCAGCAGGAAACCGGATGTGCAATTTTTGTGAACCGTGACTTAAGCGAATTCGATTTGACGCAACCGCGCGCTTTAAAGAGGTTGCATGCGTAAGCGGGAGCGAACCCATGCGCAAAGATACAATGCTGCCCATCCTAGTTGGATGTTGCGCGATCCTATTGGTCAATTTCTCGATCCGGTCGAGTTTTGGCGTGTTTCAGATCCCGATCGCCAATGAGTTCGGCTGGATGCGTGCCGATTTCTCGACGGCCATCGCGATACAGAACCTGTTTTGGGGCATCGGACAGCCGATCTTCGGGGCCATTGCGGAACGGTTCGGTGATCGGCGGGCGCTCATTGGGGGCGCTATTCTCTATGCAGTAGGTCTTGGGCTTTCAGCCTTCGCCGTCACCCCGGCGCAGCACTGGGTTCTGGAAGCGTTGGTGGGCTTCGGTATCGCTGGAACCGGTTTCGGCGTCATCCTGGCGATCGTTGGGCGCGCCGCGAGTGATGAGAAACGGTCAATGGCCCTTGCGATTGCCACGGCGGCCGGTTCCGGCGGTCAAATCGTCGGCCCCCCATTGGCTGAATTGCTGCTTTCGGTGATCGCCTGGCAAAGCATCTTCTTTGTCTTCGCGCTTGCCATCCTGGCCGTGTTGTTCGTGCTCCCGATGCTCTCGCCTGCTACGCGTGACGACGGGCAAT
Organism: Pseudomonadota bacterium; assembly: GCA_038750765.1. Taxonomy (GTDB): domain Bacteria; phylum Pseudomonadota; class Alphaproteobacteria; order Rhodobacterales; family Rhodobacteraceae; genus Psychromarinibacter. Next base: position 3,868 of record JBCDGW010000076.1, on the reverse strand, counting down.
CGGCGCAAGCGTCGGAGTCGATGCTGACGGCGGTCACCCGAGCGTTTCGCGATCCAAGCTTCACACTGATCACGCTCGGCTTTTTCTCATGCGGGTATCAGCTCGGTTTCGTCACCGCACATTTTCCCGCGATGGTCACTGAGATGTGCGGCCCTATCGCGCCCGGAAGTCTGCTGGCCAATATCGGTATCGCCAGCACATCCGCGCTCGGCGCGGTGGCTCTGTCGGTAATCGGTGTGACCAACATCATCGGCACGCTGACTGCTGGCTGGCTTGGGGCACGCTTTCCGCGCAAATACCTGCTGGCCACGATTTATGCACTCCGGGCGATATCGGCGGCGGCGTTTATCCTCGCGCCGATTACCCCCGGTTCCGTCTTGATATTCGCGGTGGTCTTCGGGGCGCTTTGGCTGGCGACAATCCCACTAACCAGTGGTCTTGTCGGCCATATCTATGGCTTGCGCTTTATGGGCACTCTTTATGGCTTTGTCTTCCTCGGCCATCAGATCGGCGCGTTCCTAGGCATCTGGTTAGGGGGACGGCTGTATGACGCCTATGGCAGCTACTCGGTGGTTTGGTGGATTGGTATCGGCGTCGGCGTGTTTTCAGCGATCGTTCACCTGCCCGTGCGGGAGAAACCCCTCTTCGCAACCCCGTCCTACGCGCCCAGCGCCTCGGCGTGAAAAGCAATGTGATCGCGCATGAAACTGGCCACGAAGAAGTAGGAATGGTCATAGCCCGGCTGCATCCGAAAGACGGCTGACTGGCCCCGCGCGGCGATTGCTTGGGCCATCGTGTCGACCCGCAAAAGCGGCAAAAACTGATCGTCGGTGCCAGTGTCAATGAGTAGCGGGCCATCGAAGCCGCTTTCGCGCATCTGAATGCTCGCATCATGACGCGACCAAAGCGCCTCGTCCGAGCCGAGATATGCGGTGAGTTGCTTGCGACCCCAATCGCTCTGGCTAGGGTTACAGATCGGGGAAAACGCGCTGATCGAGCGAAACCGCGCCGGCTCGGCCAAGCCGATGGTTAAGGCGCCATGACCACCCATCGAATGCCCAGTGATCGCCTGCCGCTCAGGATCGAGAGGAAAACGGTCAAAGATCAAATCCGTCAGATCCTGCGTGAGGTAGCGCCACATTTGAAAGTGCGGGGCCCAGGGCGTCTCGGTAGCATCCACATAAAACCCAGCGCCTTGGCCCAGATCGTAGGCATCATCGTCGGCGACGCCGTCACCACGCGGCGACGTATCGGGAAACGCAAGCGCAAGCCCGTATTTGCTAGCCCATGCCTGCGCACCGGCCTTTGTCATCGCATTCTCATGGGTGCAGGTAAGGCCAGACAAGTACCATAGCAGTGGCACCTTACCGTGCTGCGCTTGCGGCGGCAGGAAAAGGGCGAACGTCATCGCGCAACGCGTGCTTGCCGCTTCGTGAGTGTACACGCCCTGCACGCCGCCAAAACACCGATTTTCCGAGACTACATCCATAACGACCTCTTATTGAAACGGGATGCGCTGTGCCAGCCACGCCAAAATGAGCGACACCGTAAGTATCGACAGCACGGTCGAGACCAGAATTGTCGCGGAGACCCTTTGCGGGGCAACGGCATAGTGTTGCGCGATGATGTACACATTGCCCGCAGTCGGGAGCGCCGCCGACGCGATCATCACCGCCGCGCTGTAACGTTCCACCGGCCAGATGATCAGCGCAGCTACAGCGACGGCGGCGGGATGTACGATTAGCTTTCCAAAGCTCAACCACGCCGCGACGCTGAGACGTTCCGCGGATTTACTGGCGAGCGACGCGCCAATCGCGAACAGCGCGCCTGGCGTTGCAGCATTGCCCAGTATGGCGAGGAATTCATTGAGAGGCGCGGGGATTGGCATTTCCAACGCGGAGGCGGCTAGACCAAGAAAGATGGCCAGAAGCATCGGATTGGAGACTAATCCAAGCCCGACCGTTTTGAACACGCGCGGCGAGAGGCGTTCGCGGCTGCCGGTGATGAAGATCACGATCAGCGAGCCAAACACCAGCAAATCCACAGTGAGCATCATCACGATAAACGCGACAGCAGCCTCGCCCATCAGGAGTGCCAGCATAGGAATGCCGAGAAAACCGATATTGCCAATAGCCGCGCACTGCCCTTCCAGAGCGGCCTCAGCCAGGGTGACCCCGCGCCAATACGCAGCCAAGACGAAGATAACGTAGGTCGCAGCCGTCGCAGCCAGATAAACACCCATCCATTCCAGATCAAAAACCTCGCTAAACGACAGGTTCGCCGAAAAGCGAAACAGCATCGCTGAAAGCGCGAAATAGAAAACAAACCGCGTGAGAGCCGCGGCCGCCGCTTCGGAGAAAAACTTGCTCGCCGCTGCGCCGTAGCCCACGCCGATCAGCAGGAAAAACGGTAAGGTCTTGAGGAAAATCTCAATCATAGCGCGCGCATATCAGAGTGCTTTGGCGCGTTGAACGCAAAACCTGGCCCTACCGCTGGGCTTGTTCGCGCAGCACCGGCGTGGCTATAGTGCGGAGTCAAAGCCGAAAGGGCGCTTATTGTCCGCTGCAAGCACTGTGAAACCCGGCCGTAAGATCGAACAAGCGATCGACGGTGCGCGGCAGATTTTCCTTCGAGACGGCTACGAAGGCGCCAGCATGGAAGAGGTGTCGCGTGCGGCCCAGGTGTCCAAGGCAACGCTCTATTCCTACTTCAGTGACAAGCGGCATCTGTTCATGGAGGTGGCCAAGCGAGAGTGCCAGCGGCAGGCCGACATGGCGATCGCGCGGATGGCGATGGACGGCCCGGTCGCTGAGGTTATGTTCGAAGCCGCATCGACGATGGTGCGCTTTTTCATCTCAGACCTTGGCCGTGAAACATACCGGATCGCGGTGGCAGAAAGCGCGCGTTTTCCCGAATTAGGCCGCGAGTTTTACGAATCTGGACCGACGATCGCGCGGCTTGCTTTGACCAGATATCTCGAAAACCGGATCGCGGTTGGCGAGTTGAACATCGACGATGTCGAGCTGGCGGCTGATCAGTTCATTGAGTTGTGCAAGGCATCGATCCACACCAAAATGATGATGGGGATAAAGACGCACTTCTCCGACGATGAGATAGACCGGGTTATTCGCGGCGCGGTCGAGATGTTCATCGCGCGGTACGGGGCGCCCTAGCAAGGCGTCGCGGTTCAATAAGCCAGCAGAGAACGTATTAACTCGCCCGACGCATCGGGTCGAAGGCGGTGGTTTTGTCATCGAGCGAGAGCGTGTGGGTGATCTGCACCGCGCGGGCATGATCGCGGCCTCGACTCCAAGGCGCGACTCACCGTAAAAGAACAAAAATAGAACATACGCCAATGTCACGCCGCCGCATTCTATCGATCTGGTTTCCCCGCCTCGCTGCTGAGCGGATTTTGCGCACCGAACTCCGGTCTTTGGCGCAGCCTTTTGCCGTGGTCGAAGATCAAAACAACATGCAGGTGATACTATCGCTTTGCCCTGCCGCTTCTGCCGAAGGGTTGCGCCGTGGTCAGCCCCTGCGCGACGCGCAAGCGATGTGTCCCAACCTGATAACCCGGTTGGCGCATCCTCAAGCGGATGCCGCATTTTTGACAGTGCTGCAGCGCTGGGCGGTTAAGTTCTCTCCCTGGGTCGCAGAAGACGGGCGGGACGGTTTGATCATCGATTTAACCGGATGCGCGCATCTGTTTGGCGGCGAAGAGACGCTGTTGCAGCGGCTGGAAGATGATTGCACCGGCCTGGGTCTGAGCATTCAAGCGGGTATCGCTGATACGGTTGGGGCCGCTTGGGCCTTAGCGCGTTATGCGGGGCATTCCGCGGGCGCGGTCAGATCAGGCGACGCCATCGAT
>JBCDGW010000075.1:0-15928 GCA_038750765.1 Pseudomonadota bacterium | reverse complement strand
TCCATCTCGCCCAGGCCCTTAAACCGGCTTACATCGATTTTGCCTTTACCGCCCAGTCCCTTAGCCAACCACGCGTCGCGCTCGGCCTCGTCTAGGCAGTAAACCCGGCGCGCACCTTGCGTCAGGCGGTAGAGCGGCGGGCAGGCCAGATAGAGATGCCCAGCATCGATCATCGGCCGCATCTGACTGAAGAAGAACGTCATCAACAGCGAGGCGATATGGGCGCCGTCCACATCGGCATCCGTCATGATGATGACCTTGTCATAACGCAGATCGTCGAGGTTGAACCGCGTCCCGAGCCCCACGCCAAGCGCCTGGCACACATCGGCGATTTCCGCGTTTTGGCTCAGCTTCGAGGCCGCAGCCCCCATCACGTTGAGAAACTTCCCCCGCAGCGGCAGTAGCGCCTGGGTATTGCGGTTGCGCCCCATCTTGGCCGATCCGCCCGCCGAATCCCCCTCAACCAGGAAAATCTCGGTGCCGTCGCGCGCCTTTTGCGTGCAATCCACCAGCTTGCCCGGAAGCCGCAGCTTCTTGGTGGCGGATTTGCGCGCCGTCTCCTTCTCTTGCTTGCGGCGGATCCGCTCCTCCGCGCGCAGCACCAGAAAGTCGAGGATCGCGCCCGCTGATTTAGTATCTGCCGCCAGCCAATTGTCGAAATGATCGCGCACCGCGGTTTCCACCAGGCGCGCCGCCTCGGTCGTGGCCAGCCGGTCTTTGGTTTGGCCGACAAATTCAGGCTCGCGGATAAAGCACGACACCAGCGCGCAGCCGCCCGAGATCAGATCGTCGCGGTTGATCTGCGCCGCTTTGCGGTTGTTGGCCAACTCGCCATAGGCGCGGATGCCTTTCAACACCGCCGCCCAGAAGCCTTGTTCATGGGTGCCGCCTTCGGGCGTTGGCACGGTGTTGCAGTAGGATTGCAGAAACCCGTCGCGCGAGGCGGTCCAGTTAATCGCCCATTCCACCGAGCCGGGCGTGTTGAACCGCTCCTCAAACGAGACTTTCCCCGCGAACGGGCGGTCGGCATAGGTGGTGCTGCTGCCCAACTGCTCGCTGAGATAGTCAGCCAGGCCGCCGGGGAAATGAAACGTGGCCTCTTGCGGGGTGTCGCCGTCTGCGATGGCCGATTTCCACCGGATCTCGACGCCGGAGAACAGATACGCCTTCGAGCGCGCCATCTTGAACAGGCGCGCGGGCTTGAAACGGTGATTGCCGAAGATCTCGGCATCGGGGTGAAAGGTGACGCGGCTGCCACGCCAGTTTGACGCGGCGCCGGTTTTCTCCAGCTTGCCCTGGGCCCGCCCGCGCGAAAACCGCAACTCATAGACCTGCCTGTCGCGCGCCACTTGGATCGCGAGACTGTCGGAGAGCGCGTTCACCACCGTTGCGCCCACACCGTGGAGGCCGCCCGAGGTTTGATAGGCTTTGCCCGAAAACTTGCCGCCCGCATGCAGCTCGGTAAAAATCACTTCCAGCGCGGATTTATCGGGAAATTTGGGGTGTGGATCGATCGGGATGCCGCGGCCATTGTCGCGCACGGTCATCGCGTAATCGTCATGGAGCTCGACTTCGATGCGGGTCGCGTGGCCCGCCACCGCTTCATCCATCGCGTTGTCGAGGATCTCGGCGGCCATGTGGTGCAGCGCGCGCTCATCAGTGCCGCCGATATACATGCCCGGCCGCTTGCGCACCGCCTCCAGCCCCTCAAGCACCTCGATGTCGGACGCGTCGTAAGAACCACTGGCACTGGCACCAGAAAGAAGATCGTCTGCGGGCATGGGCTGCTCTTTATCGCCGATTTTTAGCGTTTAGAGCAGAATTTGCCCTTCAGGGGAAGCCGCCGATATCGGGCCGGTGCAGTGCGTGCGCTATAAATTCTCCGCCTGCGGCAGGCCCAGAACGTGATGCCCGCCATCGACGCGCACAATCTCACCGGTGGTGGAGGCGCCGTAATCTGAGGTCAGGTAGACAGCGGTGCCGCCGACCGCGTCGAGGGTAGCGTTGGCGCGCAGCGGTGCGTTCAACTCGGTGTGTTTGAACGTCTTGCGCGCCCCGCCAATCGCGGCACCGGCCAGCGTCTTCATCGGCCCGGGCGATATTGCGTTCACGCGAATGCCCTCGGGGCCCAAATCGTTGGCCAAGTAGCGCACCGTCGATTCCAGCGCCGCCTTCGCAACCCCCATCACGTTGTAGTAGGGCGTCACCCGGGTGGAACCCTGGTAGGTCAGCGTAATGATCGAGCCGCCGTCGCGCATCATCGGCCGCGCCCGCCGCGCCACATCGATCAGCGAGTAGCATGAGATCGCCATCGAATTGGTGAAGTTCATCAGCGATGTGTCGATGAACCGGCCCTGCAACTCGGTCTTGTCGGAAAACGCGATGGCGTGCACCACGAAGTCGAGCCGATCCCAATGGGCGCCCAACGCGTCGAACGTGGCATCCATCTTCGCCTCGTTCATCACGTCGCAATCGATCAGCGGCCCGGCATCGGCCAGCGTTTCCACGAGCGGCGCCACGCGCTTTTGAAACGCCTCGCCCTGATAGGTGAAGGCCAGCGCCGCGCCCTCCGCCGCCAGCGCCTGGGCAATCCCCCAGGCAATAGAGCGGTCATTGGCCACGCCCATGATCAACCCGCGCTTGCCGCGCATCAAATCAGCCATCGATCGTCATCCGTTAAATTTGCTGAGCAGCATCGAGCCATTGGTGCCGCCGAAACCGAAAGAATTGGTCATCACCGTGTCGAGCCCGGCTTGGGCCACCGCCTGCGTGGCGATCTCACCCGGTTCGATCCGCTCATCGAGCGTGTCGACATTGATCGAGGGGGTGATGAAATCGTGTTTGAGCATCAACAGGCAGAAGATCGCCTCGAGCGCCCCCGCCGCGCCCTGGGCATGGCCCGTCATCGATTTGGTCGAACTGATCGGCGGCGTCTGCCCTTGGCCGAAGATCCGCCGCACCGCCTCCACTTCGCCCGCATCGCCTACCGGGGTCGAGGTACCGTGGGCATTGATATAGCTGACTTTGCGCCCCTCGGGCAGGGTGTTGAGCGCCAGCCGCATCGCCCGTTCGCCGCCTTCGCCGGAGGGCGCCACCATATCGTGGCCATCCGATGTGGCGCCGAACCCGGTAACTTCCGCGTAGATCGGCGCGTTGCGGGCGCGGGCGCGTTCCAGATCCTCCAGCACGACAATGCCGCCGCCGCCTGAGATCACAAATCCGTCGCGGTTGGCGTCAAAAGCGCGCGAGGCTCGCGCGGGCGTGTCGTTATACTTCGACGACATTGCCCCCATCGCGTCGAAGAGGCACGACAGCGTCCAGTCAAGCTCTTCCGCGCCGCCGGCAAACATCACGTCCTGGGTGCCCAGCATGATCTGCTGCGCGGCCATGCCGATGCAGTGGAGCGAGGTGGAGCAGGCAGACGTGATCGAGAAGTTCATCCCCTTAATTGCATAGGCCGTGGCCAGATTGGCTGAGATCGTGCTGCTCATGCATTTGGGCACAGCGAAAGGGCCGATCCGCTTCGGCGCGCCCTTCTCGAGCACGGTTTGGTGTGCGAGCAGCATCGCCGATGTGGAGGGCCCGCCGGATCCCGCGATCAAGCCCGTCATCGGATCGCTCACCTCGGCGTCGCTCAGCCCCGCATCGGCGATGGCCTGCGCCATAGCGATGTAGGCATAGGCCGCGCCCGGCCCCATGAACCGCAGCACCCGCTTGTCGATATGGGCGGCCGGGTCGAGATCGATGGCGCCTTTCACCTGGCTGCGAAACCCGCGCTCGGTGTAATCGGGCGCGGCGACAATGCCCGAGCGACCGGCGCGCAACGCCTCGGTCACGGCAGAGGCATCATTGCCAATCGATGAGACAATACCCAATCCAGTGACAGCAACGCGGCGCATGGGATCTCTCCTTTTGCCTGGATCTAGGGGGCGCCGGGGGCGGCGAGCCCGACCCGCAGGCCCTTGGCTTCGCAGACGGTTTCACCATCGGCGCGCACGGTGCCATCGGCCACCCCCAGCTTTAGCTTGCGGTCGATGACGCGTTTGAAATCAATGTGATAGCTAACAATCTTCACGCTGGGCCTGACCATGCCTGAAAACTTAACCTCATCAGAGGCGCCAAGCGCGAAACCCTGGCCCTGCCAGCCGCGCCATCCCAGATTAAAGCCGGTGAGCTGCCACAGCCCGTCAAGCATCAGACAGCCCGGCATCACCGGATTACCCGGGAAATGACAGGGGAAAAACCACAGATCGGGCGTGATATCGAGCTCGGCAGTGATATGGCCCTTACCATGCGCGCCGCCATCGGCAGACACATCCGTGATCCGGTCTAGCATCAACATCGGCGGCTCGGGAAGCTGGGCGTTGCCCGGGCCAAACAGCTCTCCTCTGGCGCATTTTAACAGCGCATCCTTGTCGAAAGCCGTGGGAAACTGCGCCATTCCGCCTCCATATTCGTCCGCCGCTGGACCGTCTGCGCCGACCGCATCCGCGCTGGGTCGGCTGAATCGCGCCGTCCCTATCACCCGATGTTACAGACGTGCAAGGTGCCGTGTACACCGCTCGATTGTCTTCAATGCAGAAAATCGTTTGAATATCGGCGCGTTGGCCCTTTATAAAGATGTGTGAGTTAAGTCGCTAAATGAGCGACCGGAGAAAGCCAGCACTGAGCATGCAGACGAGCGAGCAACACACACGCAAGCACAAAGAGGCGCGCGCCACCAAATGGCTGACCGAGGCGGGTTTGCGCCCGACGCGTCAGCGGGTTGCCCTAGCGGCACTCTTGGTGGGCGATGGCAAAAACCGCCACGTCACTGCCGAAAGCTTGTTCGCCTCGGCGGATCAGGGCGGGGAGCGGGTGTCGCTCGCAACCGTCTACAATACGCTGCGGGCGTTTTGCGATGCCGGCCTAGTGCGGGAGATTACGGTCGACGGCTCCAAGAGCTATTTCGATACCAACACCTCCAACCATCCGCATTTCTTCTGGGAAGACGAGAGCCGCTTGAGCGATGCGCCTGCTGAGGAGTTGGAGATCGCGCGGCTCCCCGATGCTCCTGATGGCGCGGAGATCGCCACGGTCGATGTGGTCATCCGCCTCCGCAAGGCGCCCGTGCACTAGGCCGCGCTCGGTGCTGGCGCGTTGTTGAGCGCGCAGCTTATGTTTTACCAGCGCCACAACCGATCATTGAGACGGGGCTTACCTTGGGTCGCAGAGTGTCTGTCCAATGCCAGGGCCTTTCCATACGCCGCCGTCATCGCGTCGATATAGCCAAAACGCGTCGCCAGATCCGCTGACCAAACCCGCGCTTTATCGTCGCCGCGCGTGATCGCCGAAACGCTCAACAGTGGTTTCGGCACCTCTTGCCACGCCCCACGCACCACGCCCCACACCGCCCACTGCGCCTTCGACCCGCGCAATTTACATGAAATGTCATATTGATTTGTATGACATGTCACGCCCCCGGACGCGGGCAAAACCGATGGGACTGGCGGTCCCTCTCCCTTCTTCTTTTCAAAAGTACCTCCGCCGGAGGCATCTCATCTCCGCCGGAGGCATAAAAAGTTAACGACCATCGTCTTGCGCTAGCACAACCGCCGGATCGCCCAAAGCATGCAGGGCACCAGCGCGGTCGGCGGCCTCAAAAACGTGCGACGCGGAGCGATTGGTTGACGCTTTTGGCGCGCAGGGCTACGCCCGGCTGGCGATGACACGGGGCCATTTCATCACTTTCGAGGGCATTGACGGCTCGGGCAAGTCGACCCAGGCCCGTGCGTTGGCCGAGGCGCTGCGCCGTACCGGGCGTGACGTGGTGCTCACGCGCGAGCCAGGCGGTTCTCCGGGAGCGGAAGAAATCCGCAATCTGGTGCTGCAGGGTGCGCCGGATCGTTGGTCAGCAGAGACCGAGCTTTTGCTTTTTACGGCAGCGCGGCGCGATCATCTGGAGCGGGTGATTACGCCGGCGATCGAGGCGGGCCATGTGGTGATTTGCGATCGGTTCGCGGATAGCACCCGCATGTATCAGGGGCTGTCACGGGGCAATCTGCGCAGCCAGGTGGACGCGCTGCACCGCCTGATGATCGCGGTTGAGCCGGATCTGACGCTCCTGATCGACATCGACCCGGAAACCGGGCTCACGCGCGCCAAAGGACGTCAGGGCAGCGAGGAGCGGTTCGAGGATTTCGGCCTCACGTTACAGACAGCGATGCGCGCGGGGTTTTTGGCGTTGGCCGAAGAATTTGCGCCGCGTTTTGAAGTGATCGACGGCTCCCGCGACAGTGACGCTGTGAGCCGCGATGTGCTGGCGCGGGTCTTGGAGCATCTCGGGTGAGCGAGGCGGCGCCCGAGCCCGATTGCGCGCCTGGTGCCCCGCATCCGCGCCATACCGCCCAAGTTTTTGGGCAAGAGAACGCCGAGGCCAGCTTTCTGCAGGCATTTCAAAGCGGTCGGTTGCATCACGGCTGGTTGCTGGCGGGGCCGCGCGGCGTGGGTAAAGCGACGCTGGCCTGGCGGCTGGCGCGATTTTTGATCACCGCACCCTTGGCCGAGACGGATGGGCTTTTCGGCGCGCCGCCACCACCGCAGACGCTTGATCCGCCCACCGATCATCCGGCCTTGGCGCGGATCGCGGCGTTGTCGGAGCCCAATCTTTGCCTGGTGCGGCGCGGCTGGGACGAGAAGGGCGCGCGTCTGCGTAAGGAGATCACGGTCGGTGAGATGCGCCGCTTGAAGGGCTATTTCGAGCTCGCTTCAACCGATGGCGGGCGCCGCGTGGCAATCATCGATGCCGCCGATGAGATGAACCGCAACGCCGCGAATGCGATGCTAAAGGTGCTTGAAGAGCCGCCGAAGCACACGATCCTGCTGCTGGTGGCGCATCAGCCCGCGCGGCTATTGCCGACGATCCGCTCGCGTTGTCGGATGCTGCGTTGCCAAACGCTCAGCGCGGTGGATCTCGCGGCTGCGCTGAGCCAGGCGGGCGCTGATCCCGGTGAGGACGCCGCGGCGCTAAACGCGCTCTCTGGTGGGTCAGTCGGCACCGCGCTGCGGTTGATGCGCGAAGGCGGGTTGGCGCTCTACGCGCAGATCGCCGGGCTTCTCGTTGACCCCGATGCCCGCGCAGAGGCGCTGGCTTTGGCCGATAGCGCGGCGGGGCCGAAAAACGCGGCGCGCTACGATTTGATCCTCGATTTGATCGACTTGTTTCTGGCGCGGGTGGCGCGGGCTGGCGCGGCAGGGCCACCGGTGGAAGAGGCGTATCGCGGCGAGGCGGCGCTGCTGTCCCGCCTGGCGCCTTCTGCTGAAGCCGCGCGCGGTTGGGCCGATCTGGCGCAGACCCTCTCGGCCCGCGCCCGCCACGGTCAGGCCGTCAACATCGATCCAGCGGCGATCATCCTGGATCTGACCCTGTCGACCCAGGCAATGGCCACGCAGACGCGGATTGCGGCGCCGGTATAAGAAGGGCGCTGAGGGTTTTGATGAAAGTCAACACGCACCCTCTTCCTGCGCTCATGCGCGGACAGTTAGGCCGCCAGCGCCATGCCCGGCCCTGGGAGGGCGGATCCGACAAACCGAACTATCGTGCTTCAAAGCATCAGCGACGCAAAAGCTCTGCCTCATGCAACAAATGCCCTCGCGCGATGAAGACATGGGGGAGGGTCGGGCATGCAGCAGGCCCGCCGGTCGTGTTGGGTGACGGCGGTTTCGCACTTTTGTTATCGAAGCAGTGTCGCGGCGTTGAATAATTTGAGCGCTTAAGCCGGAAGTTAGATTTACCGCTCACCACGTCAGGCCGCACGCGCCATGCCCGGCCCTGGGAGGGCGGCTCCGACAAACCGAACTGTCGTTCTTCAAAGCAGCAGTGACGCTCTTATTGCGTGCGCCGCGAGAAATGCCCTCGCATCATACAGACATGGCGGAGGGTCGGGCATAGCGCATGCGCGCCGGGTGTTCTGGGTGATGGCGGTTCTGCGCTATCCATATCGAAGCTTTATCGCGGTGATGAATAGTTTGCGCGCTGAAGCCAGAAGTTAGATTTACCGCTCACCACGTCAGGCCGCCAGCGCCTTGCCCGGCCCTGGGAGGGCGCATCCGCCAAAACGAACAGTCGTATTTCAAAGCATCAGTGCGGCTCTTGCTCAGCACGCCGCTACGAATGCCCTCGCATCATACAGACATGGGGGAGGGTCGGGCATGGCGCAGGCGCGCCGGTTGTTCTGCGTGACACGGGTTGCGCGCTATTGAACAGCATGTGGCCCGCTGGATTGAAGGTCTTGCCAATGAGCAGCAGCGATGGTCGCGACTTGTTTAACGACGACCTCACGACAACGCCGCTTTCCCGCGTACGGGCGGTCACCATATCGGAGTGCCAATTGTTCCGCGACCCTTACCGCCAAAGCGAAAGCACCAGACCAAGCGCCAAAAGCCCCTAATCACCCAGCTTTGCGTGCACCTCGTCCAGGTCGATCTCCCCCACCGGCATCTTATTGGCGGGGTTCTCGAAATCGTATTTGAACACCTGAAAGTCGCGTTTGTACATCTCGTAGACCAGATGCATCGCCAGATCGTCGAAATAGGCCTCGACCGGATGCGCCCGTTTCGGACCGTGCCCCTCGCTTTCATTGAACCGGGGGATCGCGCCGAGATCGACGCCGTGTACCGTTTCCACCTGGTCGAGCACGCCCTGCATCCCGGCATTGAATGTCTCGGTGTAAAAGATATCGTCGTAGCGCCCGCCATTGACGATGAAGGTGGAGACATGGCCCGACATCGCTGACCAATGAATGTCGGGCTCCATCGGGCGGCGCCAGCGGATGGTGTCGCGGGCAAATAGCAAAAAGCGCCGGAATGAGCGGATTTGATCGAACTCAAACCCGTTCTCCGGATCGCCCACCTCGATCCCGTATTTCTGCATCAACAGCGGCACCAGATTGCCGCGATAGCGCTTGCCGTTGCGTTGGATGCCGCAAATCTTGTCGAAAAACGAGCTCAAGATCCGGGTGTAGGGGTTGCGCACGCAGGTAAAAGCAAAGCTGCGGTGCTTTTGCACATTCTTGGTGATCTTGGTCTGGCTCGCCTCATTGGCCCATTTGTGCAGACCTTCGGCAGCATCGTGGATGTCGCCGTCATAAAACCGACCGTGATCGGAATAGAACATGATCTGGCCAATGCTCGAACAGGCGCATTTGGGCACCACGCGGTACACCATGCTCTCGCTTTCGGTCATCCAGGTACCCGGAAAACCCATCCGCACTGCCTCCTTCTGCCGACCGGGTGCCGCCCGCGCGTGCCCCTGCCTTGGCGTTGTTGACGTGAAGAGAGCAGTTTAGCGCTGTTTTTTCAATGCTTGTTCACGCTATGAAGTCGAGCAACGGGCGGAATACAGGCAAACCGTTTCCAAAATGGCAAAAATCGCGTTCATCTTGCTGTGCCACAAAGACCCGCAGGCCATTGTCACCCAGGCGCGGCGGCTCACCGCGATGGGCGACTACATCGCGATCCACTTCGATGGCCGCTCCGACGCGGCTGATTACGAAGAAATGCGCGCGGCGCTGGCCGATAACCCCAATGTCGCTTTCGCGGCGCGGCGGATCAAATGCGGCTGGGGTGAGTGGTCGCTGGTTGCCGCCACGCTGCAAGCGGTGCGCGCGGCGATCGATGCCTTCCCGCGCGCCACCCATTTCTACATGCTCTCGGGCGATTGCATGGCGATCAAATCCGCCGCCTACGCCCATGCATTCCTCGACGCTGCCGATGTGGACTATATCGAAAGCTTCGATTTCTTCGAAAGCGACTGGATCAAGACCGGGATGAAGGCGGACCGGCTGCATTACCGCCATCTGGTCAATGAACGGGTGAACAAGCGGCTGTTTTACGCCCTGCTCGGGCTGCAAAAGCGGCTTGGCCTGAAACGCCCGATCCCCGGCGATTTGCAGATGATGATCGGTTCGCAATGGTGGTGTCTGCGGCGGCGCACAATTGAGGCGATCCTAGCCTTCATCGCGGCGCGGCGTGACGTGGTGCGCTTCTTTCGCACCACCTGGATCCCGGATGAGACGTTCTTTCAAACCCTGGTGCCGCATCTGGTGCCCGAGGGCGAAATCGAGACCCGCACGCTGACCTTTCTGATGTTCAGCGATTACGGCATGCCGGTGACGTTTTATAACGACCATTACGATCTGCTGCTGAGCCAGGACTACCTGTTCGCCCGCAAGATCTCGGCCGGGGCGACGGCGCTTAAGCACCGGCTGGGCGAGCTTTTCGCCTCGTCCGAGACGCAGTTCCAGATCTCCAATGAGGGCCGCAGCCTGCACGCTTTTCTCACCGGGCGGGGCCGTATCGGTCGCCGCTTCGCGCCACGGTTTTGGGAAACGGAATCGTCGCTGGGGCGCGAGCGTGAATTGATGATCGTGGTGTGCAAAAAGTGGCACGTGGCCAAACGGATCATCGACCGGATCCGCGCGGTGATGAACCTGCCCTGCATCGACTACCTGTTCAACGAAGAGGGGGCCGATCTGCCCGATCTGGGCGGTATTCAAAGCTCTATCGAGAAGCGCACCCGCCACCGCCGAGCGCTGATGCGGATGCTGTTCGACTATTTTGACACCAACCGCCTGATCATCGCGCTCGACCCCTCAAACGTTGATCTGATGCGCGACTTCTATGCTGACCGCTCGACGACCAAGATGCTTGAGGTGCAATGCCGCTTCACCGATGAGTATCTGGTGGGGCATGCCAAACGGGTCGGCTTGGCCGGTGAGCGCACCCCGCAAGACACGATTGATGCGCTCTTGCCGACGATCCGCGCCGACTTTGTGTTTGAGAGCGATCAGATCCGCGACGCGGGCTTTGACAAGGTCTATCACATGAACGAGCAAGCCGCGCCCGACGACAATGTGGTGGCTCTTGCGCGCTTCCTCGATATCCCGGAAAACCGAGCGCGTGAAATCGCTGAGACAAGCTATCTGTTTGTGGATTAGGGGGAGCGCCGATGGCCTATAGCTATGACGACCAGAACATCTTTGCCAAAATCCTGCGCGGCGAGATCCCCAATAAAACGGTTTTGGAAACCGAGCACAGCTTGGCGTTTCACGACATCAACCCGCAGGCGCCGGTGCATGTACTGGTGATCCCGAAAGGCGCCTACGTGACTTTCGACCATTTCGCGCAAGAGGCCAGCGCCGAGGAAATCGCCGATTATGTCCGCGCCGTCGGCACGTGCTGCAAGGATCTGGGGGTGGCGGCCGATGGCTGGCGGCTGATCTCCAATGCCGGGCGCGATGCGGTGCAGGAGGTGCCCCATCTCCATGTGCATATTCTGGCGGGGCGGCCTCTGGGGCGGATGCTGGCGCCTGCGGGCTGACGCCTGCGGTCGGCATGGCGTCGCGGCAGGGCTGGGCCACGCCGCTTTTTCACGTGCATCGGGGCACAGGGCGGCTTAAGCGGGCAGCCGGACCCAAGCGAGAGGCGAGGCCGCGATGAACGAGATCCATGATGCGTTTGCGCATCCCGAGGCGCGTGCCCGTGCGACAGGCGAGCGCGTGCTACCAGACCGGATTTCGCTGCGCGATCACGTCGTCGAGGCAGAGATCGGCGCGTTCCAGGCCGAGCGCGGGCGCAAACAGCGGCTCAACTTTAACATCGTTGTCGAGGTGACAGCGCCGGGCGAGCCGCTCGATGACGATGTCGACCGGATCCTGAGCTACGATAAGGTGACCGAGGCGATTGCGCTCGAATTGCAAGATGAACGGCTCAACCTGCTGGAAACGCTGGCCGAGCGGATCGCGGCACGGGTTTTGCTGGAGCCCCGGGCGCTGCGCATCTTCGTGCGGGTTGAAAAGCTCGACCGCGGCCCGGGCGCGTTAGGGGTCGAGATCGTGCGCAGACGGGCTGCGCGGGCCACCCTGCCAGACGATGACGCTGATGTGCCCCATCCCCGCGTGGTGCTGGTGTCTAATGCGGTGTTGGCCAGCGCCGATCTGACAGCGCGGGTGGATGATTGGGCCGCAAGCGACGCGCCGCTGATCCTTTGCGTGGGGCTGCCTGACGCGCTGCCGCTGCAAGTGGGCACCAAGATGGTGCAGCGCCGCATCGACCTCTTGGCCATTGAGCAAAACGCGTGGCGGCTTGCTGACCGGGATCGCCGCTGCGTGGTGGTCAATACCCGGACCGAACTCGACTGGGCGATGCGGCAGGGCCAAATCAGCGTTTGGGCGCCCTCGAAAATGGTGCTCGACGCGATGGACGGTCCGAAGGCGGCACCCAGCGAAGCGGCGGCCCTGGCGCTATGGTTTGCCGAGACCCTGGAGGCGCGCGAGTTGTTATGCGTCGGTGTTGCGCCGCCCCCTCAGACCCAAGCCATCAGCCCTGTGCCCGTGCGCAGGGGCTAGTCCGGGGGCGTGAAATCTGTTGCGTGGCCATCGCCGCCGCGCCAAACCGCCGCCATGACACGCTACTATCGCCCGATCCCGATTCAAAGCTCAGCGCCAGCCCTGTACCCGGGCGCGTTGCCGCTTGCGGGGGGATGGGCGCGGTTCGACCAGGTCGAAGAGATCACCCGCGCAGGCGACGGTATCGCAAGCCGCCTTCTGCCGGTCGCCGCGCTACCCTCGGATGTTCGCTTGCGCCTGACCGCCCCGCGCCAAGCTATCGCTGGCATGAGTTGGGAAGCGCCGAGGCTGATGGCGGTGCTCAACGTCACGCCGGACAGCTTTTCCGATGGCGGTGACTTCGCGGCGCCGGAGATGGCGGCGCAGGCTGCACGGGATCTGATGCATGACGGCGCGGACATCCTCGATATCGGCGGCGAATCGACCCGCCCCGGGGCAAAGGAAGTGCCTGTCGATGAAGAGATTGCCCGCGTTTTGCCAGCGGTCACGGCGGCCAAAGCGGCAGGGGCGCTGATCTCTATCGACACCCGCAAGGCCGCTGTCGGTGCGGCGGCGCTGAAGGCGGGCGCGGCTATCCTCAACGATGTCTCGGCGATGGTGTTCGACCCGGCCATGGCCGCGCTCGCAGCGAAAACCGGCGCGCCGATCTGTCTGATGCATGCCCAGGGCGATCCCGAAACCATGCAGGCCGATCCGCGCTATGCTCATGTGCTGCTCGACGTCTACGATTTTCTCGCCCGCCGGATTGCCGTGGCAGAGGCGGCCGGGATCGCGCGCGAACGCATCATCGTCGATCCGGGCATCGGCTTTGGCAAAACCCAAGCCCATAATCTGACCCTGCTGCGCGGCTTAACGCTGTTTCACGGGTTGGGCTGCCCGCTGCTCCTCGGCGCGTCACGCAAACGCTTCATCGGTGCGATTGCCGGGGTGGCGGAGGCGAAGGCGCGGGGGCCTGGCTCCATCGCTGTCGCGCTCGCAGCGGTGACGCAGGGTGTGCAGATCTTGCGCGTTCATGATATTGCCGAGACAAAACAGGCCTTGGCGCTGCATATGGCGCTGGCAACAGACAAAGCGTCCCTTGGTTGAATGGGGCCGAAACAAGAGGTCGTGCATATGAGCCGAAACATTTTTGGAACCGACGGTGTCCGCGGGCGTGCCAACACCTATCCGATGACAGCCGATGTGGCGCTGCGTTTAGGCGCGGCGGCAGGCCGGTTCTTTCGCCGCGATGGCCAAACCGAACACCGCGTTGTTATCGGCAAGGACACCCGCCTATCGGGCTATATGCTTGAAAACGCGCTGACCGCCGGGCTGACCTCGACCGGCATGAATGTGCTGCTTCTAGGCCCCGTGCCCACACCCGCCGTGGGGCTTTTGACCCATTCTATGCGGGCTGATCTGGGGATCATGATCTCAGCGTCTCATAACCCGCACGAGGATAACGGCATCAAGCTTTTTGGTCCTGATGGCTTCAAACTGTCCGATGAGGCGGAGGAGGAGATAGAGGCGCTGATGGAGGGGGTGATCGATTACGCCCAGCCCGCCAATATCGGCCGCGCGCGCCGGATCGAGGATGGGCGAGGCCGTTACATCGAATACGCCAAGACAACCTTTCCGATGCGCGAGAAGCTGGCCGGTTTGAAGGTGGTGATTGATTGCGCCCATGGGGCCGCTTACTCCAGCGCGCCGCAGGTGCTGTGGGAATTGGGCGCTGATGTCGTTGCGATCGGCGTGCATCCGGACGGCACCAACATCAACGATGGCTGCGGGTCTACCGCGACTGACCTCGCGGCTGAAACAATCCGCAAAGAGGGCGCTGATGTGGGCATTTGTCTCGACGGCGACGCGGACCGGGTGATGATCCTCGATGAAAGGGGCAACATCGCCGATGGCGATCAGATCATGGCGCTGTTCGCCAGTCGCTGGGCAGAGGCGGGGCGGCTTGAGGGGAACACGCTGGTGGCCACGGTGATGTCAAATCTCGGGCTAGAGCGGCATCTGGGCGGGCGCGGCATTACCCTGGAGCGCACGCCGGTGGGGGACCGATATGTGGTGGAGCGGATGCGCGCGGGCGGTTGGAACCTGGGCGGCGAGCAATCCGGCCATATCGTGATGACTGATTACGCCACCACCGGGGACGGGTTGATTGCGGGGCTGCAATTCCTGGCAGCGATGGCCGAGACCGAGCGCGCGGCGTCGGATCTGACCAGGCAGTTCGAGCGGGTGCCGCAGCTTTTGAAAAACGTCACCTATGCTGCCGGGCAGGACCCGCTGGGCGTGGCTTCGGTGCAGAACGCAATCGCTGCTGCCGAGCAGCGCATGACCGGTATGGGCCGCGTTCTCATCCGTAAATCCGGCACCGAGCCGAAAATCCGGGTGATGGCGGAATGCGAGGATGAGGGGATGCTCAACGAAGTGGTCGACAGCATCGTGGCCGAGGTTGAGGCAGCGGCTTAGACGCCATCATCGATAGGGCGGTACCGTTGCGCTAGGGGCCGCTGCGGCGGGCGGCGCGGGCTTGAAGCGCGTAATCAGCGGCGGCTGAGATCACGATCGCGACGGCAAAGCCCCAGGCGGCCCATATCGCCAACAGCCCGAAAAAGCACAGGACCCACGCGGCCACGAGAAACGCGGCAGTGTAGTCTTCCATTTGCCCATGGCCGGGTAAGAGCGGGCGATCTGGGCGCTCACGTCGCATCTAGAATGACCTCGTCATAACCCCGCACCTGCGGCGACAGATTGGGCCGGATCACCCGCGAACACCAGAGCATATTGCGCAAAGTTGATCCTATGTCAGGTGGCCTTGGCATCCGCGGTGGCGGTTGCTGCCGCAAGGGCCTTAGGCAGGGTTTCAGCGAAGACATCGAGATCGTCTGCGCGTCCTGCCGAGATGCGGATGCAGCGGTCTTGCGGCGCCACGAACGGCATGCGCACGAACAACCCCCTCTCGATCAGCGCGGCCAGCACGCGGCGGGCGAAAGCGCCATCCTGGCCGCAATCCACGGCCACGAAATTGGCCGCTGAGGGGAGCGTGGTCAGCCCGTTCTCTGCCGCGATGGCGGCGATGCGCTCACGGGCCAGTGCCACTTGCGCCACCACAGTGCTCAGGTAGGCCTCATCGTCGAGCGCGGCCAGTGCCGCCGCTTGGCCCAGGCGATTGACGCCAAAGTGGTTGCGCACTTTGTCGAAGGACTTGATCAAATCGGGCGCTCCGATGGCATAGCCCACCCGTGCCCCTGCCAGCCCGTACGCCTTTGAGAAAGTGCGCAGCCGGATCACCCGCGGATGCGCCGCGTCCATCCGCGCCAGGCCACCCGGCGTGAGAAACTGCGCATAGGCCTCATCGAGGGCGAGCACGCAGCCCTCAGGCACCGCGCCGACCATCTGGTGTAGCACGGCCGGGTCATGCCAAGTGCCCATCGGATTGTCGGGATTGGCGATGTAGATCAGCTTGGCATCGACAGCGCGGGCCTTTGCGATCAGCGCGGCGGGGTCTTCATGATCGTCTCGGTAGGGCACCTGGTGCAGCACGCCGCCAAAAC
>JBCDGW010000074.1:0-16195 GCA_038750765.1 Pseudomonadota bacterium | reverse complement strand
CCGACAGTGGCCGAGGAAAACACCTCGAGAAACATGAAGTCCACCGGGCATGCCTCGGCTACTTCCGGCAACGTGGCACGCCATGCCGCGAAGTCGGGCAGAAAACGGTCGCGCACCGCGTCAGAGAATGCCGCGGGCGGCACCAGGCCGAGGCGCTTGATCTGCCATCCATAACGCTGCCACAGCTTCGGATCGGCGCGAAACACGAACACCGCGCGGAGCAGATCGGTCTGGTGCCCGCGTAAAATCAAATGGCCGTCGCTCAGCGCACGGTAATTGCCGTTGAGATACTCGTTAGGCGGCGCGCCACTCAGACCCGAGGCATAGCGATACATATCCGTCACGCGGTCCACCTGCCACGGCCGCATTTTCGCGTGCTGGTGGTCATGTACGTCGTGGGTGAGCCCCGCCGCCTCGGCCAGTTGCGCCCCGATCGCCGCATCGATGCGCCCCGCGTAATTGTTCACATGGGTATAGACCTGCGCCATCTGCGCCAGGTGCTCGCGCCCGAAAGCCAGGATGAGCCGGGTGTCATTGCCGCCCGACACTGGCAGCGCACAAGGATAGGCCCGCGACAGGCTGGCGATCACATGCCCCGCACGCGCCGCGATCATCGGATAGAGCGCGGCAGGCGCCTCGGGCAGCGCGGTGAACACGTCTTCGCGGGGCCAGTAGCGCGTTTCGCTGAAACTGCTCAGGTCAAGCCAGGCGTTCGGGTTCATCCGCCGGACCCGGGAATCGGCGGTGTGAAACAGGCCGTAGCGCCCGCCCGCGGCGATATCGGCTGGATCAAATAGCGGGTTAGGCTCGACAGCGCCGTCGATGGCCAGAAGCGGCGATGCCGCCACGCGCCGGGTGTGGGGATTGTAGACCGCCCCGATCATGCCGACAGGATCGCAATAGAAGCGCGCCTGCCCGGCACGAACGATGAGCATGCCCCAACGACCGGCAAGATCGTCGATAAACCGCTCAAGCAGGTCGAAAAACCTGCCGTCATCGCGCGCGAAAGGAAGCCGCGCGCCCGGCCCTACGAGCCCGCCTTCGCCAACGGCGACGCCGATGATCCAGCCAATGTGAGCGCCGGAGATATCGTCGAGGCGCGCGACAGGCAGGCCCGCACCAGTCCAAAGTGTCCAGGCGTCGAGCATATGCGCGGTAAACCCGGGATAGGCTTCGCGCCCCGCGGTGATCGCGTATTGATACCGGAAAGCGCGCGCGTAATCGGCTTGATCGCCAGGCCAAAGCTGCGCCGCGGCCAGGCTGGGCGCGACCTCGGCGGGCGCGGCGGCGGTTTTATCGAGCGTGGCGGGCGTCAAAGGTATCCGTTAGGGGGCGTTAGTGATCTTAGGCAGCCCTAATCGCATTCGCCCGCGCGCGATACTGTCATTCAGCCGTAGCGCCGCATTGATGCGCGCATCGAGACCACGGAGCCACGGCGAAACTGCAAGCGCTGGCGCGGTCGCGGGTTGCGATAGCTGCGCAATGGGGGCGGCGCCACTGGGCGCATGAGCGGCGATGCCGCGGGGCGCGGCGAGGCGTTCTCTTTCGCCTGTGCTAACTGCGCCATCATCGATGCCAGCGGACAGGCGGCTCGCTGCGCCTCATTACAGGTGCCCTGACAGCCCGATGCCATGGCGATGATGGGTGTCGCTGCTTGTGACGTCACGATAGCTTGCCGCTGGCACATAGCCCCCTCCCGATTTATCGTTTTCGATTTGGAAACAATCGCGGGGTATTGGGGCGGAATTCAGCCGAATAGGCGGTAAATTGACGAAAGCGCGCCCCATGCTCGGCCGCCTTTTAGCCCGGGTCGGAGCCTTCGCGGCCCCGCGCGGTTAGATGATCTCATCTTCGTCAAACATCGGGTCGTCGGCCAATTGGGTGGAGTGATCGTCCATCGCATCCTCGGCCTTGCGCACCGATTGAACCCGCGCGAGGTGAAACACCGCATCCCCTTCATTAACAACAGGCATCACCGCGCGACCGACAATAATCCCGCCGAACGGCGCGGCAATCTCGGTCTCCTCCTCGCCGAATGGGTCCGAGACAACGCCCAGGACATCGCCCGTGCGCACAGGGTCACCATCCGCCTTCAAACTTCGAAACAGCCCGCCCATCGGCGCGCGGAGCCACTTGCTCGACCGGCAAAATTGCGGCAGCGCTTTGGCTGGCGCGACGTTGCGGCCCCGGATCATGCCCAGCGACTTCATTACCCTCAGGATACCAGCCTGACCGGCACGCACCGAGGTCTCGTCAAACCGAAGCCCCTCGCCCGCTTCGTATAGCAGAACGGTCTTGCCCAGCTCCTTCGCCGCGCCGCGCAGCGAGCCCTCACGCAAGGGCGATTCCATCACGATGGGCGCACCAAAGACATCCGCGAGGGTGCGGGCTGCTGGATCATCAGGCGAGACGCGAACCTGCGGATAATTGATCCGGTGGATAGCGGCGGAATGCAGGTCGACCCCGATATCGGACCTCGAAACAATCTCACGCAGGAACAGATGCGCCAACCGCGCCGCGAGCGAGCCGCCCTCGCTGCCGGGAAACGAGCGGTTCAGATCACGTCGGTCAGGCAGATACCGCGAGCGATTGATAAACCCGAACGAATTGACAATCGGCACCACGATCAAGGTGCCCTTTAACCCGCGCAGCGCCGGAGATTTGATCAGCCGACGCACAATCTCAATGCCGATCACCTCATCGCCATGGACACCGGCGCTGACAAAAAGCGCGGGCCCCTCGGTTTTGCCCTGGATCACATGCACCGACATCGTCACCGGGGTGTGGTCGGACAGCGCGCTAACTGGCAGGTCAATAGTTCGGCGCCGACCGGGCTCAACAACCTCGCCGCCGATCTCGAACCCCGGCCGTTTGAGCATTAGCCCTTGCCTTTGGTTTTGGTCTTCCCGGGCTTGGCGTTCTTTTCCAGAAACTCAATCATCTTGCCCGCGACATCGAGACCAGTCGCTTTCTCAACCCCTTCGAGCCCGGGCGATGAATTGACCTCCATCACCACCGCGCCGTGATTGGCCCGCAGCATATCGACGCCGCACGCGTTCAACCCCATCGCACGCGCCGCGCGCACCGCCGTGGAACGCTCCTCGGGCGAAAGGCGGATCACCTCGGCAGAGCCGCCCCGATGCAGGTTGGAGCGGAACTCACCCTCCGCGCCGGTGCGTTTCATCGCAGCGATAACCCGGCCGCCGATCACGATCGCGCGGATATCGGTGCCGCCCGCTTCTTTGATGAACTCTTGAATAAGGATGTTGGTATCGGTGGCGCGAAACGCCTCGATCACCGATTTCGCCGAGCGCTTGGTATCGGCCAAAACGACGCCAAGCCCTTGGGTCCCTTCCAAAAGCTTGATGACCAAGGGTGCCCCGCCCGCCAGATCGAGCACCTCCTCGGTTTGCTTGGGGTCATGGGCAAAGGTGGTCACCGGCAGGCCGACCCCGTCGCGCGCCAGAAGCTGCATCGAGCGCAGCTTGTCACGGGAGCGACCGATGCCCACACTTTCGTTGAGCGGATACACCCCCATCATCTCGAACTGACGCAGCACCGCCAAGCCGTAGAAAGTGACCGACGCGCCGATACGGGGGATGACCGCGTCATAGCCCTGAAGCTTCTCGCCATTGTAGTAAATCTCGGGCCGCCGCGAGGCGATGTTCATATAGCACCGTAACGTGTTGATGATATCGATCTCGTGGCCGCGCGCCTCCGCCGCCTCGACCAGTCGCTTGTGAGAATAGAGGTTCGCGTTCCTGGCGAGCAGAGCAATTTTCATGCGTGTTTCCTTTCCCTGTGGGCAGACTTGGATGAGGTTGGCTTGGTAAGGTTGCGCTTGCCCGGATGGACCAGAATTTCATGGCCGCGCAGCGCGGTTCGACCGACGATCATGCGAAACTTCATTTCAGTGCGTTCGGTCAAAGACAGATCAATTTTCCAGAGCCGGTTGGACAGCCGAAACTTGGTTCGGATCACGATGCGGGTCTCGGGGATACCGCTGGTATTCTTGATCTCCCGCTGGTCGTGGATCGGGCACATCACATCGGTATCGCGCGCGTCATCGTCGAAGCGGGTGTGAAATTGCACCCAAGGCACGCCGTTGCGATCGAATGTCTGGATATCCGTCGCATGCAGCGCCGATGTGCGCGCGCCGGTATCAATCTTGGCCTTGAGATTGGTTAGGTGCAAAAGCGGCAGGTCAATCCGTTCTTGCCAGCCGACAACGAGCATGGGGCGTGTCTCCGGATTAGGTCATAACCGCCTTTATGACAGCATTGACGAGATTGACAAAATCGATGCTGCATCCCGGCGGCCGGATAGCGCTCCAACGACGCCGCGTATCGTGCTAAGGCGTCAGGGCAGGGCATCGCAGGCCATGCAGAGGAGGCAACGCATGCAAACCATCCAGTCGCTTGACGCGCTTGAAGCGCTTTACGGCGAGCCAGCGCCCGCCTCGCTGAGCAAAGTCTGCCGCGCACTGACGCCCGCCTATCGCCGCTGGATCGAGGGATCGCGCTTCTTGATCCTCTCCACCGTTGGGCCAGACGGCACGGATGGCAGCCCGCGCGGCGATGACGAACCGGTTGTTGAAATCCTCAACGACACGACGCTGTTGCTGCCCGATTGGCGCGGCAACAACCGCATGGATTCGCTGCGCAATATCGTCACTGATGGGCGTGTGAGCCTGATGTTCATGGTGCCGGGAAGCAATGAAGTGGTGCGCGTGAACGGCCAGGCCGTGCTCACCGCAGATGCCGATGTCACCGCGCGCTTTGAGCGGAAGGGCAAGACACCTAAGACTGTCGTCGTGATCACACTCGAAGAGATCTACTTTCAATGCGCAAAAGCCCTGATGCGGTCACGGCTTTGGCGGGGCGAAGATCTCAGCAAAACCGTCCCGTCTGCGGGGGCGTTACTCGGCGATGCCAGCGCGGGCTTCGATGCCAATGCGTTTAACAAAACCTACATCAAGCGCGCTGAAGAAACGATGTGGTAACACGTAAGGCCCGCTTTCGAGCGAAGAGTGCCTGCGTGCATCGGCCGGTAAAACGGTGGCGCTGTGGCGGGCGCCTTGGCATAAACCGGCGCTGCGCTATGCTTTCGGCGAGCAGACGGAGAAACCTATGAGCGGCCTACTAGCGTTACTGGACGATGTGGCGGGTATCGCCAAAGTCGCGGCGGCCAGCGTGGACGATGTCGCCAGCATGGCGGTCAAAGCGGGCTCGAAGACGGCTGGGCTGATCATCGATGACGCCGCGGTGACGCCGAAATTCGTGGCCGGGCTCGATGCGAGCCGCGAGTTGCCGATCATTTGGAAGATCACCAAAGGCTCGTTTTTCAATAAGCTGGTCATCCTGTTACCGCTCGCCTTGATCCTCAACGCGTTTGCCCCCACGGTCATCACCTATCTGCTGATGATCGGCGGCGCGTATCTGTGCTTTGAGGGGGCGGAAAAGGTGATGCATGTGTTCGCCCCGCATGCCCACGCAAAGGTCAAGGAAGACATGGATGTGGGCGACCCCGCCAAGCTGGAAGAGCAACGCGTGAAGGGCGCGATCAAGACCGACTTCATCCTGTCCGCCGAGATCATGACGATCACGCTGGCGGCGATCCCTGCGGCAAATATTTTTATGGAGGCAGCCACGCTGGCGCTGGTGGCGATCAGCGTCACCATCGTTGTCTACGGCGCGGTCGCGCTGATTGTGAAGATGGATGACGCGGGGCTGTGGCTCGCCGCCAACGGCAACAGCACGCTCACCCGCCAAGCCGGGCGCGGCCTGGTGAAGGGCATGCCTTATCTGCTGAAATTTCTGTCCACCGTGGGCACGGCGGCGATGCTGTGGGTGGGTGGCGCGATCATCCTGCATGGTCTTGAGGTGACCCATATTTGGGAATGGCCCTACAACGCGATCCACACGCTCGGCGATGCTTTAGGGAATGTCAGCGGGTTCCTCGGTTGGCTAATCACCGCGCTTCTCGACGGTATCGTCGGCCTGTTGGTTGGCCTTGCGCTGGTGCCTCTGGGCACGCGGGTGATCGGGCCGATCTGGGCGAAAGCGGGATTGGCCTAGCTTCTGGATTGAGCGGTGTCCTAACGGGCTCTTCGGGCCTGTCGCTCGGCGGCGGAGCAGTGTCAGCAACGGCTTTCGCACCACATTCGCCTGTTTGCCCGTTCCCTCCTGCGCTCGGCTTACGGGCCCTCACCGGATCGCGGCACCTTTGAGCGGCGTGTTACAGGACCCCGGCACACGCTTCGCCTGGCTACAGGTTAGGCGAAGGGCGACGGGCGACGGGCGACGGTCTACACAACACGAGACACCACACGCTAGAATAGCACACGCGAAAATAGCATGCGCTTAAGCAGCACGCGCTAAACGCCACGCGGGCCTGAACCCCGGCACAACACAAACGCCACACGACCGAAGGCACACGCGACCTTAGGCACACGCCACCTTAAGCACACACTGCGCACCCGGAATTTACGAAGACCGCGTTAACGCTAAGGGTTTGTTAACCACGCCGCCGCTACTCGTCAGGGAAAGGGCGCGCCAATAGCCCGCGCGCCGAATCCCGAAGGCGCAGCCGTGACCGCTGAGATAAACCCAAAACCTGAACAAAGCATTGCCCGGCGGCTGGCGCGTGGCTTTGGTTGGGGCGCGCTTGGCACGCTCGGTTGGCGCGGGATGACGGCTGCAAGCACTGTCGCGGTCGCGCGCCTGCTGGGACCTGCGGGTTTTGGCGAACTGGCCATTGTGCGCAGCACGGCAACGCTCTTTACCACCTATGCCGGGTTTCGGCTGGGGCTGACGATCAACAAGTTTCTGCCGCCGCTCAAGGGCACCAATCCCGCACGCGCGGCCCGCATTTTGCGCATGGCGCTGACGCTTTCGGCGCTCCTTTGCGGGCTCGCCGCTGCCGGTTTGATGCTGGGCGCGCGCCCTATCGCTGAGCACATCCTCCATAATCCCGGTCTCACCTGGGCGCTGCGGATCGCGGCGCTGTGGCTCTTTTTCCAAGCCTATAGCAGCGTGCGCGAAACCGTCTTGATCGCGGCGGAAGACTATCCCGCCTTCGCGCGGGTCACCCTAGTCAAAGGTCTATCTGCCGCGCTTTTTATCCTGCCCGGCGCGTGGCTTGGCGGGCCGACCGGGGCAATCGCCGGGCTTGCAATCGCCGCCGCGCTCTCATTCCTGGTGCTGGACCGAGCGGTGCGCCGGACATTGGGCGGGCTTGCGCTCAACCAGACAGGTGGCTTTCGCGCCTGGAAATCCGAGTTGCCGCTGCTGTGGACCTTCGCGCTCCCTAGCCTGCTTGGGGGCGCCTTGGCGGCGAGCGCATTTTGGTACGGCCGCGCGCTGCTGACCGGGCTCGAAGACGGGTTCGCGCAGCTCGGCCATTTTGAGGCCGCCAATCAATGGCGCACGCTGATCCTGTTCCTCCCGGCGATGCTGGCGCGGATGGCGATGCCGATCTTGGCGGAAGCCCATAGCCGAACGCAGAGCGATGACTTTCGGCAGGCGAGCATTCTCCAAATTCGCGCCATCATCGTGATCACACTGCCGTTAACCGTGGCGACGATCCTGGGCGCGCAACCGTTGATAGCGATCTTTGGCAGCGCTTATGCCGGGTCGGCGGGGCTGTTGCCGCTGTTGATGATCAGCGTGTTCCTGTTCGCGCTCAACCAAGGCCTGCGCAAGGTGCAGGAAGGGTCGGGCAAAGTCTGGCAGGCCTTGGCGATGCAGGGGGTTTGGGCGGCGGCGTTTTTGCTCGTTCTGTGGCGCGACCCTGGCCAGATCGGTGCGCTGACCCTGGCCCAGGCGATGGCGGGGGCAGAGGCGGTAAAGGCCTTGGTTCAGGCCGCCTATGTCGAGCTATCCCTAGCACCCGGCACGCTGATGAGGCTGGCCCCCGATCTCGCTTTAGCAGCCGCCGCGATTGGCTTGGCGATAGCGGGCGAGGCCGTGAACACACCGCTGAGCCAGCCTTTGGCCGCCTTACTCGCCCTGATCCCTGCCATGGCGATCCTCGCCCGCGTTCTTCGCCGACACGTCCTCACGCCCCGCGCGCCCGCCTAATCCGCCCCCTTATCCAAGGAGAAACCGATGCCAGCCCCGCTCCCCCGCACCTTGATCCTTGGCTTTGACGGCGGCGATCCGACGGTATTCCGCTCCTTCGATATGCCGTTTCTCGAAAGCCTGTGCAGCCGTGGACGCAGCGTGGACATGTGCGAAGACCTGCTCACCCGCGGTTGGTCCGAGATCGTGACCGGCCGCACAGCCGAAGATACCGCAGGCCTCTATTTCCGCCCGGCGAAAGGCGGCGGCAGCGCGCGTTTTCACCACAGCTACAGCCTGCGCGAGATGCTGGCCAACCCCGACGTCAAAGCGATCTGGACGCTGCTCAATGAGCGGGGGGTGCGCTTTGGACTGATGGGGGTGCCGACCACAAGCCCCGCCCCAGAGATTGATGGTTTCGCCATCGCAGGGGGCGGCGGCGGTATCAACAAAATCAGCGGCGTGCCAGAGGGCTTTTGCCATCCGAAGGCGTTAGCCCGGCTCTTGGACGAGGCGGGCTACGAGTTCGATGTCCGCGTCAGCACCATGGCCGAGACCTCCCTGACAGCATTTATCGAGCGGGTGGAAGCCGTCATCGCCTCAAACGTGCGCGCCTTGCAGGCTGTTGCGCGTGAGACCCCGACAGAGGCCACTTTCGTTTGCCTGCGCCCCACGACGGGGCTGCAGTACCTGGCACGTCATGACATCGCCCTGGCCGCAAAAGCCCGCGACCGGGGGGAGCCGCTGATTGGTACGGCCGCGCGTTTGGCCGAGCATTACCGCTTTCTCGACGACCAGATCCGCGAGATCTTTGAAATCGTCGCGCCCGATCACTTTATCCTAGTCGCCGACCACGGCACGGCGCCCTACCGCAAACAGGTGAACCTCAACGCGTTTCTGACCGCGCAGGGCTATCAGACCCCGCGCCGGCGCTCGACCAGTTTGGTCAAATCGGGGCTGCGGGCGCTCAAGCGTAAACTGCCCCGCGCGCTAACCTCGCGATACGGCAAAACCCTGCGACAGCGCTTGCCGGGCATGGCGCTGAACTTTGACCCCTCGCGCACCCGGGCATTCGGGCACAACCACGTGCCTGGCCTTTACATCAACGATGCCGAGCGTTTCGGCGGCCCGGTGAACGCTGACGAGGTGACCCCGCTGGTCAATGAGCTTTGCGCCGCGCTCAACACCGATCCGACGCTGATGGCCGAGGGCTTCATGGCCCACCCTTTCCGTCGCCAGCATGAGGGCAGCTTTGCCGAGCGGGAGTTGCCTGATATCGCGCTTTCAGGCCCCGACACCCATTTCTTCGTCGGCACCGGCCCGTTGATCCGCGACAACCCCAATGACCGGGCAACACCGCAGGATCTGCGCTTCGTGCACAACCCGTTCAGCGGGATCAAAGGCCGCAATCCGATCTTGACGATGGACAACGCCACCGGCGCGCTGGTGCAAGAGGCTGATGCCCGTAACATGACGCTGGCCTACAAGCTGGTGGACCGTATTTACGCCGAGGCCGCCTAAATGGGCGCGGCGAAGCTTCCGCTGGTCTTTATCGCAGGCGCTGGCCATAGCGGCTCTACCCTGCTGGAGCGGCTGGTGAGCGGCGCGCGGGGTCATTTGGGCTTGGGTGAAGTCTATCAACTCATCGATCAGCGCAATCCGATCCGGCATAGCCTCGGCCTGCATCGGTGCTCCTGCGGCGTCGCGATCGATGCCTGCAGGTTTTGGACAGCGGCAATCGCCGCGCTTAGCCAGGTTGAGCACGCCAGCGAGGCGGCGCGCTATGCCGCTCTCGCCGATCACCTGATCGATGCGGCGCCGCGCGGTTCCGTCTTGATCGACAGTTCGAAGTCGCCCCGCGCGCTTATGCATCTGGTGGCGAGCGGCCGCTTTGAAATCAAGGTGCTGCATCTGGTGCGCGATATACGGGCTTGGCTGATCGCGCAGAAACGGGCCGACCGGCGCAACGACATCGCCACCCTGCCGCAGAACATCCGCCGCTACGGCACGTTCAAAGGTGCCCGGCGTTACGCGCTCCGATCAAGCCTGGCCCGCGCCTGGCACTGGAAGGTGACGCAGCAAACCGTGCGCCGGGTGATCGCGCGGCACAGCCTGCCGCATCTGCCGGTGAGTTACGAGCGGCTTTGTTTTGCACCTGATCGTGTCGCGGGGGAGATCGGCGCCTTTCTGGGCACGACAATCCCGCCCTATGCCGCGGGCGGGGTTTGCGACGACAATCACAGCATCTTTGGCAATCGCATGCGCTTCGATCCCGCCAAGCTCAGCCAGATTACCTACGATTACGGTTGGCTCGCCGATGACGCCTGGCTTTGGACCTATGCGCTGACGCCCGGGCTGCGCCGCCTTAACCGCTCGCTTCTGGAAACCGGGGATCAGGCATGAAAATCGGCATCCTGACCTATCACAACAGCCGCAATTTCGGCGCCAATCTGCAAACCCTGGCCAGCCAGGAATTGCTGCGCCGCGCGGGCTTTGACCCGGTGGTGATCAATTACGTCGACCGCGCCAAGCTTGACGCTTTTCGCAGTCTGGTGCCGCCCGAGCAGATTGCAATGCATGAGGCCTTCGCCGCGCGCTACTACACCTTGTCGCCGAAAATCAGCGACCCGCAAGAGGTGGCTGCGTATTGCCGCGATACTCTTGATGGCGTGATCAGCGGCTCGGATGCGGTGTTCCGTCTGCGCGCCCCGCTTGCCCCCAAGGAAGTCGCGCGTCGCTTGATAGGACGCAAGAACGCCTATGCGGATTTTAGCTGGGACGACCGGTTGCCGCCTTATTTCCTGCCGTTCGAAGCACCGGGTCTGGTCAAAGGCGCGCTGGCAGCGAGCGCGCGGGGCACCGCGTTTTACTTCCTCCGACCAAGCGTGATGCGACAGGCCGGCCGAGCGCTACGCGGGTTTGACTTCGTCACGGTGCGCGATGAGTGGACGGCCATGTTGGTGCGGTGGCTGTCAGCGGGCTGCGTCACCCCGATTTACAGCCCCGACCCGGTGTTTGGGCTCAACCGCGCGTTCAACATACCCGCCGATGAAGTGCCCCAGCGTGATCTGTCGCGCACGATCTTGCTAACCGGGCATTTTGACCGCGGCTGGCTCACCCGCATGGTCGCCGCGATCCACGCGCGGGGATACCGCGCCGCGATGCTGGCCAATCCAGCAGAGCAGCACGGCGCCGATGCGGTGGATGATGTGCTGTCGCTGCCGATGTCGCCGCTCACCTGGTACAGCGCGCTGGCAAACTGCGCGGGCTTTATCGGCATGCGGTTTCACGCTTTCGTCTCCTGTCTTGCCAACGACACGCCGGTGGTGACGATGGATGTGGCGCGCCCGCGTCTGCGCAAGGTCGATCCCCGCAATCCCAACTACGATCTCGCGCGCCGCGCGGGCATCGAGGCCGCTTACTTCACCCGCAGCGCCTTGATGGCAACGCCGCCTGACACCGTGCTCGACCGGCTGTTTGACCCATCGATCAGAGCTAAAGCGCGCGCCTTCTCCCGCACCGCGCCGGATCTCCTCGAAGGGCACCTAGCGCGGCTGCGCCCGTCTTTGGCGCGGGCGGCGGCTTAGCCATGCGCATCGCCTGGATCACCCGCTCGTTCCTGGATTACCGTGTGCCGGTTTTCGCGGCGCTCGACCGGTTAGTGGGCGGCACGCTCAGCGTTACGTTCAACGGCGATTACGTGCCGGTCAGTGTGACTGCGAAGACGATGCATTGCCTGGGCGCGCGCGCACACCCGCTCTATGGCGAGTTGCGCCTGGGCGGCGAAGATCAGCATCACCTGGCCAACCGCAACCTGTCGCTACGCTTCCAGCCGGGGCTTGGCCGCCACATCCGCGCGTTGAACCCGGACGTGCTGGTGTGCGATGGGTTTTTCAAATGGACGTTGCCTGCATTGGTCGACCGGTTGCGTCGCGGCACGCCGCTGGTGATCCTCTATGAGCGCACAGCTCATACCGAGCGCCACGCGCAAGCGATCCGCACACGCTTTCGCCGCGCCGTGATCCGCGTCACCGATGCGATGGGGTGTAGCGGGCGCCTATGCCAAGCCTATAGCGAAAGCCTCGGGATGCCGGCTGAGCGGATCACCCGCGGCCATATGAGCGCAGACACAGCCGGATTGCAGCGGGCCGTCGCCGCCCTGCCTGAGGGTCAACGCGCCGAAACCCGCGCGCGGCTTGGCCTTGCGGGACGGGTGTTTCTCTATGTCGGTCGCATCGATCAACGCAAAGGCTGTCGCGCCTTGATCGAGGCTTGGCGGCGTGCGCGGTTCGCCTCGGATGAGGCCACGCTTTTGATGGTGGGGGACGGGCCGGATCTGCCTGCGCTGCGCGCCGCTGCACCCGCTGGTGTGGTTTGCACCGGGCGCCTGCCCTACAGCGCGCTGCCCGAGTATTACGCGGCGGCGGACGCCTTCGTTATTGCCACGTTGGAAGACAATTGGTCCCTCGTCGTGCCCGAAGCGATGGCCTGCGGTCTGCCAGTGCTCAGCTCGATTTATAACGGGTGCTGGCCCGAATTGGTGCGGCCTGGCGAAAATGGCTGGACCTTCGACCCAACGGACCAAGCCGGCTTTGCGCAAACCCTACGCACAGCGCAGATCACAGGGCCGCGCCTTGCAGAAATGGGCCAACGCTCCCGCGAGATCGTGGCTGATTACGGGCCCGAAGCGGCGGCGCGCTCGATCAAAGATGCCTGCACCATCGCCTTGGCCCGGCGCCGCGGAAACCTGGCAGCATGAGCGGCGCGCGCCTATTTTATTGGGGCATTTGGGCGCTTTTGACGCTTGGCGTGATGCGGACGACCGTGCTGATCCGGCGCCGCGACACGGCCGATTTTGCCGCGCTCGATAGTTCGGCCTTGATGGGCGTGGTGATTACCGCCGCGCTCCTCGCCGCGCTTCTGCTCACGCCCCGTACCATCCGCATGGCTGGCAGCATCGCCCGCAGTTCCGCCGCGGCCCTTCTCGCCTATCTCGCGCTCGCGCTCGCCAGCGTGCTGTGGTCGCAACTGCCGCTTTATTCCGCCTTTCGCGCGCTCGAAGTGCTCGCCGTGTTTCTCGCGGCATTCATCGTGATGTCGCGCTATCCCTATTTCGTCGATGCCGAGCGCGCGCTGATGCGGTTTTTGATGCTGGTCACGCTGATGTCTTGGGGCCAACGCGCCATGGCGGGCGACCTCTCACTCAGCGGGCTTCACACCAATGTCTACAGCGTCACAGCCGGGATCGGCGCGCTTTATGCCTTCGGTGAGAGCCTGCGCGCTGAGCCGGTGCGCAAACGCGCGCTCAAGCGCTGGATGTGGGCGTTTTTGGTGTTTTTAGCGATCGGCACCAGCGTCGGTAGCAACATCGGCGCCGCGCTCGGGTTCGTCGCGATCCTAGCGGTGCTCGGCCTTGGCAGGGCGCTGCTGCTGCCTGCGGTCGGCGTGGTGGTGGCGCTCCTCGCGCTCAGCGGCGCGCTCGGCCATGTCCTTGAAAGCACAGTTTTCGGCGGTCGCAGTGCTGCCGATCTGGCAACGCTAACCGGCCGCAACACGCTTTGGACCGGCTATATTGAGGCGGTGTGGGAACGCCCCGGTCTGGGCTACGGCTTTGCCGTGGGTGCGCGGATCGGCGATGCGTTTGGGCTGCGTGCCACCACCAACACCCATAACGGCCTGATCGAAGCAGCGCTCGGGATGGGCCTTGCAGGGCTTGCGCTGTGCCTGATCTGGTGGGGACGCCACTTTCATGAGATCGCGCTGACGCTGCGCGCGCAGGTCCCCGGGGCGATCGGCGCGGTGGGCGCCAGCGTCATGCTGTTTGTCAACAACAACTCCAAGTCGATCATCGGCGGCGGCTACGACCCGACCTTTGCGGGTGCGGCACTGTTCATCGCGTTCTTTCACGTCATGGTCTTCGCGCCCTTGCGGGCAGAAAGACGCGCGGGGCGCGGCGCGTCGTGGCGGTGGGGCAGCCCTGCATGAGGCTGCTTTTCGTGCATAACCATTACGGCGTGCGCAGCGGCGAAGAGATC
Source organism: Pseudomonadota bacterium (assembly GCA_038750765.1). Classification (GTDB taxonomy): domain Bacteria; phylum Pseudomonadota; class Alphaproteobacteria; order Rhodobacterales; family Rhodobacteraceae; genus Psychromarinibacter. The sequence continues at coordinate 2,100 of JBCDGW010000074.1, read as the reverse complement.
ATGCTTGAGCGGATCGTCAGCCTGCTGCGGCAAAACGGGCACGAGGTGAACACGCATTTCGCCTATAGCGCCGATATCCAAAGCCCCGGTCAAAAGGTGCAGGCGGCGTTGTCGGGCGTTTGGTCTCAGACCGCGCGCCGGGCTTTGCGTGACCAGATCGCCGCCCATCGCCCTGACCTGGTGCAGGTGCAAAATCTGTTTCCGCTGATCTCGCCTGCGATCCTGCCGGTGATCCGCGATGCGGGCGTGCCGATTGTGATGCGCCTGTCCAATTACCGGCTGATCTGCCCCAACGGCTTGTTTTTGTCGCGCGGCAGCGTTTGCGAGAAATGCCGCGGTGGGCGCGAATATCACTGCGTCGTCAACAATTGCGAAGGCAGCCTGTTCAAAAGCGCCTCTTACGCGCTGCGCAATTGGAGCGCGCGGGTGATGGGGCTCTACCGCAAGTCGATCTCGCGCTACTACGCGCAAACGGCGTTTCAGCGCGATGTCCTGATTGGGGAAGGCTACCCCGCGCAGCGCATCGATGTGATCCCGAACATGATTGAGACCAAGAGCGATGCGGCAGCGTGGTCGCGGGGCAGCTATGTGGGTTTTGTCGGGCGCCTGAGCCCGGAAAAGGGCGTCGATGATCTGATCGCGGCGGCGGCACGACTGCCCGATATCCCCTTCCGCCTGGCCGGAAGCCCGGGCCGTTTCGCCAATGACGGGGCGATACCGCGCAATGTCCGCCTGATGGGCCATTTGGACGCCGAGGCGCTGACGCGGTTTTACCGTGACGCGGCGATGATCGTGGTGCCGAGCACCTGGTACGAAGGCTTTCCCAGCGTGATCATCGAGGCGATGCGCAACAGCAAACCGGTGATCGCCAGCGCGATCGGCGGGCTGCCCGAGATTGTGCAGGCAGGGCGTACTGGGCTGACACCGGCGCCAGGGGATCACCACGCGCTTTCCCGCGCCATCCACCAACTCTGGCGATCGCCGCAAACACGGCAACGCATGGGAGAGGCGGGCGCGAGACGGGTGCGCAGCGCTTACACGCCTGCGCGCTACTACAATCGGCTGATGGCGACCTATGAGGCCGCGTTGGAATACGCGTGATCGGGGCCGATGCTATTTAACTCGCTAGAATACATCGCCTTTCTCGCCAGCATCACGCTCGCCTACTTTCTGATACGCCCAAGTTGGCGGATACCGCTCCTGCTGGCGGCGAGTTATTTCTTCTACATGCAGTGGGATTGGCGCTTCGTCACGCTGATCGCCTTTGTCAGCGCGGTCAATTTCGAGGCCGGGCGGCGGATCGCGGCGAGCGAAGCAGCCCTTGAGCGGCGGTCTTGGTTGATCGGCGCGATCACCCTCTCGTTCGGGCTTTTGGCGTTCTTCAAATACATCAACTTCTTCGCCGATAGCGTCGGTGCGTTGATAAGCGCGGCGGGCCTGCCATATCTGCTGCCGCATCTTGACCTGATCCTGCCGGTTGGCATCTCGTTTTTCACGTTTCAGGCGCTCAGCTACACCATCGATGTCTATCGCGGCGCCTCGGTGCTTGAAACGAACCCGGCGCGCTTTGCCCTTTACGTGGCCTTCTTCCCCCAGCTTGTCGCCGGGCCGATTGAGCGGGCCACGACGCTGCTGGGTCAGTTTCGCCAGACCCACCGCTTCGATGTCACCCGCCTCGCCGAGGGCGGCCGTCTGATCCTGTGGGGGTTGTTCAAGAAAGTGGTGATCGCCGACCGCCTGGCGATTTACGTCAACGACGTCTACGCGCATCCCGAACTGCACGACGGCCCCACGCTGCTGTTGGCGACGTATTTCTTCGCGATCCAGATTTACTGCGATTTTTCCGCTTACTCCGACATCGCCATCGGCAGCGCGCGCATCTTGGGCTTCAACCTGATGCAGAACTTCAACCTGCCCTATCTCGCGCGGTCGATTACTGAGTTTTGGCAGCGCTGGCATATCTCGCTCACCCGCTGGTTTCATGCCTATGTCTATGTGCCGCTGGGCGGCAACCGCGTGCCTGCCTTCGTGTGGCTTTGCAACGTGACCGCCGTGTTCCTGCTCAGCGGGCTTTGGCACGGCGCGCAATGGACCTTCGTG
>JBCDGW010000073.1:0-16514 GCA_038750765.1 Pseudomonadota bacterium | reverse complement strand
GTGGCGCCCTACATACCGGTTTTGCCAGGCGGGGCAAGAGTGGAAAGCGGCGATCAGCCTGCGCTCTCCGCATCCATCCGCGCGCGCAATTCCGTCAACTTCTCGAAGATGGGGCGCATCGCGTCGGGCTCGAAGGTATCGCCGCGCCGCAGCCGCGTCAGGATCGCCTCGGCATGGGTCGGCTCGCTGGAAATCGGCGGCAATTCCGCCAAAGCGGCCTCTGCCATCGCCAAGGCGAATGTGGCCGGCGGGGGGTCGCTTTCAGGAGCTGCCGCTTCGGGTGGCGGCGCGGTGTCGGTGGGTTGCGCGGAAGCGCTCGCATCATCGGGCAGGCTGTCAGCGCCAGGCGTGCCCGGTTCTGCACTGGCATCCGCATGCGCGTCCGCTGGCGGCGTGATGGGTGGCGTGACGGGTGGCTCTGGGGCCGCCTCCGCCGTTTCTGCGGGTGCTGTGGCGCCGGGCTCATCAGGCAGTTCCGCATCGGCCTCTGGCGCGCCCTCAACCGCACTCGGCTCTGGGCTTGGCTCGGGGCTTGGCTCGGGGAGCACCCCTTCACGGGTCAAGGCGTCCGGCGCAGCATCACCTACGTCTGGCAGCGGCGCCTCAGGTGTTGCTTCGTAATCAGGCGCCGCAGAGGTCGGCGCGCCTGCCCCAGGCTCTGGCGTCGCAGGCGCTTTATCGCCCGGGGTCGGCATCGCAACCACCTCAGCCGAGTGCTCTTCAGGCTCCACATCCTTGGCAAAGCCTGCCTCCGCCTGCTCTACGGCTTCCTCCTCCACCGCCTCCTCAGTGCCGTCGATGCTCGGCGACATCGAGGCCACATATTTTACCCCCTGCTCACGCAAGATCTTTTGCACGCCGCGAATGGTTAGCCCGTCATCGTGCAGAAGTTGTTTGATGCCGCCCAGCAAGGCCATGTCGCTGGGCCGGTAGTATCGCCGTCCCCCCGCGCGCTTCACCGGTTTCACCTGAGAAAATCGAGACTCCCAAAACCGAAGCACGTGGGTAGGCGTGCCAAGCCAATCAGCGACCTCGCTGATCGTGCGGAAAGCATCAGGCGATTTATCCATCTTCCTTAGCGTTTGTTCCCATCTGCAACGCGATCTTTCATCAGATGCGAGGGTCGGAAGGTGAGTACGCGGCGCGGCAAGATCGGCACTTCTTCGCCGGTCTTCGGGTTACGGCCGACGCGCGCGGCCTTGTCGCGAACGCTGAAGGTGCCGAAGGACGAGATCTTCACCGTCTCGCCCTGCACTAGAGCGTCCGACATATGGTTCAACACAGCTTCGACCAGCTGCGCAGATTCGTTCCGGGACAGACCAACCTCGCGAAACACGGCTTCGCTCAGGTCCATCCGGGTTAGAGTTTTAGTCATTGCCTCCCCCTTACGGCTGCAGGGGTCACTCTAGGTCTACTGAAATTTTTGAGTCAACATCAAGTTCCGAGGCTATGCGCTTGTGGAACAAATTTATTTCTACCATCGCAGGACGACTGCACCCCAGGCTAATCCGCCGCCAATTGCCTCTGTAACGAGCAGATCACCGGTCTTGATTTGGCCCCGCGCGACCCCCACCGAGAGCGCCAGCGGAATCGAGGCGGCCGACGTGTTGCCGTGATCTTGCACTGTCACGACCACGCGCTCCATCGGTGCACCGAGCTTTTGCGCGGTGGCTTTGATGATCCGCAGATTGGCTTGATGCGGCACGATCCAGTCGACATCGGCGCCGCTGAGCCCCGCCTTTTCGAGCGCGGTGTTTGCGGATGCAGCAAGCTTTTCGACAGCGTGACGGAACACCTCTTTGCCCTGCATCCGCAAGTACCCGGTGGTCTTGGTAGACACGCCGCCATCGACGTAAAGCAGGTCGCGAAACCGCCCGTCAGAGTTGAGATCGACCGAGAGAATGCCCCGCTCGGTAGGCTCGGCCTCAAGGTCTTGCGCTTCGAGTATCAGCGCGCCCGCCCCATCGCCAAACAGCGCCGATGTGGTGCGGTCTTCCCAATCCATAATTTGGCTGAAGGTCTCAGCGCCGATCACCAAAACCCGGTTGGCCTGACCCGACGCAATCAACGCGTTGGCATTGCCGAGCGCATAGACGAAACCGGCACAAACCGCTTGCACATCAAAGGCATAGCCGCGCTCATGGCCCAGCTTTGCCTGCACCATCGTGGCCGCCGAGGGGAACGTCAGATCCGCGGTGGAGGTGGCAAGGAGGATCGCGTCGATGTCATTGACGTCAAGCCCCGCCGCCTCGAGCGCATTGCGCGCTGCATGGGCCGCCAGGTCCGATGTGGTCTCGCCCTCGGCAGCGAAATGGCGCCGCTCAATCCCTGTCCGGCTGCGGATCCATTCATCCGAGGTGTCGATCTTGGCTTCGAATTCGGCGTTCGGCACGACCCGGGCTGGTAGGTAGTGCCCGACGCCGCGAACAACCGCTCGTTTTATCATTGTTTTTGCCTGCCACCGTCATGGTCTGCGGTATCATTGCCCGGCAATGCTGCGGATGCAACCCGGGCCGCCAACCGCTCGGTGAAGTTGGATTGCGCCAGGCGGAATGCCAGCTTGATCGCGGAGGAGACCCCGGTCGGGTCAGCGGAGCCGTGGCTTTTGACGACAGTGCCGTTGAGCCCCAAAAACACCCCGCCGTTTACATGGCGCGGGTCGATCCGCTTGGAGAGCCTGCGCAGCGACGTATACGCAAACACCGCCGCGATGCGTGACAGCGGCGTCGCCTTGAACGCCTCGCTCAAATAATCGCGGATTAGCGTCGCCGTACCTTCGCCGGTTTTGAGCGCGATATTGCCGGTGAACCCGTCAGTGACGATCACATCGACGCGCGCCGACGGGATGTCGCTGCCTTCGACGAAGCCCACATACTCGTAGCCGCCGAGCGTTTGCGCATTGGCGAGCATCTCGCCCGCCACCTTTAGCTCGGCTCTGCCCTTGTGATCCTCGGTGCCGACATTGAGCAAACCGATCCGCGGGCGGCTGATGCCCTGACCGTTGCGGGCATAAGAAGCGCCCATCAACGCGTATTGCAGCAGGTCCTGCTCATCCGCACGGATATCGGCGCCGACATCGAGCATGATGTTAAACCCGCCTGCGTTGCGCGAGGGCCAAAGACAGGCAATGGCTGGCCGGTTCACGCCCTCCAGCTTGCGCAGCCGCACCATCGATAGCGCCATCAGCGCGCCGGTATTGCCGCACGACACCGCCACCGAGGCGCGGCCATCGCGCACCGCTTCAATCGTCGACCACATCGAGGTGCCCTTGCCGTGCCGCATGACATGGCTGGGCTTGTCATCCATCGAGACAACCCCCGGCACATCACAGATTTCGCAGCAATCGGCGAGAATTTTCCGCCGCCCTACTAAAGGCGCTAGCTCAGCCTCGGGGCCGTGCAGTAAGAAGGCGAGCTTGGGGTTCTTGGCGGCAGAACGCGCGCAACCGGAAACGACGGCCCACGCGCCGCGATCGCCGCCCATAGCATCAACAGAGATAACGATCCGACCGGGGGACGCGGGCGCAATGTCGTGCGTTTCCCCCATGGCCGGTAAGTCTTACGCGGCGTCTTCGTCGTCCAACTCGATCTCATCAGCCATCACGATCACCTCACGGTCATTGTAATGGCCGCAGGACGGGCAGACGTGGTGCGGGCGCCGAAGCTCACCGCAATTGGAGCATTCATCGGGGTTCGCACCGATGAGAGCGTGGTGCGACCGGCGCATATTGCGGCGCGATTTGGTAACGCGATTCTGAGGGACGGCCATGTCACAACCTCGGATTGGGCGGGCGAGCGGCCCGGGCTTTCGTAAATTTGGATCGCGGCAAGGCTTTACCAGAACGGCGCCGACAAGGCGCACAGACGTGGCGAAAAGCCGCCTGCGAATGAGCGCCGGAACATACTGCGAATTGCATTTGTTGCAAGCGGTTTTTCGCATCAAACCGCGCGTCACCCATGCGCGAAAAAACTTGACGCCGCGCGGGTTTCGCCGCGACGATGCTCTTGTCTCGCTGGGCTTGCTTAAAAAGGCAGCCCGCCAAGGACGCGCCGCGCCCGGCGAGGGCAGGAAACAGGCACCGTTATCTTTGCTTCGGGCAGGGTGCGCATCAGCGCGCCGAACCTATGCCAGGAGGAGACAGATATGCGGTGCTTTACGGTCCTCGGACCTTCGCAATCGGGAAAAACCACGTTGGTCGCGGCATTAGCCGGTCTGGATGGAAGCGGCCATGAAACAGCGTTTTCAGACCGGTTCCGACTGACGCGGTTCGACTATTTGGGGGAGCATTGGGGCGCGTTCGACATCGCCGGTGGCACCGACAATCTGGGCGCCGCAGGCCATGCGCTGGCTGCCTCCGACCACGCAGTGCTATGTGTCTCGCCCGATCCTGACGCGGCACCGCAAGCCGCGCCCTATCTGCGGCTGATCGAAGAGGCTGGGGTGCCGGCCACGCTCTTTATAAACCACATGGACGGCTTTGAGGGCCGGGTGCGCGACGTGGTGGCAGCGCTTCAGGTCTATGCCAGCCACCTTCTAGTTCTGCGCCAAGTGCCGATGCGTCAAGACGGTGACATCACCGGCGTCGTTGATCTTATCTCGGAACGCGCCTGGGAATACCAAAGCGGCAAACCCTCAGCACTGGTAGAAATGCCCGAGGGTATTCGTGACCGCGAGCAAGAGGCGCGCACGGAATTGCTCGAGGCAATCGCTGATTTCAATGACGACCTTCTAGAACAGCTTATCGAAGACCACGTGCCCGCGCCGGAGAGCGTGTTTTCCATGGTCGCACAGATGCATAAGCAGAATGAGTGGATCCCAGCGTTTTTGGGCTCGGCGCTGCTCTGCAACGGCATCACCCGCTTGATGAAGGATCTCCGCCACGAAACCGGCGATACCGAGGCCCTGGCTGCACGGCTGCGGATACCCACCGATGCCGTGCTCGGGGTTTACGCCGACAACCGCAAACATGTGGGCAAATCGATCCTGCTGCGGGCGCTCGACGGCGGGTTAGCCCAGGGTCAAAGCCTTGGCGGCGGCACGATTGGCACGCTGCAGGGCATGGATGGCAAACCGGCCAACACGATCGAGCCGGGGGGCCTGGCTGTTGCGGTCAAGTCCGACCATCTCAATGCAGGCCAGGTCTATATCGACGACGCGGCTAAGCGCGCGCCCGATTGGGCATTTGGCCTGCCGCCGGTTTTCCGAAGGGTCCTCACGCCAAAGTCCGAACGCGACGAAGCGCGGCTATCCGGCGCGATGGCGCGAATCGCAGCGATCGATCCGGGCTTAACCCTGATGCAGGATGAAGAGAGCGGTCACCTTGTGGCCTGCCTGCAAGGCCCGATGCATTTGCGCCGACTGCTTGGCGTCCTGAGCGATGATTTCGATATCGTGGTAGAGGCCAGCGTCGCAGCCGGTCGGTATCGCGAAACGATCACCGAGGCAGCCTCGGTGCATTACCGCCATCGCAAGCAATCGGGCGGGGCGGGCCAATTCGCTGACATCCAGCTTGATGTGAAACCGCAGCCGCGCGGCGCGGGCTTTGCTTTCGACGAGGTGGTCAAAGGCGGCGCGGTGCCCCGCAACTACATCCCTGCGGTGCAGGCGGGCTGCGAGGAGGCATTGCACAAAGGGCCGTTGGGCTTCCCGGTGATCGACGTGGCCGCCTTGCTCACCGACGGCAAATCACATGCGGTCGACAGCTCTGATTTCGCGTTTCGCATGGCCGGTTTGATGGGTATGCGCGAGGCGTTGAGCCTGTGCAAACCGGTCCTGCTGCAACCCATCGAGCATGTGGAGATCCATGTGCCATCGGTTTATACCGGCGCGCTTGTGGGCGAGATCTCGTCGCTGAAAGGCCAGGTGCTGGGCTTTGACCCACATCCCACCGCCAAAGGGTGGGACGTGTTCCGCGCATTGATCCCGGCGCCTGCGCAAGACGATCTGTTCCGCGCGCTCGGCGGGCTAACCCATGGCACCGCCTGGTTTGAAAGCCGGTTTGACCATTACGAGGAAATCCGCGGTCGGGAGGCCGAACAGGTACGCGCCGACCGCGCTGAAGCGCTGGCTTAAGGCTTATCGCACCGGGGGCGCGCGACGGCTTCGGTGCGTGCCCTGAGCCACGTGGTTTGGCTTTAGCCGTCTTGCTTCTTGCCAAGCTTGTCGCGAAACGCTGCAAGCTCGGCGAATGGCTTAACCGCTTCGTCCGTCAGCGGTGTCACGCCCGGCGCGGTAAATGTCTGCGCCACCGGGTCGGTGTCGGATAGGCGCGGATAAAGCGGGACATGCAGTGACAACGCCTCGACCATCACCGCTGCGAGATCCAGCTCATGGGGCAGCGCTTCGATATGATCGTCGGCGGGCATCTCGATCTCATCGGCCTCCGGCAGCGGCGGCGGATCGGCCAGATACTGCCGAACCACCGAAACATCGATCCGGGTGGTGACCGGTTCCAGCGTGGCAACGCACGCTTGCACGACACGCGCGCCCAGATCAGCCTCTAAGCGCCAATCCGCCTGGCCCTCGGGCCGGAGCACGCCGCGAAACGACAGCTTTTTCAACCCGATGAGGCCCAGCTCCTCGGCTATTGCGCGGCAGCGCTCGGCATCAGGCTCAAACGCGAACGCGATCTTCTCCTGGCTTTTGGCGCGGCCCAGCACGATCACGGGGTTTGCAAGGCTCGGGGCCGCGGGTTGTGCCATATGCTTGATCCTGAACACGTCTTTCTTTATTCCCATACCGATCCATCAAGGATCGGACAACACGGTCGTGCAATAGGCGGGATGAGCAGTTTGGCCCGTAAAACCCGGATCATGTCAGCGCTTTTGGCGTGTATGCTGGCCGTTGGCTGCAGCAATATCGATCGCAATCATGGCTATGTGCCGCCTGATACCGACCTCGATCAGATCATCATTGGCGTCGATACCCGCGATACCGTGGCCGAAGTTGTCGGCCGCCCCTCAGCGGCGGGCATCCTCGATGTGGGAGGGTGGTACTACGTCAAGACCAAGTTCCGCGCGTTTGGTTTCCGCGAGAACCGTGAGATTGACCGCGAAGTGGTAGCGATCACCTTCGACGAAGAGGGCGTCGTCAGCAATGTCGAGCGGTTCGGGCTTGAAGATGGCCGCGTGATCGCCTTGTCGCGCCGCGTCACCGACAGCAACATCGCCGGCGTCTCGTTCCTCCAGCAGCTGTTCGGCAGCGTCGGCAACTTCACCGCAGAAAACCTGCTGGGCAACCGCTAGGGCGCATCCAAACACGGTCGAAACAGCTTTCGCGCGCATGCTCCGGGCCGCCACACCCGCGCCCTTCGGACCGTTGCGGCTTTAGTCAGTGCCCTAGTCAGTACCCTCGGCGCGGAAATCGAGCGCCACGCCGTTGATGCAATAGCGCAGTCCCGTCGGACGCGGCCCGTCGGGGAAAACGTGCCCCAGATGCGCATCACAGCGGTTACAATGCACCTCGGTGCGGGTCATGAACCAGCTTTTATCGACGCTCTCGCCCACCATTTCAGCGTATTTAGGCTGCCAAAATGACGGCCACCCCGTGCCGCTATCGAACTTATGGTCTTGGTCAAAGAGCGGCGCGCCGCAGCAGATGCAGTGGAATGTGCCTGGATCTTTGGGGAAATCATCGTGGGTGAACGCCCGTTCTGTGCCATGCTTGCGCGTCACTTTGAACGCAAGATCGCTGAGGTCTTCGCGCCATTCCGCATCGGTCTTGGTGACTCTATCTGTGGTATGAGTGATTTTATCCATCGCTTGCCTCGTCCGTTCGTTCCATTAAATCCCGGTCGCATATTGTATATAGAGCCCGTGCCAAACATAGATAAGTGGTACGTCAGCGCCGTGTCGCCGCAGCGCACAGGAGATGAGGTTGGGCATGCTTCGTAGAGGCCGGTTCACAGCACGCAGCGCCGATTGTGCCGCCGATATCGCTGCCGCGCAAAGGCTGCGGTATCGTTGCTTTTTCGCCGATCACAAAGCTGGCTCCGACCCCATGCCACGCGACAGCGACCGCTTTGATCAGGTCTGCGAGCACGTGCTGATCGAAGAGACCGCCAGCAAGCGTCTGGTCTGCTGTTTTCGCCTACTGATCTTGCCCAGCGGCAGCGATATCGGCGCCAGCTATTCCGCCCAGTATTACGATGTGTCTGGTCTCGCCAGTTTTGCCGCCCCGATGATCGAGATGGGCCGGTTCTGTATCGACCCCGCCTATACCCGTGACCCCGATGTCCTACGGGTAGCCTGGGGGGCGTTGACCCGGCGCGTTGATCAAGCGGGCGCGGCGCTGCTGTTTGGTTGCTCGTCGTTTCACGGCACCGAGGCGGCAGCCTATCTCGATGCCTTCGCGATCCTTAAAGAGCGGCACTTGGCACCGTCGCGGTGGCTGCCCAAGGCCAAGGCGCCGAAGATTTTCCGTTTTGCCGCGCGACGGCGACGCCCTGAAGAACGGGTCGCGATGCGCACGATGCCGCCGCTTTTGCGCACCTATCTGATGATGGGCGGGTGGGTGAGCGACCATGCTGTGATCGACCACGAGCTCAACACGTTGCACGTCTTCACCGGGCTCGAAGTTGCCGCCGTGCCGAAAAAGCGCGCCCGCAGCTTGCGCGCCGTGGCGGGCTAGGCCGCGCCTGAATGGCTTACAAAGGCGCGCGATAATGTCACTGCGCAGCCGCATTCTGGCCCTGCTCAGACCGCTCGCATCCTTGGTCGGCGTCAGCGCTGTGTTGCTGGCTTATTCCGAGTTCTTGTTCCTCAACGAAGAGCCGGTGCGCGTGCTTCTCTCAGCACAGCAGGCAAGTGCAAGCGCGCTGTTTGTGGCAGAGATGCTGGCGCTTTACATGGCCGCAGGCCTGTTGCTGCTGGCCCTGCAAGCCCAGTTGACGTCTTGGGGCCGGGTCATCCTGGTCGGGGCACTGATCGGCTGGGCAATCGAAGCGGCGATGGTGCCTGCCGCCTATGAGGCGCCGCCGCTCTCGTATCTTTGGACATCCGTCGCTTGGCACGGCGCGGTGGACGTGGCGTTCGGTGTTGTCGCGATGCGGATCGCGCTGCGAGGCCGCCTGCTCATGGCACTGATCGCAACCCTTGGCCTTGGCATTTTCTGGGGTGTTTGGGCGCCCTGGCCATGGCCAGAGACACAACTTACGACCGCCGAGTTTGCCTTGCTCGTCGGGGTCACCTGCGCGCTTTTGATTTCAGGCTACGCGCTTATGGATTGGGGCGCCGCTGCCCTGCCCCGCTGGCTCTTTTGGCCTGCTCTGGCGATCAACGGCGCGCTTTGGGGCCTCAACGCTGCAGGGCATGTGGCCGCCGCTTTGGGCCTCGCTGTGATGATCCGTTTGACCGCGCTGGCCCTGCGCCACGCCCCGAGCAAGCGGGCGCTGTGGCCGTCGCGTGCGCGGCGCAACAAATGGCGGTACGGACTAATCCTTATCAGCGGCGCCGTCGCGCTTGGTCTCTATAGCACGCAGCATCGCGGGCAGCCCTTGGTGACAGCCGAACTGGCGATCTTCGCGGTGCTGATCTGCGGCAGCGGCTGGTATGCGATCGCGCTGGCCCAAGGCCTTTTGGCGGCGTGGCGCCGGTACCGCTAGCGCAGGCCGTGCCTTCAAAGCGATGTCAGTATTGCGGCACCTTCTCGCCGCGCGCCGCATGATCGGCGGCGATCATGATCCGTTTTCCGCGGGTCTCGGGCCGCTTCGCCGAAGCGATCCAGCGTAAGATGTTGCGCCGGTAGGAGGGCGCTGCGCCGTCCCACCAAGCTTTCGCGGCCCGCGACTTCAGCGCCGCGACCAGATCATCGGGCTCAAGCAACGCATCAACATCCGCCCGCGCATCCCACTTGCCGCTCTCCTTGGCCAGCCGGATCGCAGCGCGGCCAGGCTCTTCCATACGGCCGTCCTGCTCTAACCGGGCGGCACGATCTTTGTAGGTCTGCGCCCAAATTTGCTCGCGGCGGGGGGAGATCAACTGCATGGTGCGGTCATCATCAAGCTTCATCCGCCTGCCATCGACCCAGCCATAGGCGATCAGCGCGTCAAGCACCGCGTCACGCGAGACATACTTGTCGCGCTGGCTCGCCTTCCAGGTGACGAGCCAAACGCTGGTGTCGCGGCTGTGATTGGCCGCCAACCACGCCCAGAGATCGGCATCGGAGGCCACCGCCACCTGCTCGAAGTCAGCGGCTTGCTGGCTCACGTAGGCGCGCCGCCTTGCTGGGGTATCTCGCCTTCGACCAACCCGCGATAGAGCGTTCGGGTGCCGATGACCGCGCTGTGATCCGCCGCGTGCAGGGTGCAGCGATTATCCCAGACGATCACGTCACCGCGGCTCCAAAAATGCCTACGCGGCGGCTGGAATTCGATGGAATGGGCATAGAGATCGGGGATCAGGTCGCTGCGATCCGTGCCGTCGCGCAACTCCAAACGGCGGCACCGGGCAAGCGCGGTCAGAAACAGCGCATCGTGCCCCGTCACCGGGTTACGCCGGATCAACGGATGCCATACCGCTTCGGTCTCTGGCACATCCGTGGGGCCGTGCAACACCCGCGCGCCCGCCAACAGAGCCCGGCGCCCCGCATCGAGCGCGTCCAACGCGGCGTATTGGTCGGTGAACAAGGTGGCGCCCCCCTGTTCCGGCACCTCAATCGCGATCAGCGCCGAATAGGACGGCGGCCGCGCGATGTATGTGGTGTCGGAGTGGAACACGCTCTTGGGCTTTGTCGTCCGCCCGGCATTGGTGACCACGTTCAAGTCGGGATAGCCCGGCGCGGGGGTCTCGCCATCGGTGAAGATCACGGTTCCCATCTTGCTCAGCAGCGCGAGGAGCCCACCCGGCCCGTCAACTGGCGGGACAACCTGAACCACCCCATGTTGCGCAGCTGCCTGAGCGATTTCGGCGGGGTCGGGCGCCACCTGCGCCAGTGTCGGGGCCTCTTGGCTGGCGAGGTCCTTCATGCCGCGCGCGGCTCCTCAGCCTTTAGCGCCGTATGGACAGCGGCATAGACATCGTCGCGCGCAGTCGTATCCGCGCTTGAGACGTCGTGATGCTGGGTATTAGCGCCAAGGAATGCGATCACATACGCCCCTGCTGCGCGCGCTGCCTCAAGCCCCGCTTCGTTGTCTTCCACGATGATAACATCCGTCGGCGACAGCCCGAGCCGGGCAAACATCGCATTATAGGCATCGGGTGCAGGCTTTTGCGCAAAGCCTTCCCCCGCATCAGTCGCAGCATCGATCAATCCGCGCAAAGTGCCATCGTGGGCATCCAGCACTGCATCGATGCTGATTTTGGCGGTGGTCGAGATCAGCGCCGTCTTGGCCCCCATCTGCCGCGCCGCGCGAAGACTCTCGGCGACACCGGGCCGGATGGCGGGCGGGTCGCTACGCAGCAACTCGGCAAACCGCGCGGTCTTGGTCCGGTGCACAGCCGATGCGTCCACGTCCACACCGCGATCCGCTGCGTATTGCGCGATCCGGTCGGCGCCGCCGGAGTGGCTCAACATCGCGGTGTAGCTGTCACGGTCCCAGTGCCAATCCAGGCCATGCTCGACAAACGCCGCGTTGAACGCAGCGCGTTGCAGTTCAGAGGTTTCAACCACCGATCCGATAGATCCAAAGAAGACAGCTTTCATTGTAGCGTCCTTTCCTGTCAGGCCGCGTCAAGCGCAGCCAATATGAGTAATTGGCGCTATGATGTAGGTGGCTCCGGCTACGAGGCGAGCCGCGGTTTGGCCGGTGATCGGCCCGCCCGCGGGGCTGCGGCGTTAACCCGCTGATGCCTCGGCAGTTTCCGCAACCCGGCATGAAACCAGATAGCGCGCAACTGTCTCCGCCATGCCAAAGGTGAGCGCGTCGCAGTATAGCGCGTGGCCGATTGAGACCTCGGCGATGCTGGGCACCCGCGCAATCAGCGTCGCGGTGCCAGGCACAGTTAGGTCATGGCCCGCATTTACCCCCAGGCCCTGCGCCGCTGCTGCTGAGGCCGCACGTGCTAGGGCCTCAAGGGCCGCTTCCTGCGCAACCGGTTCGGAATGGGCGGCGCCGTAGGGCCCGGTATAAAGTTCCACCCGGTCTGTCCCAGTTGCGGCCGCATCAGCCATCATCGAGGCCTCAGCATCCGCGAAGAGGGCAACGCGGTGCCCATGGGCCTTCAAATCCGCCACGATCGGCACGAGACGGTCGCGCTCACCGGCGAAATCCCAGCCGTGATCGCTGGTGGCCTGCGCCGGGTCGTCGGGGACAAGCGTCACCTGATCAGCCCGCACCTCTTTGGCCAGCGCCAGAAACCGCGCATCGGGGTAGCCCTCGACATTCAACTCTCGGCCCGGAAACTCCCGGTCGATCAGCGCGCGAAACGCCTGCACATCCGACGGCCGTGTATGCCGCTCATCGGGACGCGGATGCACCGTCAGACCAGCCGCGCCCGCCGCAAGCGCGATGCGCCCCAGATCAATCAGATCGGGCCATGGATGCTCACGCCGGTTCCGCAGCAAGGCCGCCACGTTCATGTTTACAGATAAGTCGGTCACAGGCATCGCATTTGTCCTCACGCAGCGCAGAGATTGCGCTTGTCGGACCGGGTTTGCTGGATTATTGGCATTAATTAAATGACCAATTCCGCGTTTAAATATAAATCCAATTTTGAACGCGATGTGCTGGCCCTCGCGCTCGACAACACGGCAAAGATGCCGCTGCAATCACAGCTTCTCGACGCGTTGCGCCGGATTATCACGTCAAACCCAGACCATAGCGGCGCGCGCCTGCCCGCCAGCCGCACGCTCGCGGCGGATCTCTCGGTTTCGCGCACAACCGTGCAGGCGGTCTACGACCAATTGATCAGCGAGGGCTATCTGATCACGCGCCAGGGCAGCGGCACATTCGTGGCCGAGGATGTACCGCATCTCACCCCTGCTGTTACCGATACCGCGACGCGCCCGGTGCCAAGCCCCGCTGAGGCATGGACCCCGTTTCAAACCGGGCTGCCGGATCAATCGCTGCTGCCCAACAAGATCTTCGCGCGGCACTTGGAAAGGGCCTGGTCGCGCCCCGATCCAGCCCTCTTCGCCCGGCTCGACCCGCTTGGCTGGGGCCCCTTGCGCGAGGCCATCGCCGACCACCTGCGCGCTTGGCGGCAGGTCTCGTGCGATGCCGAGCAGGTGGTGATTACCGCAGGCGCGTCTGACTCGCTCGATGTGGTTTTTCGCGGCCTGGTCGAGCCTGGCCTGGATGTGGCTATCGAAGATCCGTGCTGGCCGAAGATCCATGACGTGTTGGCCAAGACAGGCGCGCGAGCCCATCCGATGCGCGTCGACGACGAAGGCTTTGACGCTGCGCATATCCCGCCGCAAGCCCGCGCTGCCATCGTCACCCCGTCGCGACACTATCCCACCGGCCATAGCCTGCCGATGCCGCGCCGGATGGCGTTGCTCGATTGGGCCGAACGCAGCGGCGGGCTGGTCATCGAAGACGATTACGACAGCGAATTTCGCTATCGCGGTCAACCACTTCCGGCGCTGTCTGGGGTCGATGAGCTGCGCAACACGATCTATCTGGGCAGCTTCTCCAAACTGTTTGGCCCCGCGCTTCGGATCGGGTTCCTAGTGCTGCCGCGGCCGCTCTTGGGTAATGCCCGCCGCTATCTGGCCGATGCCGGGACCCGCGTCTCGCTGGTCCCGCAACCCGCGTTGGCGGCGTTTATGGGCAGTGGTGAATTTGCTGTGCATCTGCGCCGGATGCGCCGGATCTACGCGCGTCGGCAGGCGCATCTGATCCAATGCCTGGCGCCGTTAACGCCGTATCTGACCATCGAGCCGGATCCGTCGGGCATGCATCTGTGTCTGCCGTTCAAGCCGTCGTTGGCCCGGCACACACGCGACCGAACGATCTGCGCGATGGCCAAAAAGCAAGGTCTTGAGATCGGCGCGTTGTCGGCCCATTGCACCCTCGCCGACGCGCCGCAGGGTCTACTGCTCGGCTACGCCGCCTTCGAGGAACCGGTGCTGACCCGGGCAGCCGACACCTTGATCGACATCGTCGAAGCGGAGGTGAACAGCGATGACGCGTCTCGTCTGGCTGTCTGATCTGCACTACGCTGTCTCAGGCCCATTGCTCGGGCATGACCCGGTGTTGCGGTTGCGTGCGGCGATTGCGCAGATCAATACCCATCACTGTGACGCGCATGCCTGCGTGATCACCGGCGACTTGGCCGAGCATGGATTAGAGGCCGAATACCGCGCGCTGGCGCAAGAATTGGCGGCGCTAGCGATGCCGGTCTACGCGATGGCGGGTAATCATGATGACCGCAAGGCCCTGCGCGCTCATATCCCGCTGCCCGCGCAGACGATGCCCAATTTCGTGCAATACGCCGTCGATGTAGGGGCGGCGCGGGTGATCTGCCTCGATAGCGTGACCGAAGGCGCCGATCACGGAAGCTTTTGTGCCGAAAGGCTTGCCTGGCTCGCGGACGCCTTGGCGCAAGCAGGCGACCGGCCGGTGCTGGTGTTCCTCCATCATCCGCCGCTGGCTTTGGGCCTGCCCATGCTCGACCCTGATCGCCTGCGCGACAGCGGTCCGCTGCTGGATCTGTTATGCGCTCGCGGCACCGTGCGGCACCTTGGGTTCGGCCATGTGCACCGCCCTGTCAGCGGCAGCGTGCGCGGCCTGGCCTTCACGTCGATGCGCTCAGTCCTCTACCAGGCGCCGCCGCCAGAGCCCGCCTGGGATTGGGATACGTTCAGCCCCGCCGATGAAGCGCCCGAAATGGGCGTGATCAGCCTCACCGGCGACGCCGTGACCGTGCAGTTTCAGCAGATTTGCCCCGCAAGCTATGGGCGCACCGATCAGTAATGCACCGACATCGAGCGAAGCGGGCTGGTTTGCGGCGGGGCGAACTTGGTCAGGTCAATCCCTTCGACAGCGGTTTTGTATTCCTCCAGCGTGGGGGTGCGCCCCAAGATCGCTGAGAGTACAACCACCGGCGTCGAGCCCAGCAGAGATTCACCCTTTTTCTCGGCTGAATCGCCGACGACCCGGCCTTGGAACAGGCGCGTCGAGGTGGCCAGCACCGTGTCGCCCTTCTCGGCCTTCTCCTGGTTGCCCATGCAGAGGTTACAGCCGGGCCGCTCCAGATACAGGATGTTCTCGTATTCGGTGCGGGCCTTTTCCTTGGGTGCGTCGTCGTCGAACTCAAAACCGCAATATTTCTGCAAGATGGCCCAATCCCCTTCGGCCTTAAGCTCATCGATGATGTTGTAGGTGGGCGCGGCAACTACCAGCGGCGCCTTGAACACCACCTCGCCGTACTGCGCTTCAAGATTGCGCAGCATCTGGGCCACGATCTTGATATCGCCTTTATGCACCATGCATGAGCCGACAAAGCCCAAATCCACCTTCTTTTCAGCGCGGTAGAATGAGATCGGCCGGATCGTGTCATGGGTGTAGCGCTTCGACACGTCGGCGTTGTTCACATCCGGGTCGGCGATCATGGGCTCGTTGATCACATCCAGATCTACGACCACCTCGGCGAAGTACTTGGCGTTATCGTCTGGGGTCAGCGCTGGCTTTTCACCCGAGCGGATCTCGGCAATGCGCGTGTCGGCCTTGTCGATCAGACGTTGGAGCATTCCGCTTTCGTGCTCCATACCCTTATCGATCATGATCTGAATGCGCGACTTGGCCAGTTCCAGCGAACCGATCAGCGTCTCATCATCCGAGATACAGACCGACGCCTTTGCCTTCATTTCAGCGGTCCAGTCGGTGAAGGTGAATGCCTGGTCGGCCAAAAGCGTGCCGATATGCACCTCGATAATCCGGCCCTGAAAAACGTTGTCGCCGTGCTGCTGGAGCATCTGCGCTTGCGTCGCATGAACCACGTCGCGGAAGTCCATATGCGGCGCCATCTCACCCTTGAAGGTCACCTTCACCGATTCAGGTATCGGCATCGAGGCCTCGCCCGTCGCAAGCGCCAGCGCCACCGTGCCGGAGTCAGCGCCGAACGCCACGCCTTTGGACATCCGCGTGTGGCTGTCGCCGCCGATGATGATGTCCCAGTCGCTGACCGTGATGTCGTTGAGCACCTTATGGATCACATCCGTCATCGAGTGGTAGACGCCCTTAGGGTCACGCCCGGTGACAAGGCCGAAATTATTCATGAACTTCATTAGCCGCGGCGTGTTCGCCTGCGCCTTGAGATCCCACACGCTGGCGGTGTGACAGCCTGATTGATACGCGCCATCGACCGAGGGCGAGAGCACCGTGGCCGCCATCGCTTCAAGCTCTTGGCTGGTCATCAACCCGGTCGTGTCTTGGCTGCCGACGATGTTTACCCGGATACGGACATCCGACCCGGCATGCAGCACTTTGCCCGGCGTGTTGCCGCGGGCATTGGCGTTAAAGATCTTCTCAACCGCGGTAAGGCCCTGCCCCTCATGGCTGATTTCCTTGGAGGGCGCGAAGGCCGATTGCAGCGGAACGCCAAGCGTTTCACAGGCGAATGTCTGTAGTTTCT
>JBCDGW010000072.1:0-16587 GCA_038750765.1 Pseudomonadota bacterium | reverse complement strand
GCGTTCGCGAATATGGTCAACCCTGCGCTGGCGCAAATCTCTGATGCCCTCGCCCGTCAGCGCGCCAACTCGGGTGGGTCGCGGCTTTCGATGACGATGACCTCGGCCTTCGCGACCTATTGGTTGATGCCGCGACTAGCTGATTTCAGCGCTAGAAACCCGGATGTCGAAGTGAACCTGATCGTGTCGGACCGCTACCTGGATCTGGCAGCCGAGGGGATCGATATCGCGATCCGCTACACGCCGACCCCGCCGACAGATGGCGTTTGGCATGAGATGCTCAGAGAGACGATCTTCCCGGTCTACAGCCCGCGGTACCAAGCGCGCACAAGCCTTGCCCATGCCCGCGATCTGCTCGGCGAGAATCTCCTGTATCTGTCAGGGCGTTACCGTGCCGAAGGCCGCTGGACGCATTGGTTCCAGCAGCAGGGTTTGGCCCCGCCGGAAGAGCGCAGGGGCGTGCGGGTGAACACCTATATCAACATGCTCCAGGCCGCGATTGAGGGGCAGGGCGTCGCGCTGGCGGGCCATCCGCTCGTGGATCGTTACCTCAGCGATGGGTCGCTTTTGCGGATGCACGCGATCAAGCCGCTCAAACGCGACTCCTACTATTTAACCTGTCGCAGCGAGGCGGAGAGCGCCCTTCTGCTGTGCGCATGGCTGAGTGACCAGTTCGCCGAGAGTGGTCAGCCCTGAGCCTGGTCGATCTGCTGCAGCGCCGAAAGCGGCACCCGTGGTCTTGGGCTTATCTTCGGTCTCGCGGGGCAGCGGGCTATTCGGGCGGGGAACCGTCGCGCCGCGCAAGGCTGCCGTCTGGCTTTAGGATCAGGTCGAGATCTGGGTAGTGACACGTGTCGTTCGGCAGGCGCGTCCCCACGGCCAAAAACGTCGCCGGAAGCGCTGAGCGGTTTTCAAGGCAATGGCCGTTGGCCACACCTGCCGGGAACACAGCCACATCCCCCGCCGCTAGCGGGGTCTCGGCACCCTCTTCCAGAACGTAGAGGGCTCCTGACAGAATAACGACCAGCTCATCATTGGTGTCATGCCAATGCTGGTGCGACGACCGCGCGCCGGGCGAGAGTGTCTCGATATTGGCGCCAAGATGGGTCATGCCGTGGTGATCGGATACCGCGCGGCCAATATAGTGGCCCAAATCGCCGCCATATCGCGAGACAGCAGCAGGGCCGTCGAAGGTGGGCAGGCTATCCAGATCGACTTTGGGCATGGTACCGCGACTTTGGCCGCAGCCTTGCGCAAGCGCAATCACCCGCCGTCAGCTTTCAGGAAATCCCCCGCAGAGCCCAGCCGCGCCAAGTCAAAGGCCGCTAGGCTCGTGCATCACGGCTGGCTAGCGGCTCGGCTCAGGCCGCTTTACGCCGCAGCAACCGGCTTATTGGCTGCGTGATCGACTGGATCCAGGACAATTCGTCCGATTTTTGCGGCTGCGCCTCCGCGTCGGATCGGTGCGCGCCCTGGATGATCTGCGTTTGCATAAACGTCATCGCCTTGGCTTCGACCATCTTCTTGATGTCGAGGATATGGCCGCCGCCCGGCTCTGCCTCGGTGTCGCCGAGGGTCGCGCCGCTGCCATAGATATCCGCCACGCCAAACTCCTCGCTGCCATAAAGCGTGTCGTTGTCGCACCAAAACACCAGCGTGGCGCCATCCTCGCCGCGCAAGCTCTCAACGATCTGCCAGCAGATGCGGTGGCGCAGGGCGTCGCGGTCGTGATTGTCAGGCAAAAGGCAATCGGGATGGTCAGCCACCAGCACGGTCATCGAGTAACGATGCGCTGTCAGCCGCGACAGAATTTCGGTGTCCGACAGGGTGGCGCCTGCAGGACGGCTCGAATCAAGGAAGTGGGCCGGATCAAGGGGTGTGCGCCCGGTGGCGATCAGGATCTGCAGCAAGCCAAAGTCGAACAGGCGAAACCGCTTGTCGTTGGTCTCAACCTCGCGAAGATGCGCGTCATGGGCCTCGGCCAGCAGGGCCAGATCCTCTTCCATGTCGCCGCTTCCATAAGAAACCGGGATCTGAAACAGGACGCTCGCTTCGTATGACCGGGTTGGCATAGCTCTGTCTCTCCCTGTTTGCGGCGGCGTCGCATCTGGCCTGGCGAGAGATGTCGTCGCGGGGGCGGGCGCGCGCGCATGGTTAATGGATTATGTCTTGATCGCGGTTGATTGTGCGCACAATGAGGCGCGACTGCGGTTGTCCAGGGGCGTTCCTATATCAAGCGACGCAAGGGCACGGACGATCGGCGGAACCCCGCTTCCTGCGGCCGAATGTGCCCGAAATGGCTAACATTTGCCGACAATCGTTCGGATTACGCCGCATTCACTCCACACTCGTTCACCAACTTGAAACAGTCGCTGACTTTTGCGCGGACTACGCCGATGCCGAATGGACCCTACAAAGCCAAGTTGCTGTTTGCAGCACCCGAGCCGTTTTTGAGCCGCGTTGAGACAGCTGTGCTTTCCGAGCAGATCGAAGCGCTCGGTTTCGAAATTGCGGCTGTCACGGAGGTTGCCGGGGCGTCGATCAGCTTTGAATTGCGCGATCTGCATCTGCGGCTGGGCTACCGCGCCGCGCCGGTGCCGCTGCGGCTCATGCGCGAGGTTATCGCCAACGCCCCCGATGACGCGGCACGCGAGCGCGCGCTGGGCGTCGTGGCCCGGCATCGCGCCAATGTCAGCATCGCGGTGTCTGATCGCGCGGCTGTGCCGTTCCAGACCGGCGAGGCGAAGCGCCACATCCTGTGGGAGGCGCTGGATTACGTGATGGGCATCTGCGAGCCCGATATGGTGCTTACGCCCGGCCTTAATCCGCAACAGGATCGACTTTTGAACGCGGCGGAAACCCGAGACTGGCTGCGTGATCTCGACGAGCGCGCGGTGCGGATCAACGATCTTGCCGCAAATCCACGCGTGCACCGCAAGAGCATTCTGCGAGAGGAACCGGCTTTGTCCAATCGTGCGGCGGAGTGGCTTATGCCGGATGAGGCGGGTGGCGAAACCGGTGATCGGCGCGGCTTTTCCACCGCGACCGACGGTGAGGGGCCGCAAGATGGGGATGACGATGGCGTCGGCAAGACCCCGGCCGGGCGATCCGCGCTTTATGTGATGAGCGCCACGATCGGGATCTATGCGCTGCCGCTAGGGGCGTCGGCTTTGGCCTATAACGCGCTCTCGGGCGGCTCATTCCGGCTCACCTCCCACGCGATGGCAGCGACGGGGGTGTTTTCAGCCGTCGATAGCACCGGTGTCCCCCGCGACGTGCTGCGCTTTTTCGGTCTGGTCTGAGCCTGTGCCGTCAGAGGTCGCGCCGCGTTCGTCAGGCTGTCAGTCTGGGCGGCGCAGTTCGGGCGGGAGCACCTCTTGCGACGGCCAAATGCCGGTGCTGAGGGTGTCTTCATATCCCTGAACCAGCCCGGCCTCACGCATCGCCGCAGCAGCGGTCTCATAGGCGTAAGACAACCGGTGGAACACCACATGACCCGCTTGGTCGATCAGCGCATAGCGGGTTTCAGGGCGGCCGTCATGGGGCGGAAGGCCGATCACCCCGGCATTGATCCAACGCAGCAGGCGTGCGCCGTCCTCGCGCCAGATTGTGCGGGCAAAAGCCAGCCCGCAATGGCCTGCGACCACCAGGTCAATCGGGCCGGCCACCGCTTCTAGCGCGTCTACCTCCTCGCGAAACGCCGCGTCCGGGCTTGAGGGCCACAAAAACCGCGCCGCATCCCGCGCGCCGCCGTGGATCGCGATGCCCCGGAGCGCACCTAGCTCAAACCGCACCGCCTCGGGCAAGCCCGCCATCCACGCACGTGCCTGCGCATCGATTTCAGCGGCAGCGTGGGCGTACCAGCGCCGGGCCGCCAGATCACACGCGCTGCCCTCGCCGAAACCGCACCCGCACGCGTCGCGTCCCGCAGCCAATTGCGCCTCGACATTGCCCGCAACGACCGCGCAGCCATAGGCGCGCAACGCCGCGACAGTCACAGCAGGATCGGCGCCGTAAGCAACGCTGTCGCCGGTGCACAGGGCCTGGCCCGCCGGGTGACCCAGCGCGATGAGCGCCTCCATCGCCTGCAGGTTTGAGGCGGGGCCGCCGAAGGCGAGCAGGGGCGCCGTAACCGGGCCTAGATCCGCGATCTTCATTCAGCCGTCCTCCTTGTCAGCGCACCGTGTCGACCCCATAACACCCGCAACAGACCTAAGGGACAAGCCTATGCTCGACGCCGCTCTCTGGATCATCCCGCTGGCCATCGCCGGGCTCTTGGTGCTGTCGGCGTTCTTTTCCGGCTCGGAGACAGCGTTGACGGCTGCCTCGCGGGGGAAGTTGCGCAGCCAGGCTGACAAAGGTGCCCGCGGTGCCGCGATCGCGTTAGAGATCACCGAGGATAACGAGCGGTTGATCGGGTCGGTCCTGCTCGGCAACAACCTGGTCAACATCCTCGCCACAACCTTGATCACCGCGTTGTTTACCCGCCTTTTCGGCGACAGCGGCTGGGCCTTGATGCTGGCGACGCTGGTGATGACCACGCTGATTTTGATCTTCGCTGAGGTTTTGCCCAAGACTTACGCCATCACCAACGCCGAAAAAGCGGCCGCTATCGTCTCGCCGATCATTCGCTTGGTGGTGACGATCTTTAACCCGATCGTGTCGACGATCCGGGCGTTGGTGCGGCTGATCCTGCGGCTTTTCGGGGTAGAAACCGACCCGCAGGGCCAGATCCTCGCCGTGCGTGAGGAGATCGCCGGGGCGATTACGCTGGGCCACCATGAAGGCGCCGTGGAAAAGGAAGACCGCGACCGATTGTTGGGCGCGCTCGATTTGGCGGATCGCATGGTGGAAGAGATCATGCTCCACCGCAGCCAGATTGAGATGATCGACGCTGATCTGCCGCCCAAAGATGTGCTGGAACGCTGCCTGAACTCTGCCCATACCCGCCTGCCGGTGTATCGCGGTGAGCCTGAAAACATCGTCGGCGTGATCCATGCCAAAGATCTGCTGCGGGCGATGTACGCGTTGATGCGCGACGCCGACGATACCGACGACAGCGCGGACCCTCTGGCGGGATTTTCCGTGCTCGACGTGGCCAAGCAGCCCTACTTCAGTCCCGAGACGACGACGCTCGACGACCAAATGCGCGAGTTTTTGCGCCGCCACACCCATTTCGCTTTGGTGGTGGACGAATACGGCTCGCTTGAAGGGCTGATTACGCTCGAAGACATTCTCGAAGAAATTGTGGGCGAAATCACCGATGAGTTCGATATCGATCATGATCACCCGGTGCGTCTGACCGAAGATGGCGCGTATCTAGTGGACGGTGCGATGACGATCCGCGATCTCAACCGCGCGCGGGATTGGGCGTTACCGGACGATGAGGCTAACACGGTTGCTGGGCTGGTGATCCACGAGGCGCAGATGATCCCCAATCAGGGGCAGGTGTTTAACTTCCACGGCTACCGTTTCGAAGTGACCGCGCGGAAGGAAAACCGCATCACCAGGCTGCGGATCCGGCCGCTGTAGCCGAGGGTGGCGCCGCAAGCGTGACCTCAATGGGCTTTGCAGGGCGTCCTCGTGGTAGGCGCCCAATGCACAGAGGGGGGGGCGCCGCAGCGGAACACGCCTTGACGTGGGTCAAGGTTTGCGTAAGCTCTATGCCCTGTGGTGTTATCGGTCACATTCGATCACCGGACGCGCGGCACACTGCCGAACGCGCACGATACTATTGACTGTTGAGAACATTCAGCGAATAAATGCGAACATCCACTCGCGCTAAGGTTGAATGTCCGTTGCAAACCGGAACACGCCCGTAACATAGCGTGATCGTTGATGGAGCCTACAGCGCGTATCCGCCTTGCGCCAAGCCGCGGAACCGGCGATGCACAGCGCTATGCAAGACGCCATCCAAGACGGCCCACAAAACGTCGAAAACGACGCCGGGCAAGACCGGCCCGCGCCCCGCAAATCCCGTGAGGCTGTGTGCATCGGCGCGGTGCTTTGGGACGTCATCGGCCGTGCCACGCGCACCATGCAGCTGGGCAATGACATCCCCGGGCGGATCACCCGGCTGCCCGGCGGGGTCGCGCTCAACATTTCCATCACGCTCCGGCGGTTCGATCTCGCGCCGCAGCTTTTGGGCGCTGTGGGGCAGGACGATGAGGGCGAGGAGCTGATTGCGGCCTGCGATAAGCTAGGCCTGGGAACCGCGTATCTCTACCGCTCCGACGATCTGCCGACGGATGTGTATATGGCGATTGAGGGGGCCAACGGGCTGATTGCCGCCATTGCCGACGCCCATTCGCTGGAAGCGGCTGGCGCGAAGATCCTGGCGCCGTTGAGCGATGGAAGGCTGGGCAGTCGAGAAGCGCCCTATGACGGGATTATTGCGCTAGACGGTAATCTCACCCAGGATCTGTTGACCGAGATCGGCGCCAATCCTGTTTTTGCCGCCGCCGATTTGCGCGTCGCCCCTGCCAGCCCCGGGAAGGCCGAGCGCCTATTGCCGCTGCTGACGCGCCCGAATGTGACGTTCTATCTCAACCGTGAGGAGGCATCGCTCCTGTGCGCCAGGCCGTGCCAAGACGCGATGACCGCGGCACAGGCGCTGCGGGCACGCGGTGCGGCACGGGTGCTCGTGACCGACGGGGCGGCAATGGCAGCGATGGCCGATGGGGATACCCTTTACACCGGGGCGCCGCCGTCGGTTCTGGTAACCCGGGTGACCGGTGCGGGCGATACCTTCATGGCTGCTCATATCGCCGCTGAACTGCGCGGCGCCGCCCCGCAAGACGCGCTGGACCAGGCACTCGACGCAGCCGCGGCTTACATTTCCGGAGGAGCCAAGGGATGATCATCGCGGATGAGGTGGCGCAGGCGCAACGCGCGGGTCGCGCGGTGGTCGCGCTGGAATCGACGATTATCACCCACGGGATGCCCTATCCGCAAAATCGCGACACCGCCCGCGCGGTCGAGCAAGACATCCGCGACAGCGGCGCAGTACCGGCGACGATCGCTGTACTTGAGGGGGCG
This sequence comes from Pseudomonadota bacterium, assembly GCA_038750765.1. Taxonomy (GTDB): domain Bacteria; phylum Pseudomonadota; class Alphaproteobacteria; order Rhodobacterales; family Rhodobacteraceae; genus Psychromarinibacter. Next base: position 9,549 of record JBCDGW010000072.1, on the reverse strand, counting down.
CTCCATATCGGTTTAGCGCCTGATGCGCTTGATGCGTTGGCGCGGCGGCCAGATGCGCTCAAACTGTCGCGCGCTGATCTTGCTGTTGCGATGGCGACCCGAGCCACCGGCGCCACCACGGTTGCAGCCACCATGATCGCGGCGCATCACGTGGGCATCGCGGTTTTTGCCACGGGCGGTATCGGCGGGGTCCATAAAGGCGCGGAAGAAAGCTTTGATATCTCTGCCGATCTCACCGAATTGGCGCAAACCCCGGTGAGCGTGGTAGCCGCCGGTGCGAAAGCGATCTTGGATCTGCCGAAAACGCTTGAGGTGCTGGAGACAAACGGCGTGCCGGTGATCGCCGTGGGCCAAGACGCGTTTCCCGCCTTCTGGTCGCGCCGCTCAGGGCTTGACGCGCCGCTGCGCCTGGATGATCCGGCCGAGATCGCCGCTTGTCACGCGATGCGGGCGCGGTTGAGCATCCCCGGCGGTCAGTTGATCGCCAATCCGATCCCGGTGGCCGATGAGATCGCGCCCGACCTGTTGGCCGACGCACTTGCCACCGCGCAGGGCGAGGCGGACGCTCAAGGCATCACCGGCAAGGCGGTGACACCGTTTTTGCTCGAGCGGATTTATCACCTCACCGAGGGCCGCTCACTGACCGCCAACATCGCGCTGGTGCGTAATAATGCGCGGCTTGCTGCGCGGATTGCCTGCGAATTAGTCAAGTTGCGCACTTAATATGGGCGCTTGATCGCTGCGACAGTTGTTCCGCCGCGGCAGAGGCCCTATCTCCTCCTCGGAGTGTGAGTGCAAGGCCATCAATGACCCGTCAATCTAAGCCAAATGCGGACCAGCATGGCCCGCGCCGTCGTGGTTCGGTTTTCCTGTCGCTGCGCAACTCGTTTTTGACCGGATTGGTGGTGATCGCCCCAATCGGGCTGACCATCTGGCTGATATGGACGGTGATCGGGTGGATCGACGGCTTTGTGCTGCCGTTCGTGCCGAACGCGTATCAACCCGAGAACTTTATTCGCACGATCTTTGGTGTCGACGCGCCGATCAACATCCGCGGCATCGGCGTGGTGGTGTTCTTGCTGTTCACGATCATGGTTGGCTGGTTGGCCAAAGGCCTGATCGGGCGCTCGCTGATTAATTATGCCGAGAACCTGGTGGACCGGATGCCGGTGGTGCGGTCAATCTACAATGGGTTGAAGCAGATCGCCGAGACGGTGTTCAGCCAGGCGGAAACCAATTTCGACAAGGCTTGCCTGGTGGAGTATCCGCGGAAGGGGATGTGGGCCATCGCCTTCATCTCAACGACGGCAAAGGGCGAGGTGAAGGAGAAGCTGCCCGATGGCAGCGAGGTGGTCTCGGTCTTTCTGCCGACAACGCCAAACCCGACATCGGGCTTTCTGCTGTTTCTGCCCCGGGCATCGATGATTGAGTTGAACATGGCAGTGGAAGACGCCGCGAAGCTGATTATTTCGGCGGGTCTCGTCTATCCCAATGCGTCAGTGCCCGAGATCCGGCCTGAAACCCTGCCGCAACCCGACCGCGAGAAGATCAGCGCGTAACGGCTTCGCCCAACAGAGGCTGCCGCGGCGCCCGGTCTCAGCTTAAATCCCGACCTAGCCTGAAGAGTGCCGCCTAGCGCGTCGCCCGAAACCAACGCGATCCCCGTTTCAGGCCTCCCCAAGGGCGCGCTAAAGACCCGGGGCGGGGTGGCCGGTTTGGGGTATTCCTCGGCGCTTTTCCTCCGCACTCAGTCGGATTGATTGGCGCGGAAATAGGCCACGAGGGCTTGGGTGGAGCCGTCTTTGTCATCCGGATCCGCCTCACCATTGACCACCGGGCCGAGCGCCGTGGCCAGTTCCTTACCCAGTTCCACGCCCCATTGGTCGTAGGAATTGATGCCCAGCATCACCCCTTCAACAAACACCCGATGCTCATAGAGCGCCACGATCTGACCCAGCACGCGCGGCGTCAGCTTGGGGTAGATCAGCGTGGTGGAGGGGCGGTTGCCCGCAAAGACCCGGTGCATGGCCTGACGCTCTAGCTCCGCGCCGCGAAACTTCCCGGCCACTTTCTCGCGCGCCTCCTCTAGGCTGCGCCCGCGCATCAGCGCTTCCGATTGGGCGAGGCAATTGGCCACCAGCAAACGATGCTGATGGGCCAGATCCGGCTCATGCCCCGACGCACCCACGAGGAACTCGCAGGGAACAACCCGCGTGCCCTGATGGATCAGTTGGTAGAAAGCATGCTGGCCATTAGTGCCGGGCTCACCCCACACGATTGGGCCTGAGGCGTGGTCGAGCACGCTGCCGTCCATCGCCACCGACTTGCCGTTCGATTCCATCTCAAGCTGCTGAAAATAGGCCGCAAGCCGCGCCAGCCGCTGCTCATAGGGCAGCACCGCGCGGGTCTCGTAGCCGCAGCCGAGCGCATGCCAGAGCCCCACGAGCGCCAACATCAGCGGCATGTTCGCGGCCCCTTCGGCCTCGCGAAAATGCCGGTCCATCTCCGCCCCGCCCGTGAGAAACGCGCGAAAGTCGTCCGGCCCAATCGCAAGCATGATCGACAGCCCGATCGGCCCCCACAGCGAGTAGCGCCCGCCGACCCAATCCTCAAACCCAAACACCCGGTCATCGGGGATGCCGAACGCGCTGGTCTCGGTCAGGTTCGACGACAACGCCACGAAATGCCCGGCCGCCTTATCGGCGCCCACCTTAGCCGCGACCCATGTGCGCGCGGTTTGCGCGTTGGTCATCGTCTCGATGGTAGTGAAGGTCTTCGACGCAACGATGATCAGCGTGGTGGCCGGGTCGAGCGGGGCCAACACGTCGGCGATATGGGCGCCGTCCACATTGGAGACGAAATGGCAGGTGGGGCCGTCGGCATAGGGTGCCAGCGCCTGCACCGCCATCGCCGGGCCCAGATCGGAGCCGCCGATGCCGATATTGACCACGTCGTGATAAGGTCGCCCGCCCGGTGCTGTGATCGTGCCCGCGCGCACCGCTTTTGCAAACGCGCCCATCCGGGTCAGCGTCTCGCGCACGCCGGGCATCACATCCACCCTGTCCACATGAACCGCAGGCCCGTCGAGATTGCGCAGCGCCGTATGCAGGACAGCACGGCCCTCGGTTTCGTTGATTTTCGCGCCGGTGAACATCGCCTCACGCCGCCCGGTCACATCCGCCTCCGCTGCTAGCGCCAACAGAAGATCGCGCCCGGCTGCGTCGAGACTGGTCTTGGAATAGTCAAACAGCAGCCCCAGCGCGGTAACCGAGAAGTCTTGGGCTCGGTCAGGCGCGTCGAAAAGCGACAGGATCGTGCGGTCCGCCACCGATGCGGCGTGGGATTTAAGAGCGTCAAACATAGGCGTCCGCCTTTTGCGGTTGGGGGGAGTGCGCCGCGGGGGCGCTCATGGCGACCAGTGAATTGCCGCTGCGTCGAGCACAACGCGCACCGGCGCTTTGAGCGGGTCACTTTCGGCGCGGGCGCGGTCTAAGGCGGCGCGCTTTTCATCGCCGGTGATCACGATATGGGTATGCATAGCGCCGCGTAGAACCGGCGCGGTCAGCGTGACCCGGGCCTCGGGCTGATCAGCAGGGCGTACCGCCAGCAGCGGGGGCGCATCGGCAGCTAAGGCATCGGGCAACTCGGCCGCGCCGGGAAAGAGCGACGCGGTATGCATATCGGCCCCCATGCCCAAGAGCAGAACGGTCAGCGGCAGCGCCGCAGCGAGACCGTGGGCCAGAGCGGGGAGCGCAGGCTCGGGGTCGGCATGCCCCGCCTGATAAAGCGGCAGGTATCGCGCGGCTGCGGCCCGCTCGACCAACAGGCGTTGACGCAACAGCGCCGTATTAGAACGCGGGCTATCCTCTGGCACCCAGCGCTCATCGCTGAGCATCACCGCCACATCAGCCCACGCGATATCAGCGGCGCAGAGCGTGTCGAAGATCGGCCCCGGCGTGGTACCGCCCGGCACTGCCAGGCTGGCGGCGCCAGCGCTTTTAAGCTCACCGCGCAATTGCGAAGCAATCGCTTTGGCCACAGCGACCATCATCAGGTCGCGATCGGGATATTCGGTCAGGGTCATGGCTGAATATCGCGCCAGCGGCGGCCCTCGCGGTGCAACAGCATCAATGCCTCATCGGGGCCGGTGGAGCCTGGCACATAGGGCCAGGGTTTGGCGCCTGCCTCCTGCCAGCCGGCGATGATCGGATCAGCCCAGGCCCAGGCCGCCTCCACCTCGTCGCCGCGCATGAATAACGTCTGGTTGCCGCGGATCACATCCATAATCAGCCGCTCATACGCTTCGGGGACCTGCTGGGCATCGGGGCCAAGCGCCTCGGCAAACGACATATCGAGCGGCACCTCGATCAGCCGCATCCCCCCTGGACCCGGCTCTTTGATCGTGACCCGCAATTTCATCCCCTCATTGGGTTGCAGGCGGATCACCAGCACATTGCCGCGGCGGTCGTTGACGCCCTCTTTAAAGATCGAATGGGGCGGGTCTTTGAACACCACCGCAATCTCTGAGGCGCGGCCCTTGAGCCGTTTGCCGGTGCGCACATAGATCGGCGTGCCTTTCCAGCGCCAATTAGAGATCTGCAGCTTCATCGCGATAAAGCTCTCGGTCTTGGAGCTGGGGTTTTCAGCATCCTCGAGATAGCTCGGCTGATCGCCGTGGGCGGCGTATTGACCGCGCACGATATCGGCAGGCTGCACCGCGTCGAGCGCGCGGATGACTTTGAGTTTTTCGTCGCGCACCGCGTCCGGCTCATAATGCGACGGCGGTTCCATCGCGATCAGGCAGATCAGCTGCATCAGGTGGTTTTGCACCATATCGCGCATCGCCCCTGACGTGTCGTAATAGGCGCCGCGCCCGCCGACGCCCACGGTTTCACCCACGGTGATCTGCACGTGGTCGATATAAAGTGCGTTCCAAAGCGGCTCGAACAGGATATTGCCAAACCGCACCGCCATTAGGTTTTGCACGGTTTCTTTGCCCAGATAGTGATCGATGCGGTAGATTTGGCTCTCGTCGAAAAACTGACGCAGCGTGGCGTTGAGCGCGCGCGCGCTGTCAAGATCATGGCCAAACGGCTTTTCCACGACGATGCGCGCGCCGTCTTTGGCCACATTATGGGTGTGCAGCCGCTCGGCCAGCGCCCCGAAGAGGCTGGGGCCGACAGAGAAGTAAAACACCTGGACCGTGTCCTCGCGCACGGCTTGGGACAGCTGATCCCAGCCGCCATCGCCGGTGGCGTCGATAGAGATGTAGCGCAGCTTGGCCACGAACGCGTCGATCCGGTCGGTGTCGTCGCGCCCGTCGAGCGCGTATTCCGCGATCGCCTCGCGGATCATCGCGCGGTACTCATCATCGCTCAGCGGTCGCCGCGAGGCGCCGATGATGCGGGCCTCCTCGGGCAGTTGCCCCGACCAATAGCGCCGATAGAGACCCGGGAAGATCTTGCGGCGGGCGAGATCGCCGGTGCCGCCGAAAATGACCAGATCGAAGGGTTCAACGGGGATGACGCGCGACGGCATGTCGGACCTCTTGGCGATGACGTGAGCGCGCAACGCGCCCGACAGCGCCGGGGTAGCACATCTCGGGCCCAAGTCTAGAGCGCGGGCGCCAGGGGGGGAACCGGTTTTGCGGCACGAGGGGTTTCGCCGCGCCCACTGCGCGTCGACAGGCTGGGGGAGGCGCTGCCTCCCCCAGACCCCCTCCGAGGTATTTATGAAAGGGTCTACCACAGCTGAGCATCCCTGAGAGTATCTTAAGGTGCTCTTATGGCTCAGAAAAACCGCTATCTGTTTCGGGGGAGAATTTCCGAGCGCAAGTTCCGCGACCTCACGCGGCTGTTTGCGCTCGATATCACTGCCGATAGAGCCGCGGATCTGACCGGTCTGCACCACAACACGACCCTGGCGCTCTACCGTCTGTTGCGGGCGCGGATGGCGGAACTGGCGGTCGCGGATTGCCCCTTCGACGGCGTCGTCGAACTTGACGAGAGCTACTTCGGACCCAGCCGTCAACGCGGCCAGCGCGGGCGCGGCGCGGCGCGGAAAACCCCGGTCTTCGGGATCCTGGAACGCGGCGGCCGGGTGCATTGCCAGATCGTGAAAAACTGTTCGAAAGCAACGCTTACCGCGATCATCGAGGGCCGCGTCGCCCTCTCCGCAGACGTCACCACAGACGGCTTTAAGGGCTATGACGGGTTGGTCGAAGCGGGGTTCAAACGCCATCACCGGATCAAGAAATACTACAATCGGACCCGCGCTGTCTTCGCTGAAAATGGCGTCCACATCAACGGCATCGAGAGCTTCTGGAGCTACGCCAAGCGCCGCCATGCCAAGTTCAACGGGCTGAGAAAATCCGCCTTCCCAGCCTTTCTCAAAGAAACAGAATTCCGCTTCAACACACGACACCGAGACCTCTACAAAATCCTCCTCGCGTCGTGCAGACTGAAACCCCTCAGGCGTTGAGCTGTGGTAGACCCTTATGAAAAGAAGAAGGGGGCGAGATAGTCGTAATGCCCAAGCGCGCGAGACAGGGCTGGGGTTCAAGCAGCGTTAACCAAGCGGGTGGCAAAATAGGCAAACATTAGAGGCAAACATGCGGCGCGGTGATAGGCGCCTGTTTTGATCGCTCGCCCGCTGATCACTTCCTTGTTGGTGGCGCGACGCGGGGGTTTTCCTCGCGGCGGCGGCGGGTTAGGCCGGACGGGCAAGCGACGAAGGGAACGGGCATGAAGGACCATGTGAGCGCCGGGCTCGGCAAGTTCGATGATCCGCGCATAACCGCGAAAGGCGAGCCCCGGGCCCAGGTGGCGCTGACCAAGCCCGAGACGCTGTGGTTCAATACCGGCACGTTGTGCAATATCGCCTGCGCCCATTGCTACATTGAAAGCTCGCCCCGCAATGACCGGCTGGTCTATATCACCGCCGCGGAGGTGGCCGATTATCTGGCGCAGCTGGAAAGCCGCGGCTGGGGCGTGCGCGAGATCGGCTTTACCGGGGGTGAGCCGTTTATGAACCCGCAGATGGTGGCGATGGCGCGGCTCTGTCTGGAAGCGGGGTATGACACGCTGATCCTGAGCAATGCGATGCGCCCGATGATGCGCCCCAAGATTCAAGAGGGCCTGGCGGCTTTACAAGAGACGTACGGCGAGAAGTTGGTGGTGCGGGTATCGCTCGATCATTACGCCGCCGAGACCCACAATGCAGAACGCGGCAAAGGCGCATTTGAGCAGGCGCTGATCGGCATGGGCTGGCTGCGCGATACCGGGATTGCGATGGGCGTTGCCGGGCGGATTGAATATGCGCAAAGCGAAGCCGATGCGCGCGCGGGCTACGCGGCGTTGTTTGCCGAACACGGCTTCGCCATCGACGCCTTTAACCCGGCGCAAACCGTGTTGTTCCCCGAAATGGACCTGTCGGTCGACGTGCCTGAGATCACCACCGCCTGCTGGGGCATTTTGGATAAATCACCCGATGAGGTGATGTGCGCGTCAAGCCGGATGGTGGTCAAACGCAAGGGCGCGGCGGGGCCGTCGGTGGTGGCCTGCACGCTGCTGCCCTATGAGCCCGAGTTCGATTTGGGCGCCACGCTGGAGGAGGCGGAGCGCTCGGTTTCGCTCAACCACCCCCATTGCGCCAAGTTCTGCGTTTTGGGCGGGGCCAGTTGCTCGGCCTAACACCGGGCGCGTGAACGGCTTTCGCGGAAGGCGGGTGACGCCGGCTTGACGCGTGCGGTGCTGCTGTGGACGCTGCGGGGCATCCGGGGGGGCATCCGGGGGGGGCGACACAGCTTTGAATGGGACAGCGCCATGGCCCGCACAATCGTTTTGCTCTTTGACGGCACCTCAAACGAGATCAGCGAGGACCGCACGAACATCCTGCGCCTCTATGGCACGTTGCAGAAATCGCCGTCGCAGATCGTCTATTACGACCCGGGCGTTGGCACGATGGGGATGCCATCATGGTCGAAGCTGGCGCAGCAAGCGAGTGAAGTGTTCCAGATGGCGACGGGGCGCGGGCTCGACGCCAACGTCAAGGAAGCCTACCGGTTTCTGGTTGAGACCTGCGACCGGGTGGATGGCCGGGTGGTCGACCGGATCTGTCTGATCGGGTTTTCCCGCGGTGGTTATACCGCGCAGGTGCTGGCGGGGTTTCTACACGCGTTTGGGCTGATGGCGCCGCGCAATCTTAACCTGCTCGATTATGCCTACCGCGCGTTCAAATGCATTGATCAAGCGGCTTCTCCCGCTTCCTGCGCTGAGATTGACTTGTTTCAGCGGGTCATCCGGCCTGACCGCGCGCCGGTGGCGTTTGTAGGGCTGTTCGATGCGGTGGCCTCGGTGATCGAGAGCGGACGCTTCGGGCCGCGCCTGCGCAACCACGCCTTTACCAGCCAGAATCCTTCGGTTGCGGTGCTGCGCCATGCGGTGGCGCTGTCCGAGCGGCGCACGATGTTTCGCCCGCTGCTTTGGCCTGAGGGACAGGATTACAACCCGCTTGGCCGGGCAGCGGCAGCGGCGGGCGCGACGGCCGAACAAAACCAGAAGCAAGACCATAAGGAGGTATGGTTTTACGGCTATCACGCTGATATCGGCGGCGGACTGCCCGATCGGTCTTCGGCGCTGGCCAAGGTGCCGCTGCGCTGGATGATCCGCGAAATGGAGGCTGCAGGGCTGACCCATGACCCGGGCGTGGTCGCTCAATTGGTCGAGGAGGCAAGCGGCGACTACGTGGCCCCCGACCCGCGCGGCAAAGCCCATGATTCCATGACCATGTTGTGGAAGCTGCTAGAATGGATGCCGCGGCGGCGCGCAGCGGGCTCGACCCGTCGCGCGGTCTTGGGCTGGACAATCCCCCGCGCTGAACCGCGCAGACCGTCCGAGGGGGCGCGGATCCACCGCTCGGTGCTCGAGGCGGGCAGGCGGCTCACCCATGGCCCGACGAAGTATCGGGTGGAGGATTAAGCCGCGCGGTATCAGCGAAGGGTCCCAGGCACGCGTCGTATCAGCCGCAGATCGTGTTTCCTGCGCATAGCATTCGGCCAAGCACAGTATTCAGCCAAGCCCATTATTCAGTTAAACGCCTTGGGTCCGGTTTGGCCGAGCGCATTAAATCGCCCGCTTAGCGCTCATACGCCGAGGGTTTTGAACAGCCCCGGCAGCGCGTCGGGCAGGTCTTCGGCGATTAGGCCGGGGCCGACAGCGCGCGCCGCTTCCACATGGAGCCACGCCGCGATCTCCGCGGCCGCCATGGGCGTTTGCCCGCGCGCGAGGAGCCCGGTGATCAGCCCAGCCAAGACATCGCCCGATCCGGCCGTGGCAAGCCAAGGCGCCGCGCGCGCGCCCGTCGCGGCGTTGATGCTGGCGGGGCCGGTCGGGTCAGCGATGACAGTATCGGGGCCCTTGAAGAGGCAAACGCACCCGAACCGCTGCGCCGCCGCGCGGGTCGCGTCAAGCTTGGAGAAGGCGGGGCCGGTGCTTGGCACGTGGTCCAGCCGCTCGGCCAGGTCTGGGCAAAGCCGCCTGAACTCGGCCG
>JBCDGW010000071.1:0-17670 GCA_038750765.1 Pseudomonadota bacterium | reverse complement strand
GCATTAATTAGGGCCTCCGATGGGGAGGCGTTAATAAGAGCCTCCGATGGGGAGGCGGTGCGCGACGCGAGTATAGACATCGCCGAACGCCAATTCCTCGACGCCTTGATGGCGGTCGAGGCGATAACCGAGAAAATCAAGCGCCAAGAGATCGAGGCGCTGACAGAAGTTCCCAAAGCGGCTGCGCATGCGGCGGCTGCGACTAAGCATCTGTTGACGGAGAAGCATCGTGTATATGAGCAGCAGAAGCGCCACGCGGGCATCGTCGGTGACTTTGCCATCGACTTCGATGCCGCACGCGATGAAATCGGGCGCCGCCTGGCTCGCCTCCGCGCCGCGCGAGGAGACTGAAGCGTTCCTCGAAGAATTGAGCGAGGGCGCGCTGTTGGCGCTGCCCTACCTGTTCGAGTTTTGGGCGCTGCCGCATCAATTGCCGCCCGAAGGCGACTGGCGATCCTGGGTGATCATGGGCGGGCGCGGCGCCGGTAAGACACGCGCTGGCGCAGAATGGGTGCGACGCCAGGTGGAGGGCGCGCTGCCGCTCGACCCGGGGCGGGCGCAGCGGGTGGCGCTGGTGGGCGAGACGATCGACCAGGTGCGCGAGGTGATGGTGTTCGGCGATAGCGGGATCCTGGCCTGTTCGCCGCCCGACCGCAGACCTGAATGGCAAGCGACCCGCGCCCGTCTGGTGTGGCCCAACGGTGCGGTGGCGCAGATTTATTCGGCCTTTAACCCCGAAACGCTGCGCGGGCCGCAATTCGATGCAGCTTGGGCAGATGAATTGGCGAAGTGGCCGCGTGCGCAAGAGGCCTGGGATATGCTGCAATTCGCGTTGCGTCTGGGCGAGGCGCCGCAGCAGGTGGTGACCACCACGCCGCGCAATGTGGGGGTGTTGAAGGCGCTGTTGGACGCGCCCTCGACGGTGATGACCCATGCGCCGACTGAAGCCAATCGGGCGTTTTTGGCTGACAGTTTCTTGGCGGAGATGGCAGCGCGCTATGCCGGTACCCGGCTGGGCCGACAAGAGCTTGAAGGGGTGTTGCTGGAGGATACCGACGGCGCGCTGTGGCCGGGTGAATTGATCGCTTCGGCGCAGGTGGATGAGGCGCCGGTTCTGGACCGCATTGTTGTGGCGGTGGACCCGCCGGTCACGGGCCATGCAGGCTCGGACGCGTGCGGGATCGTGGTCGCGGGGGTGACGATGAAGGGGGCGCCGCGGGATTGGTGCGCATACGTGCTAGAGGACGCCAGTGTGAGCGCGGCCTCGCCCTTGGAATGGGCGCAGGCGGCGGTTGCGGCTGCCGAGCGTTGGCAAGCGGACCGCGTCGTGGCTGAGGTGAACCAAGGCGGTGATCTGGTGGCGGAGATGCTGCGGCAGGTGGACATCAATGTGCCCTACCGAAAGGTCCATGCCAGCCGCAACAAAGTGGCCCGGGCGGAGCCTGCCGCGGCGCTCTATGAGCAGGGCCGGGTGAAGCATCTGCGCGGGCTGGGGGAGTTGGAAGACGAAATGGCGCTGATGAGCCTCAAGGGCTTCCAGGGCAAGGGCTCACCCGACCGGGTCGATGCGCTTGTTTGGGCGCTGTTCGATCTGGTGATCGGGCCGTCGGGGGCGTTTCAGCGCCCGCAGATTAGAGCGCTGCGCTAGCGGCGGGGCGCTGATTTCCCCTCGGGGACAAGCGATGAGTTTTTGGAACAGACCCGTGCATGGGGGATCTGCGGATCTCAGCGTGTCGGATTGGTAATGAAGGAGCAGGCATGTTCGACTTTCTGAAACGGAAAGCGCCCGCGCCGGACGAGCGGAAAGCGTCGGCCACGGGGCGGGTGATCGCCTGGGGTTCGGCAGGCCGGGTGGCGTGGAGCCCGCGCGATACCGGATCGCTCACGCGGTCAGGCTTTGCCGCCAATCCGGTGGGCTTTCGCTCGGTCCGGCTGATTGCGGAGGCGGCGGCGGCGTTGCCCTTGCTATGCGAGGATACGCGGGCGCGTTACGACACGCATCCGCTTTTGAGCTTGATCGCGCGGCCGAACCAGGCGCAGGGGCGCGCTGAGTTTTTCGAAGCGCTCTATGCGCAACTGATGCTGTCGGGGAGCGGCTATATCGAGGCGGTGGGCGGCGAGACCGGGTTGCCGATCGAATTGCATGTGCTGCGCTCGGACCGGATGAGCGTGGTGCCGGGCGTCGATGGCTGGCCAGTGGCCTATGAGTACCAGGTGGGCGCGCGCAAGCACCGTTTCGCGGTTGATGGCGGGGTGGGGCCGATCTGTCATCTCAAGACGTTCCACCCGCTTGACGACCATTACGGCTTTTCACCGATGCAAGCGGCGGCGGCAGCCGTGGATGTGCATAACGCGGCGTCGCGCTGGTCCAAGGCGCTACTCGACAATGCGGCACGGCCTTCGGGCGCGATTGTCTATCGCGGGGCTGACGGGCAGGGGAACCTGGCCAGCGATCAGTTCGACCGGCTGCAGCATGAGATGGAGGCCTACCACCAAGGCGCGGCGAATGCAGGACGGCCGATGCTGCTGGAGGGCGGGCTCGATTGGAAGCCGATGGGCTTCTCGCCGACGGATATGGAGTTTCAGAAGACCAAGGAGGCGGCGGCGCGGGAGATTGCGCTGGCCTTCGGGGTGCCGCCGATGCTGCTGGGTATTCCGGGCGACGCGACTTACGCCAATTACCAAGAGGCGCATCGGGCGTTCTATCGCCTGACCGTGCTGCCGCTGGCGCAAAAGGTTGCGGCGGATCTATCGCATTGGTTGGCGGGCTTTGACGGCAAGGGGGTGTCGTTGCGGCCCGATCCCGATCAGGTGCCCGCGCTGGCGGCCGAGCGCGATCAGCACTGGGCGCGGATTTCTGGCGCGGCGTTTTTGACCGATGCCGAGAAGCGCGCGCTCCTGGGTTTGCCGCCGTTGGCGACGGGCGGAGAGGCGCCGGCCGTGTCCGGTACGGGCGGCGCGCAGGACCAGAGCGAGGATCAGCGTCAAGACCAGGTGGCGAAGAGGGGATAGCGGGATGCAGGAGCAGGCGAGCACGGTATTGGAGCGGAAATTCTGCCGATTGGGCGAGACGCTTTCCGTGACCGATGAGGCGAAGATCGAGGGCTATGCGTCGATCTTCGATCAGGTGGATCAGGGCGGTGACCGGGTGGCGAAGGGGGCGTATCGCGCCTCGCTCAAGCAATTGGCTGAGACCGGCAGGCGGGTGAAGATGCTGTGGCAGCACGACCCCCACGTGCCGATCGGGGTCTGGGATGAGGTGCGCGAGGATGAGACCGGTCTCTACGTCAAAGGCCGGATCTTGCCCGATGTGGATAAGGGGCGCGAGGCAGTGGCGTTGCTGCAAGCGGGCGCGATTGACGGCTTGTCTATCGGGTATCGCACGATCCGCGCCCAAAAGGATGACAAGGGCCAGCGGCTTTTGTCGGAAGTGGAGCTATGGGAGGTGTCGCTGGTGACGTTTCCAATGCTTCCCGATGCGCGGATCGGGGCCAAAGGGGACACATTCCCGAGCGGTGAAGAGCTGATGCGCGATGTAGCGGTGGCGTTGATCAACGCGCGCCGCAGGCTGGCCCAAGGCTAGTTCAACCGGGCGATAGACGCGGATGCGGCGCATATGCGGCGACCGCGCGCGGCCTGCCCAATCCTGAGAGGAGCAGTCAATGACGACGACCGAGACGATGTCTCGGCCCGGGCAGGATTTGCCTGACGGGCTTTCTCCGGCGGAGGCGGTGCGGACCGCGCTGGCCGGATTTGTAGACGATCTGGGCGCATTCCAGAGCGAGATGAAAACCAAATTTCAACAACAAGATGAGCGTATTACGATGCTTGATCGAAAGTCTTTGACCCGGGCGCGCCCGGCCCTTGCTACCGCTGCCGAGGCTGATGCGCCGCATCAGAAGGCGTTCAACGCGTATGTGCGCTGCGGCGATGACGATGCGCTGCGCGGGCTGGTGCTGGAGGGCAAAGCGCTGAACACCGCGGTGGCGGGCGACGGCGGCTATCTGGTCGATCCGCAGACATCGGCGACGATTCAATCGGTGTTGAACGCGACCGCGTCGATCCGTCAGATCGCCAGTGTCGTCAACGTCGAGGCGGTGTCCTACGACGTGCTGATCGACCGCACCGAGGCGGGTGCTGGCTGGGCCAATGAGACCGATCCGACGGCAGAGACCTCGACCCCGGCGATTGAGCGGATCGTGATCCCGCTGCACGAGCTCTCGGCCCTGCCTAAAGCGTCGCAGCGGCTGTTAGACGACAGCGCCTTTGACGTGGAAACCTGGCTTGCGGGCCGGATTGCGGAGAAGTTTGCGCGCTCGGAAGCAGCGGCCTTTGTGGCGGGTGACGGGGCGGATAAGCCGACCGGTTTTCTAAGCTACACGACCGCGCAGAACGGCACCGAGACCTGGGGCGAGTTGGGCCATGTAACCACTGGCAGCAATGGCGGTTTTGACCCGAGCGCCCCGGCCGACGCGATTGTCGATCTGGTCTATGCGCTTAACGCGCCCTACCGCGCTAACGGCACGTTTGTATTGAACTCCAAGACCGCGGGCGCGGTGCGCAAACTCAAAGACGGTGACGGGCGCTTCTTGTGGTCGGACGGTTTGGCGGCAGGTGAGCCCGCGCGTCTGATGGGCTACCCGGTGCTGGTGGCTGAGGACATGCCCGACATCGCGGCCGGTGCTAACGCCATCGCGTTCGGCGATTTCGCCCAGGGCTACACCATCGCGGAGCGGCCGGAGCTGCGCATCCTGCGCGATCCGTTCTCGGCCAAGCCTAACGTGTTGTTCTACGCCACCAAGCGCGTGGGCGGCGACGTCAGCGATTTCAAGGCAATCAAAATCCTGAAGTTCTCGGCCTAACGCAGGAGAGAACGGCGCGCGCCTGTCACGGGCGGCGCGTGACGGAACGGGGCGGTGCTTTGGGCCGCCCCGTCAACGAGACGTTTCGATCGGATTTGAGCGCCGCGCTGGAGGCTAGGCATGATGTTAGTTGAAACGACCAGTGTACCGGTGGAGGCGCTGCCGGTGAGCGAATTCAAGGATCACCTGCGGCTGGGCAGCGGCTTTAGCGATGACGGCGTGCAGGACACGGTTCTGGAGACCTATCTGCGCAGTGCGATGGCGGCGATTGAGGCGCGCACAGGCAAGGTGCTGTTAGAACGCGGTTTTTCCTGGACGCTGACGGCGTGGCGCGAAGTGGGCGCGCAGGCGCTGCCGGTGGCGCCGGTGAGTGAGATAACCGCGCTGACGATGATTGACCGCCATGGCGCTGAGAGCGTGATCGAGCCCGAGCGCTACCGGCTGCAGATGTCGATCCAGCGCCCAAAGCTTGTATCGACCGGGGCGCTGCTGCCGTCGATTGGCACCCACGGCACCGTCGAGATTGCCTTTGTCGCCGGGTACGGCCCGGATTGGGAGGATCTTCCGGCAGATCTGGGGCAGGCGGTGTTTCTGCTCGGGGCGCATTTTTATGAGCATCGGGCGGGTTTTATGTCGAGCGATATGGCGATCCCGTTCGAGGTGAGCCTGTTGATCGACCGCTATCGCACCGTGCGCCTGTTCGGGGAGGGGGCGCGATGAGTGTGCCGCAATTGAACACGCGGCTGGTTCTGGAAGTGGCGCTGCGCACCCGCGACGATGCGGGCGGCTACCGTATCAGCTGGGCGTATCTGGGTGATCTGTGGGCCAGTGTTAAAGCCACCAGCGGGCGCGAAGCGGAAGCGGCCGGGCTGGCGGTATCGCAGGCGGCCTACAAGATTATCGTGCGTGCGGCCCCCGTGGGCTCACCGCAGCGGCCAGCACCGGGCCAGCGCCTGCGCGAGGGCAATCGGATTTTCGCCATCCTCGCGGTGACAGAGCATCGCCAAGACCGGCGGTATCTGGCGGTGATTGCCCGCGAAGAAGAGGTGATGGCATGAGCTATGCGATGTCGGCGGCTTTACAGACGGCGGTGTTTCAGCGGTTGGAGGCCACGCAAGCGCTGACCGATCTGGTGGGCGGCGCGATCTACGACACAGCGCCGCCGGGCCCTTTGCCACACCTATACGTGGCGCTCGGGGCCGAAGATGTGCGCGACCGCTCCGATATCACCGGCGCGGGGGCGTACCATGAGTTTACCGTCAGCGTGGTGACGGATCTGCCGGGGTTTTTGACGGCGAAGGAAGCCGCCGCGGCGATCTCGGACACGCTGGTGGATGCGCCGCTGATCCTGAGCCGGGGGCGCCTAGTGCTGTTGCACTTCATCCGCTCAAAAGCGCGGCGGGCGGACAAAGCAGGCAAGCGGCAGATCGATTTGCGGTTTCGCGCGCGCGTCGAGGACGCCTGAGCCCGCGTGGCAATGCCGGGCGGAAACAAGATTTGGATTTGAATTCAGCTATTTGGAGTTCGGACTATGGGTGCGCAACAGGGCAAAGACCTGCTTATCAAATTGGACATGACCGGCGGCGGCGTGTTCGAAACTGTGGCTGGCCTACGGGCGACGCGGCTATCGTTCAACGCCGAAAGTGTCGATGTGACCAGCTTGGAGAGCCAAGGCGGCTGGCGTGAGATCCTGGGCGGGGCGGGCGTTAAGTCGGCCACGATCAGCGGCTCGGGTATCTTTCGCGATGAAAACACCGATGCCAGGGCGCGCGAGATCTTTTTCGCCTCGGAGACCCCGGGCTTTCAGGTGGTGATCCCCGATTTCGGCACGGTCGAAGGCGCGTTTCAGATCACCTCGATTGAGTATGCGGGCACGCATAACGGCGAGGCGACATACGAGCTAGCGCTGGCCTCGGCCGGGCCGCTGAGCTTCGCGCCGTTCTGATGGGCAACCCTTGGCGCGGTGAGGTGACGCTGGAGATCGACGGGCAGGCGCGGGTGATGAAGCTGACGCTTGGCGCGTTGGCGGAGCTGGAAGCCTCGCTCGGCGAGGACAGCCTGGTGAGCCTAATCGAGCGGTTCGAGGCGGGGCGGTTCTCGACCCGGGATGTGTTGGCGTTGATCGTGGCGGGGCTGCGCGGCGGGGGCTGGCAGGGCAGTGCAGCGGATCTGCGGGCGGCGGAGATCGCCGGTGGACCGCTCGCTGCTGCCCGGGCGGCGGGGCAGCTGTTGGTGCGCGCCTTTGCGATGCCGGGCGAGGCGCTGTGAGCGGGGATCCCGACGCTTTTGACTGGCCGCAGCTGATGCAAGCGGGCCTGCGGGGCTTGGGATTGCGGCCCGCAGAATTTTGGGCGCTGACGCCCGCTGAGTTGACCCTGCTTCTGGGTGGTGGCCCGGGCGAGGCACCGATTTCACGGGCGCGGCTGGAAGCGCTGACGCGGGCCTTCCCCGACAGCAATGGAGAGCGCGATGGAAGAGATTGATCGCTTTGAAGACCAGGTCTTTGCGCTGGAACAGTCGATGGGGACGGCGGCGCAGGTGACCCAGAGCTTCGACCAGGAATTGAAGACGATGAAGGACTCGCTGGCCTCGACCGGCCAGGAGGTGGGCACGCTGTCGCGCGGGATGAGCCGGGGCCTGCGGCGCGCCTTCGAGGGCGTGGTGTTCGACGGGATGAAGTTGTCGGATGCGCTCAAGACGGTGGCGCAATCGATGGTAGATGCGGCCTACAACGCCGCGGCGAAGCCGGTTTTTAGCCATTTCGGCGGGCTTTTGGCCAAAGGCGTGGAGGGCCTGATCACCGGGTCCTCGCTGTTTGCTGATGGCGCGCCCTTTACCCAAGGCCGGGTGGTGCCGTTCGCGAAGGGGGGCGTGGTCAACGGGCCGACCCCGTTTCCGATGCGGGGCGCGACAGGCTTGATGGGCGAGGCGGGGCCGGAGGCGATTATGCCGCTGACCCGGGGTGCGGACGGTAAGCTGGGGGTGCGCGCGGAGGGCGGTTCCGCGCGCCCGGTGCAGGTGGTGATGAACATCTCCACCCCCGATGTCGGCGGGTTTCGCCGCAGCCAAAGCCAGATCGCAGCCGAGATGGGCCGCGCTTTGGCACGGGGCCAGCGCAACCGCTGACATCGGGCCCGGCGCTTTGATGGTGGGCGCGCAAGACCTTTTCTGGAGTGGATCATGGACTTTCACGAGACGCGATTTCCCGCGAATTTGAGCTTTGGCTCGGTGGGCGGGCCCGAGCGGCGCACCGAGATCGTGACGCTGGCCAATGGCTTTGAGGAGCGCAACACCCCCTGGGCGCATTCGCGGCGGCGCTATGATGCGGGGGTGGCGATGGCCTCGCTCGACGATCTGGAGTTGCTGATTGCGTTTTTCGAGGCGCGCCAGGGCCAGCTCTGCGGGTTTCGCTGGAAGGATTGGTCGGATTTCAAATCTTGCCAGCATTCGGCCGAGATTTTCTGTGACGACCAGTTGCTCGGCTCGGGCGACGGGGCGCTGACCGAGTTTCAACTGTGCAAGCATTACCAGAGCGGCGGGCAGGGCTATACGCGCCCGATCATCAAGCCGGTGGCAGGCAGCATCAAGGTGGCGGTGAACGCGGTGGAATTGACCGAAGGCGTGGATTTTAGCGCTGATCCTGCCACCGGGCGGGTGGCGTTTGCGGCGGCGCCTGCAGCGGGTGTGCCGGTGACTGCGGGGTTTGAGTTCGACGTGCCGGTGCGCTTTGACACCGACACGATCCAGGTAGCGGTGGCCAGCTTTCAGGCTGGTGAGGCGCCAAGCGTGCCGATTGTCGAGGTGCGTGTCTGATGGCGATAGCGGGCGCGCTGGCGGCGCATTTGCAAAGCGGGGTGACGACACTGTGCCGGGCTTGGGCGCTGACCCGGCGCGACGGGGTGGTGCTTGGCTTTACCGATCATGATTTGCCGCTGAGCTTTGAAGGCGTGGCCTTCACCCCCGATAGCGGCATGTCGGCAGCCGCGATCCAGGCGGGCACTGGCCTGGCGGTGGACAATTCAGAAGCACTTGGCGTTTTGAGCCATGACAGCCTGCGCGAGGAGGACATCGCGGCGGGGCGGTTTGATGGCGCGGGCGTTACGGCGTGGCTGGTCAACTGGGCAGATGTGGCGCAGCGGACGGTGCTGTTTAAAGGCAGTTTGGGCGAGGTGAAGCGGGGCGCCGGCGCGTTTCAGGCGGAGCTGCGCGGCCAGGCCGAAGCGCTGAACAAGCCGTGGGGCTATGGCTATCGCTTTACGGTGACCGACCCCGATTACTTCACTGAAATCGCAGTGGAGCAAGTTGCGGTGGGTAAGCACTTTACCTTCACTGGCTTGGCGGGTTTTGCGGACCGATGGTTTGAGCGCGGGCGGGTCGCAGTTTTGACCGGGGCTGCTGCGGGGCTTGTGGCTTGGGTGAAAAACGACCGCTTGATCGGTGGTATCCGAAAGCTGGAATTGTGGGAGGGCCTGCGCGCTGAAATTGCGCCGGGTGACATGATCCGGATTGAGGCGGACTACGCTAAACATCCCGGCTTTGTCCCCACAAAATACAGCCATTACTATAATTTACACGCCTTTCCTCATATTCCAGGTGAAGATTGGTTGCTGGCGGTGCCGTCGTCGAAGACCGACAATAGCGGCGGGAGTTTGCAGCGATGAGCGGCGCGGCGGCTTTGGCGATTGCGCGCGGCTGGATCGACACGCCTTATGTGCACCAAGCCAGCCATCGCGGTGCGGGCACCGATTGTCTGGGCCTGATCCGAGGGGTGTGGCGCGGCCTTTACGGGGCCGAGCCGGAAGCGGTGCCGGCCTATACCAGCGACTGGTCAGAGCCTGAACGGGTGGAGCGGCTATGGCAGGCGGCGTTGCGGCATCTGAGCCCGGCCCCGCGCGCGTCAGCAGAGCCGGGCGATGTGCTGTTGTTTCGGATGCGCGCGGGCTCGGTGGCGAAACATCTGGGCATTCAGGGCGCTGTCGGCGCGGCGCCGACATTCGTGCATGCTTATTCGGGTCATGCAGTGGTTGAGAGCCCGTTATCGGCGCCGTGGCAGCGGCGGGTGGTGGCGCGGTTTCGGTTTCCGGGAAAGGGTTAGATCATGGCGACGCTGGTTTTATCGGCGGCTGGCTTGGCGGCAGGCAACGCGATTGGCGGTTCGTTCCTGGGCCTGTCGACAGGCGTTCTGGGCCGGTTTGTGGGCGCTACCATTGGGCGGGTGATCGACCAGAAGATCCTGGGCCTCGGGGCTGACCCGGTGGAGCGGGGCAAGGTGGATCGGTTTCGCCTGACCGGGGCGAGCGAGGGCCTGCCGGTGGCGCAGGTCTATGGCCGGGCGCGGATTGCCGGTCAGGTGATTTGGGCCACCCAGTTCAAGGAGAGCGTCTCGACCTCGGGCGGCGGCAAGGGTGCGCCGAAGCCGAAGGTACGGCAGTATTCCTATTCGGTCAGCCTGGCGGTGGCTTTGTGTCGTGGCGAGATTGCGGGGATCGGGCGGATCTGGGCCGATGGCCAAGAGGTGGCGCCCGACGACTTTACGCTGCGGGTTTATCACGGCAGTGACGATCAGCTTGCTGATGCGTTGATCGAAGCGGTGGAGGGCGCGGGCAATGCGCCGAGTTACGGTGGCATTGCTTATGTGGTGTTGGAGGACGTGGCGCTGGAGCCCTATGGCAACCGGGTGCCGCAGTTCAATTTCGAGGTGTTTCGCCCTGCGCCAGACGGCTTGGCGGGCGGTACGATTGCGTCGGATCCTGCTCAGGTAGCGCGGGCGGTGGCGCTGATCCCGGGGACAGGGGAATACGCGCTTGCCACCACGCCGGTGCATTTTGAGGTCGGCCCTGGGGAGAACCGGTCGATCAATGTCAACTCGCCCAGCGGCAAGCCGGATTTTTGCACCTCGCTCGACACGTTGGCATCAGCGCTCCCGCGTTGTGAGGCGGTGTCGCTGGTGGTGTGCTGGTTTGGCGATGATCTGCGGGCGGGCGAGTGTCAACTCAAGCCTAAGGTGGAGCAAAAGCTGCAAGACGGCGCGGGAATGGCCTGGCGGGTGTCAGGTGTAAACCGCGCCAGCGCCGAAGAAGTGCCGCAAGACGGAGATGACCGGCCCTATTACGGCGGCACGCCTACGGATCAATCGGTGATTGAGGCGATCCGCGCGGCGCAAGAAGCCGGGCAGGCGGTGACGTTTTATCCGTTCATTTTGATGGAGCAGTTGGCGGGCAATTCGCTGCCCGATCCGTGGACCGGTGCGTCGGGTCAACCGGCGCTGCCGTGGCGCGGGCGGATCACCACGGCGCTAGCACCGGGGCAACCCGGCAGCAGCGATGGCAGTGCGGCGGCGGATGCGGAAGTGGCCGCGTTTTTCGGCACGGCGCAGGTGAGCGATTTTGCCGTTAGCGGCGACAGCGTGAGCTATACCGGCAGCGCTGAGTGGTCGTTCCGGCGGATGATCCTACACTACGCGCATCTCTGTGCGGCGGCAGGCGGGGTAGAGGCGTTTTGCATCGGCTCAGAGATGCGCAGCCTGACCCAGATCCGCGGGGCGGCAGGCTTCCCGGCGGTGGCGGCGCTTAAAGCCTTGGCCGCCGATGTCCGGGCGATTTTAGGGCCCGGCACAAAGATCAGCTATGCTGCTGATTGGTCGGAATATTTCGGCTATCATCCGCAGGATGGATCGGGTGATGTGTACTTTCATCTCGACCCGCTTTGGGCCGATCCGAACATCGATTTCATCGGCATCGACAATTACATGCCGCTGAGCGATTGGCGCGATGGCGATGCTCATACGGATGCGGATTGGGGCTCGATTTACGACCTCGACTATCTGAAGGCCAATATCGAGGGCGGCGAGGGCTATGATTGGTATTATGCTGATAGTGCCGCGCGTGCGGCGCAGTTGCGCACCCCGATTACCGATGGCGCCCATGGTGAGCCTTGGGTCTACCGTTACAAGGACCTGAAGGCGTGGTGGCAAAACACCCATCACGAGCGGATCGGCGGCACGAGGCAGGCCAGCGCCACCGATTGGGTGCCGCAGTCAAAACCGATTTGGTTCACTGAATACGGTTGTGCGGCAATCGATAAAGGCACCAATCAGCCAAACAAGTTTCTCGATCCGAAATCGTCGGAAAGCGCGTTGCCCCATTACTCCAACGGGCAGCGCGACGATTACATGCAGATGCAGTATCTGCGCGCGGTGAATGCGTTTTACGCGGATGCCGCCAATAACCCGGTCTCGACCCATTACAGCGGGCCGATGGTGGATATGGACCGCGCGCATATCTGGGCCTGGGACACGCGGCCTTATCCCTTCTTTCCGGGGCTCGATGAGGTTTGGTCGGATGGGGCTAACTTTGCCCGCGGCCATTGGCTTAATGAGCGGGCCTCGGCGCGGTCGCTACAGGGCGTTGTGGCCGAGATTGCCGATGCGCGCGAGGTGGCGACCTATGACGTCTCGCGCGTCACCGGGCTGTTGCGGGGCTACGTGCCGGGCAGTGTCGATACTGGGCGTGCTGAGCTACAACCGTTGATGATGGCCTATGGCTTCGACGCGGTAGAGCGCGACGGGGTGCTGCGGTTTCAAAGCCGCGACGGGCTGGCCAAGGCCGAGATCGACACGCAAGCGCTGGCGGTATCGCCCGAGGCGGAGGCCGATCTGACACTGATGCGGTCGAGCGAGGCGGATGTGGCCGGGCGGCTCAGCTTGTCGTTCATCGAAGCGGATGGCGATTACGAGACCCGCGCGGAGGAGGTGGCGTTCCCTGATGAGGCGGCGCAGACCCTTTCAAGCAGCGATGTGCCGCTGGTGTTGACCCAGGTGGAAGCGCGCGGGATCGCAGAACGCTGGTTGTCGGAGGCGCGGGTGGCGCGCGATATCGCGCAGTTTTCGCTGCCCCTGTCGCAGCTGGGGCTCGGCGCGGGCGATGTGGTGCGGCTTGAAGGCGCCGATTACCGGATTGATCGGGCCAACCTAGCAGAGTTCCAGACCGTCGAGGCAGTGCGGGTGGAGCGCGAGTTATACACCCCCTCCGATGCGGTTGAGCTGGCGAAGCGCCCGAGGCCGTACTGGGCGCCAGTGCCGGTCTATCCGCTGTTCATGGATCTGCCGCTGCTGCGGGGCGATGAAACCCCGCACGCGCCTTACCTTGCGGCGACGGCCAAGCCATGGCCGGGCGCGGTGGCCGTTTATGACGCGGCGAGCGACGCAGGCTATGGGCTCAACACGGTAATCACGCAGGCCAGCGTGATCGGCATCACCCAGACCGCGCTAGACCAGGCAACGCCCGGCGTGCTCGATCGCGGCGCGCCGCTTCGGATCAAGCTGATCTCGGGGGCGTTGTCGTCGGCCGCGCTCGACGATGTTTTGGCCGGGGCGAATGCTGCGGCGATTGGCGATGGCAGCGCGGCTGCGTGGGAGGTGATCCAGTTCACGGATGCAGAACTGAGTGATGAACCCTTCGTCTACGAGATCAGCGGGCGATTGCGGGGTCAGGCGGGCACTGATGGGGTGATGCCTGCCAGCTGGCCGGTGGGGTCGGTGTTTGTGCTGCTCAACAGCGCGCCGCAGCAGATCGAACTGGCGCAGGCCAATCGTGGGTTGGCGCGGCATTACCGGATCGGTCCGGCGCAGCGCGGCTATGACGATGCGGCGTTCCTGCACCGTGTGGCCGCCTTTGAGGGCGTGGGCTTGCGGCCCTATGCGCCGGTGCATTTGCGCGCCGAACGCGATGCGGGTTCCGACGTGATTAGCTGGGTGCGGCGCACGCGCGTGGACGGCGATAGCTGGCTCTCCTCGGAAGTGCCGCTGGGCGAGGAGGCCGAGCGCTACCGCGTGGTGATCCGCCTGGGCGGCAGCGTTGTGCGGGAGGCAGAGGTCAGCGCCCCCAGCTTTGTCTACGGGCCCGCGATGCGCGCCGCGGACGGGGTGAGCGGGAGTTATGACGTGGACGTGGCACAGGTGTCGGCAGTGTTCGGGCCGGGCCCCAATGGAAGGATCGTGATCGATGGCTGAGACAGTGCAATTGGCGCTACCGCTGCTGCAAGCGGCGCAGGCGCAAAAGCATGTGACCGTGAACGAGGCGTTGGTGCGGCTGGATGGCCTGACCCATATGACGCTGCAATCGGTGAGCCAAGTAGCGGCGCCCGCCAGCGCTGAAGACGGGCAAAGCTGGGGCATACCGCTGGGGCCGAGCGGCGCTTGGGCGGGCCATGGCGGCGAGGTGGCGATCTGGTCCAACGGGGGCTGGGTTTATGTGCAGCCGCAGACCGGGTGGCGCGGTTGGGTGGTGGACGTGCATGCGCCCGCCCTCTGGGACGGGGCAACTTGGGCTTTGGGCGGTGTGGCAGCCTCGCCCAACCGCGCGGTGGCAGGGCTTCAGGTGATGGAGTTTGACCACAGCGTGAGCGCGGGCGGCACCTCGACCACCAGCGTCCTCATCCCGCAAAACGCGATGGTTTTCGCCGCCACAGCGCGGATCAAAACCGCGTTTGCCGGCTCGCTCAGCGGCTGGGATTTCGGTGTCGCGGGGGCAGCGACGCGCTATGGCAGCGGCCTGGGGCTGGCGCAGGGCTCATACGTGTCGGGGATTACCGGCCAACCGGTGACGTATTATGCCGACACACCGCTGGTGCTGACGGCCACCGGCGGCAGCTTCGCCAGCGGGGTTTTGCGTGTGGCGGTGCATTACTTCACCGCGACGCCGCCTGCGGTTTAGCGATGCGCGCGCTCACCCATTGCGACGCGGTCTGCGCGGCGCGGGCGATTTATCTGTTAGAGCCTGACGCGCAGGAGGCGGCGTTGCTGCGGATGGCGCGGGCAGCCTCGTGGGCGGCGCGGTTTCGGCGCCGGTTTCGCCGCCCGCATCCCTATTGGGGCGATGGCAGTCTGATGACGGTGGCGCTCGCCGGGAACCCGCCGCCTGAGCCTCGGCTGAGCGATCCGCGCTATTGCCGCGCCTTGGCCTTGGTGCTGGGCACGTTGGCGGCGTACGGCGTGGGCATGCGCGCGCCTCAGTGAGACGGAAAGCCGTAAGTGTCTGTCGCTCGGCCCGTTACCTAGCGAGCGCACAACTGACGCATGTTGGGATCGCCGGATCAAGCGCGAGGCGGGCAGGGGCGATGGCCTCGCCGCATGCCACACAATAGCCAAATTCGCCCTCGTCGAGCCGCGCGAGCGCTGCGTTGAGCTTGGCGGGATCTTGAGTCCGGCGCGCAGCATTGGCCTGGGCCATGGCTTGCTGCTGGAGCGCGTCCATCCGGCTCAGCCGGCCGACGGATTGCTGATCGAGCGCCACGATCTGGCGGCTTTCTGCGCCCGCAGCGTCCTGCGCATCGAGTGCGGCGAGCCGGGCCGCCACCTCGGCGCGCCAATGCTCTGGGCTATCAACGGCCATGATAGGTCCTTTCAACCCTTTGCGTTTTGCAACCGCGCTATTAGCTTGTAAGACGCAGCCAGAGTAGAGGGAAGCCCGATGGCCGATCAATCAGTTAGCGCCGCTGCGCCCAGTCCGGTCGCTGAAATCGACCCGCTTTGGAGCAAGATCCGCAGCGAAGCGGAATGCGCGATCATGGATGAGCCGCTGCTGGGCGGTTTCGTGCACAGCTCGATCCTGCACCACCCGTCGCTGGAGCGGGCGCTGGCCTACCGGATGGCGGTGAAGCTGGCCTCCGATGACATGTCAGAGCAGATTTTGCGGGAGATCGCCGACGAAGCGCTGGCGGCTGATCCTGAGATCAGTCAGGCCGCGCGGGCCGATATCGTCGCCACCTATGAGCGCGACGCGGCCTGCCACCGGTTCATGCAGCCGCTGCTCTATTTCAAGGGCTATCAAGCGCTGCAAGCCTTCCGCGTCGGCCATTGGCTTTACACCAAAAACCGCCGCGACCTGGCCTATTTCATCCAGATGCGGGTGAGCGAGGTGTTTGGCGTCGATATTCACCCCGCCGCCGCGATGGGGCGCGGGATCATGATCGATCATGCCCATTCCATCGTGATCGGCGAGACGGCGCGGGTGGGTGACAATGTCTCGATGCTGCATTCGGTCACCTTGGGCGGCACCGGTAAGGAAGAGGAAAAGCGCCATCCTACCATTGGCTGCGGTGTATTGATCGGGGCGGGCGCCAAGGTTTTGGGCAACATCAACGTGGGCGATTGCAGCAAGATCGCCTCCGGGTCGGTGGTGCTGCGCGACGTGGCGGCCAAAACCACCGTCGCGGGGGTTCCAGCCAAAGAGGTGGGGGCCACCGGCTGCGACCAGCCCTCGCAGCTAATGGACCAATTGCTCAACGGGCAGCTCTAAAACCGCTTTTGGGGCGTCACGCAGGGTCGACGCTGGGGCAAAATCGCGCTACATCGCTCGTTCAACGCGAATGAGGATGGTATGGCGCGCCCAGTTGTCGGGATAATCGGCAATGTCCACATGATCACCGATACCTATCGGGTGCATGCGGGCGGCTATCATTGTTCCGCGGCAATCGCTCAGGCCGCAGGGTGCCTGCCGCTGATCGTTCCCAGCATGCCCGAATTGGTGGCGGTCGAGGACCTGATGGCCCAATGCGCTGGGTTTTTGTTCACCGGCGGCCGGCCCAATGTGCACCCCGAGGAATATGGCGAAGCGGCGACGGATAAGCACGGCACGTTCGATCGCGACCGCGACAGGGTTGTGCTACCGCTGATCCGAGCGCTGACAGAGCGCGGCCAGCCCTATTTCGGTGTCTGCCGTGGCTTTCAGGAAGTGAATGTGGCCTTTGGCGGCACGCTTCACCCTGAGATCCGCGAACTTCCGGGGCGGTTTAACCACCGCATGCCGCCCGATGGCACGGAGGCGGAGATTTTTGAATTGCGCCAGCGGGTCACCTTTACGGAAGGCGGCCCGTTCCAGCAGATGCTGGGTGCCCGCCAGGTGATGACCAACACGCTGCACGGGCAGGGTATTGCCGAGCCGGGCGCAGGTATCGTGATCGACGGTACCGCTGATGACACCACGCCCGAGGCCATTTACGTAGATGGCGCGCCGGGCTTTACCGCCTCGGTACAGTGGCATCCTGAGTACAAAGCCGCGGAAGACCCGGTGTCGCGCGCGCTCTTTGAAGCCTTCGGCCAAGCCGTGCGTGATTGGGCTGATGGCCGCCGGCCGCGGGCGCTCCACGCCGCTGAATAACCCTAACGCTCTTCTTCTTTTTAAAAGTACCTCGGGGAGCGCGAGGGGCAGAGCCCCTCGTAAATAGATGCGAGCGCGAGGGGCGTAACCCCATATACATAGCCCGCGTGCGAACTGGGATTGACACGGCTTTGGGAGACTGGCTTGGCTGCGGCTATGCGCGCGAAGCCTGATCTCGACGCCGCCGGTATCGTCTGGCTCACAGCATTCTCCGCGCTGATGGGATTCAATCAGGTGTTGGTCAAGGTCATGAACGGAGCGCTGCAGCCAGTGTTCAATGCCGGGCTGCGCTCGCTCTTGGCCTTGGGCCTGTTGGGCGTTTGGATCGTCTTGATGCGCAAAACCTGGCGCATCGCCCCGTCGGCGCGGCCCTGGGCGATCCTGGTGGGGGCGTTTTTCGCGGGTGAGTTTATCTGCTTATTCGTGGCGCTTGACCTGACCAGCGTCGCCCGTGCCTCAGTGATGTTTTATACCATGCCGGTTTGGCTGACGCTGATGGCCCATGTCGCGGTGCCAGGCGAGCGCCTGAGCACCACCAAGGTGATCGGTCAGGCGCTGGCGCTCGCGGGGGTGGTTTGGGCGCTGTTCGACCGCGACACCGGCAGCCAAGGCAGTGTCACCGGCGATCTTCTGGCGCTAGGCGGCGCCGT
>JBCDGW010000070.1:0-18226 GCA_038750765.1 Pseudomonadota bacterium | reverse complement strand
GTCCCGGTGGCGGTGGTGCTTTTGGATGCCTGCCGGATAAATCCGTTTCCGACAGATTTCCGCGTCGCTTTCGCAGGGCAGGCAGAGCCTTTGCCCGTGTCTCAAATGGGTTTGACGCCGCCCAACACGCGAGGGGCTTTCTCAGTCGATGCACCAGCTGAGGAAAATGCGGAAAACCTGGCAACCTTGGTTGGTTTTGCCGCCGAGCCAGGCAAGGCGGCGCTGGACGGTACCCCCGGCGGCAACAGCCCTTATGCAGCGGCGATCCTGCGCCATCTGGGCGCCGCGGACGGTGCTAGCTTCTCGACGGTAATGAGCCTGATCGGTGAGGAGGTTTACCTTAAAACCGACGGTTTTCAACGCCACTGGGTTAGTCAGAGCCTCCGTCGGCAATTGTATTTTGGCGGCAAGGCGCCTGCTGCCGACCCCGATCAAGCGCTTGTAACCGATGAACGCCGCTCTTTGTTGGTGCATATTGCGCAATTCTCATTGGATCAGCGTGCACCAGTTAAGCAATTGGCCGCGGCGCGGAACATACCGATGGACGTCGTGTTCGCGGTCCTTCGTGCTGCAAATGTACCGCCTGATGCGTCGAGCGACGCGTTGGAAGAAATCGTAGCAAGCCACCTTATGAATTTCTCCGTCGCGCTCAACGGTCCAACGCTCATCGCGAACCCAGACGCCGAACTCCTGCGATTAACCCGCTTGGCCGATGACGCTGAATTACAGGGCGCGTTCAATGCCGCAAACCGCTTTAGAGATCTCGCCAAGGAGCGGGTGCAGGTTTTAGAACAAAGCCTCGATGACCAACTCGAAACACTGATTGACCGCAAGCGCGAACATGCTGCGGCCTTTGCAAACAGTGCTAAAACTAAGGCGTTGCAAGGTGATTTCCTGGCGGCTGCAGCGGATTACGAGGCCGCCTTCGACAAAATCAAACGCTGGGATACGGACTTGGCGTTCGACTATCGACGTTTTCAGTTCGTTGAATTGATGAGCGCCCATTCCGTACTTTCCCTTGATGCGGCAATCCTAGAGCAGCTCATCACCGCCGCGCTCTTGGAGATCGAGGCGCCGACAGTTTTATGGTCGCCTGAGCAATCCGCGCGTTTTCACAAGTTCTTGGGTCAAGCGTCTGCGAAGCTTTATGAGGCCTCTGGTGAAGAGGCTGATTTCGCGTTCGCTAAGCTGCACTATGAGGCGTCAATCAGGCTGAACGATCACACAAATCTCCGCGAAGCGGGCATGGTGCGCCACGACCTGTCGGGGTTGTTTTTCGAGCAATACAATCAAATCAATGCGATCGCCTCTCTTGAGACCGCGCGGGACCTTGTTTCCGCTGCGCGTTCAATCATCGACCCGGACGGAGAATTGGAGTCGCTGATCAGGCTTTATAACGAAGCATTGCAAACGAAAGGCAGCGAACACGCCGACGCGAAAGCCATCCTAAGCGAGATCTATGAGGTGTTGTCGCGGCCGGGGGGCAATCAACGCTTTTCCGATCTCTCGCTGATCATCGCATCAGACACGATTTTTCTCGCTAATTTGGGTGAATATTCGGGATCCCCTCAATTCGAAGATATGGCGATTGAGGAATACGACTTTGCCATCAAGTTGCACAAAGCGGGAGGAAACAACGCGCGGGTCGCCGACACGCACGCCAACCGAGGCAACCTGTTCATGCGTCGGGCGCGGCGCGGTCTAGAAGGAAATGCGCAGCGTGCGTATCAGGATTACGTGGCGGCCCTGAACGCCATTGGGCCTGACACGCATCCCGTCAGTTACGCGTCAACCTATGACACGCTGCTTTCCTTGGTTTTGGACTATTCCGATACATTCTCCAGCGAGCAGTTGCAGGAGGTCGTCGATTTGGGCACGGCCTGGCGGTCAGACTCCGCCAATCTGGGCCTCGAGGCGCGCTTCAGTTCGTTCGAGAACTCGATGGCGCGGCTGTATATTCAGAAGGGGCGAGAGACGAGAGAAGTAGAGCCGCTTTTCAAAGCGCTGGACTGGTTAGACAAGTTTGCGGCGCTTTCCGAGCCAGGCTCAAGCGACGCAGCGGTTGCGGCATTTAACCGGGGTCTCGCGCTTTATGAGATCGCGGAAATCGAAAACCGGCCGCCGCAATTCCAGAAGGCGGCGGAGAGCTTCGTGCGCGCGGCTGAAATACACGACACGCTTGGAAATTCGGCTGATGCCTTCAGCGCCTGGTATGAGAATAGTAACGCCTTGGCCATGCTCGCATACGCCAATCATGAAGCCGCTGATTATCAAACCGCTGTCGTCGCCTATAAACGCGCTTTAGCCGCGACCCATGCAGAGGTGTCCAGCGACGACCTTGCCTATCTCCATTATGATTTGGGTCTCGCCCTCGACAATCTCGGCCAACTCAATGCGTCGACCGAGCAGCTTGAGTTGGCCGCGCAGGAATACATGCGCGCCGCTTCCTTTTTTGAACAGGCCGGCATGGTCGATGAGGCGCTCGAGGTCGCGTACCAAGCCGCGGGCGTCACCCATAATCTCTCGTATTTCACCAGCGATATGGCGCTCCTTGAGGAGGCGATCCGCGGCTACCATGCAGTTTTGAACGCGCCGGGGGAATTGTCGCGCGAGTTTCAATTCCATTTACAGTTGGATATGGGCTCGCTGCTGCGGCATTCGGCGTTCTCGACCGGCGATAACGACACGATCCTGCGGGCGAAGGCCCGTGTCGAAAAAGCCCTTGAGCTTGCAACCTTGACGGGTCTTGACGCCGAGGAGGCGCTGCCAGACCGCGTTGAAAAAGAGCTGATGGCAAGAGCGGAACTTGGCGAAATCCTGTTCGCGCTTGGCGATCGTGAGCCCCGTGATGCAGCCCTGCTCAGGCGAGCGGCCGATGAGCTTGAGACCGTAGGGTTTGCGAAAACGGGGGATGCGTCGAGGCGTATGCAGGCCCTTAACACAGCCGCCTACGCGCTCGTGCTGGCACATCAGGCATCCGCGCAAAGCGAGACGCTTATATCGGCGGTCGAGATGGCAGAAGCGGCCATCAAGATCGCCATTGAGATAAATGACAACGCCGCGCTGCCCTATATCGAAGGGACGTTATGCGAGGCCCTGATCGAGCGCGCGCTTGTAGAGCAAGATCGCAGCTTTGGTGAACGCGCTTTGCCTTTTTGTCGCCAGAGCCTGACCGCGCTTCAATCCGCTGGCGATGCACGGGCGTTGGCGATTGCGGAGACCTCAATGCGCCGTGTTCAAGACCTGTTGCAGACCCAACCATGAGGAGGCTGGCACCGCGTGTACTGGCGAATTGTTAAATGATTGATACCAGCTCCATTGACCAGAGTGCCGCTCAAACGCGCCTACAGCGGCTTACCAAGATATTTCTCTGCGCCATCGCCGCATCCGCGCTCATGCTCACTGTGGCGCAAGCCGAAACGCGGGCGCTGTTGATCGGCGTATCAGATTATGAGGCGAGCGATTTAGGGATTGCCGACCTCAAAGGCCCTGCAAATGACATTCGCCTGCTGCAGACGGTTCTCACCGAGCGCGGCGTGAGCGATTTTCGCATTCTTGCCGACGGCGTGGAAGGCGGCGTCAGGCCGACCCGTGCGGCGATTTTGGCTGCATTCGACGCCTTAGCGCGCGATGCTGAACAGGATGACTTTATCTTCATTCACTTCAGCGGCCATGGCAGCCAGCAACCCGATCAAAACGGGGATGAGACGGACGGGCTCGACGAGGTGTTTTTGGCCATCGACAGCAACCGAGCCCCGCTCGGTGACCCGCGGATACTCAACGCGATCGTCGACGATGAGATCGGCGAGGCCGTCGCTAAAATCCGGGCGCGTGGCGCCGATGTCTGGATGGTCATTGACAGTTGTCACTCTGGCTCTGGCCTGCGCGCGGTGTCGTCCAATGTCGCGGTACGCTTTGTCGATCCGGCGTCATTCGGTATCGACGTGACCGCGCAGGCGCCCGCTGAACCGGGGCTTGACCTCGCCGACGACAATGAGGGTGACCTCGCCGGCGGGTTCCTCGCCTTCTACTCAGCGCGGTCGTCGGAGATTGCCCGCGAAGTCAAAATGCAAGACGGCGACGCGGGTTGGTACGGCATCTTCACCGCAAAGCTGGCCGCGCGCCTGTCAACGGTCGACGCGGTAAGTTTTCGCCAGCTTTTCCAGGCAACGCTCGCCGACCTCAACGACAGCACCTTTCCCGGCGCCGCCCGTATGCAGACCCCGTCATGGGAGGGCAATCTGATCGACGCCACTGTTTTTGGCGGGCGCGATACGGTTGGGCTCCGTCGTTTTCGGGTGACGCGCGGCGCGATTGAAGCCGGGTTGATCCATGGCATCTCCGAGGGGACGTTGGTGGCGCTTGTCGCTGATGCGGCGGCGCCCGCGGACGCGATTATCGGCTACGGGCAGGTTGAGCGCGTGGAGCCGACCCGCGCTGTGCTGCGCCCCGTCGCCGCCTCCTGCGAGCCCCGCTCCGCCATCCTGTGTGCGGAAGAGGGCACGCTGTCGGCCGGCGCCGCCTTCGCTCAGATCGTGGGTCATCCGATCGATCGTGAGGTGCGCTTGGCACCGGTTTTGGACTTGGCAACAGGCACGCGGCTTGACGCGAGCGCGGCCCCGATGGTCACGCTGGCAGGCGCGATGGCCGCCGCACAGGAAGCCGGGCACCGCTTAAGGCTTGATGCGGCCGCGTACGATGTCGACGTTGCCTGGGACGGCGCGCGGCTGTGGTTTGGGCCTCGAAGCACGATCGAGGATAGCCCTGTCGGCCTGTCATGGGGCGCCGATGACAGCACGGACTTGACCGCGCTTTTGATCCGTATCGAACGCGCCGAAACACTTGCGCGGTTGTTCAATGCGGTCGAGAGCGGCTCGACGCTGCTGAACCCAAATCCTGTCGCGGTATCAGCGCGGATTTCAGCGGTTGATGTCGACGCGTTGGCGGGCTTGGCGTCGGGCATCGACCCCATCGACGAGTGTGAGCGCGCTCGTCTGGGGATCGATCGTACCCTCGGCAACCCGCTGGAAAGCGGCGCGGATGTCAAGCAATGCGATATCCTGGAATTTACGGCCCAAGGGCTGGTGGCGGGTGCTTGGGATGTCAACCGCGTCTACATCGATGCGCAGTATTGCATCGGCGTCGAATACGAACTGATCGAAGGCGCGCGGCAAATGCGTAGAATTGGTCGTGAGAAGACGATGTGCTCTGACTGCCCGACCGGATATGCTGCGGGCGAAGAGCAGTTGTTCATCGTTGTAACCGAGAGTGTCGATAACGCTGAACCGCTTAATCTGACAAATCTTTTGGAGAATTGCGGCGGTCAGGGTGTGGCGCGCAGCGCCGAATCAGAGCTTATGCGCACGCTGTTAGAGGCACGGTCACGACGGCCTGACATCCGCGGCAGTTTCGGGTCGTCCCTCGCGGTTGGCGATATCTGGGTGGAGCGGTTCTCATGGCGCATTTTACCCAAGGAGGTCGCGTTTGTTCGGCTAGGACGGTTGCCTTCCAAAAAAGAGTAATCTTTTTATTGCACTTTTAGCGTTTTTTGCTTGATACTGTTAAGACTAGATGCGGCGTTGTTTGGCTGTAGCGTGTATGGTCAGTCGCGTGCGCCGCTTGATTTAAAGTGTCCGGTGGGGAATCTATGGGAATTCTACATAAAGTTGTCGGCGCGGCCGTTGCTTCAACTATTGCAACCGCCTCATTTTCACAAAGCACAGAAGGCCTTGACGGGATAGCGGTGCCCAGTGGGGCCGGAAGTTCGTTTAGAGAGATGATGTTTGAAGCCAAACTCAACCGCACACCGGTAAGCGGCGATGTTGCTGGCCGGATTATCGGTGGCCGCGCCGCCGAAGAAGGCGCCTGGCCATGGCAGGTTTCACTGCACGAGACCGCCAGAATCGACGGAAGCCGGGAAGCCAATATTAACTCGCAGTTTTGCGGCGGTTCGTTGATTTCGCGCCAATGGGTGTTAACCGCAGCCCATTGCCTTGTCGATGACGCGGGTAACGTAGGACCAGCATCCGCTTTCGTTGTCCGCTCTGGTGCGATTGACCTCGACCGAGGCGATTTTCGGGAGGTCTCCCGCGTGATTGTATATGAGGATTTCAATCACGTGACGATGGATCATGACATCGCGCTGCTGCAACTGGCGGAGCCAATCCGCGACTCCTCAGGACCGGTAGGCGCAATCAGCTTGCAAACAGCGCCGGGCGCGATCCCGGAAGGACCCGCGGTTGTGACCGGTTGGGGGCTTATTGATGGCGAAAAAGAGTTTCCGGTTAACCTTCTCGAAGTCGAGATAGACATCGTACAAAATGAAACCTGCTCTAACGGAATGCTTGAGCTATCCAAGAGAGAACTTGGGGATGCCCTTATATTTCAAGGCGAGCGTAACGGGATCCCGATGGAGATCTTGGAAGACGCCTATGCGATCTTGGTGCCCAATATTGCGGATCCGGTCACCGAAAACATGATTTGTGCCGGTACGCCATCGGGCGACCGCTCGACGTGCAATGGGGATAGCGGCGGCCCGCTTGTGGTGCGCGACGCCTCTGGAAACTGGACGCAGGTTGGCATTGTAAGCTGGGGCTTCCGGCCTTTATCGTCGGATGAACTTTGTGGGCTTGAAAACCTCTACAGTGTGTACACGCGCGTAGGAAACTACTTCGACTGGATCGCAAGCCATGTTCAGGGCTGACGGCATGCGCGTTTGGGCTGTCGCCTTCGCATCGGCGCTGGCTTTTCTCGCGCCGACATCCTTCGCGCTGTCGGACGATTTCGGCGGTTCCTTTGAGCCAGATGCACCTGCAGTGACGCCGCAACCGGACCCCGCGAGCGAAGAACCCGATGATTTCGGCGGCAGTTTCGGGGAAGGCAGCGGGGACGACACAGCAAGTGTGCCCCCGCCAGCGGCTGACGAGACGCCCGAGTCTGGATCCGGCGAAGTGGCGGGCGGCAGCTTCGATCCCGATTTCGGGGTCGCGGGTGGCGACGGCGACACGGACGTGGTGGAGCAAGATCCGCCTCCGGGCTCTGACGCGGCCAGCGCAGAAGATGTGTTCGCATTTGAATCCCGCGACTGGAGCGTGAAACCGCCCACACGGCTTCGCCAAACTGACTTTAACGCGCCGACGCCAAACCGCCTGCCCGGAGGGTACCTGGTTTCCACCGAAGCGTTGCTCGAGGCTTTTGTCGAAGAGATGGAGTTCATCCTGATCGACGTGTACGGCAGCGAGTACAGCCTTCCCACCGCTTATGTCGAGCCAGCCATGGCCTCTGGCGGCGATTACCAGGACCGCATCCAGCAACAAGTGCAGGCTTGGCTTAATCAGTTGACCGGCGGAGACCCAACGTACCCGATCGTGATTTACTGCAATGATCCAATGTGTTGGCTCAGCTATAACGCATCCTTGCGCGCAGTGAACGCGGGCTACACCAATGTCTACTGGTATCGCGGCGGCTTGCAGGCCTGGATGATGGCCGGGTTGCAAGTGGTGCCTTCGGGCTTCTAACGCCTCCTGGGCACGGCGCCGATATCAGGTGCACGGGTGAGCCTTAGCCTGCCCGCGCCTGACCCTGCGCCATGCCCGAGCCTGGGAGGGCGGTGCCGCCATACTGACGGTCGTACTCTAAAGCACCAGTGACGCTCTTGCTTCCACTGCTTCGACGAATGCCCTCCCATGATGTTTTCTTGCGGGAGGGTCGGGCATGGCGCATGCGCGCCGGTTGCGCTGAATGTGGCTGTTCCGCGCCACCCGAAAGGCTGCTGCACTCCCCGCCTGCACGACGCATAAAACTGGGAGGTCTGCAACTCTAGCTTCACACTCAATACACAAAAAATGCCCGACCTGAGAGAGGGTCGGGCATCGGGCAAGCAGGCCGGGTGAGGGAGGCGCCCCGGCGTTGCCAGGCGGGCTTAGTAGCACTGCCAAACAGTGAACCAGTTGCCCCAGTAATCGTAGACGGTGACCCACTCGCAATAGGCGGCGAGCTCTTGGGTGGGGATGACGCCTTCGGGGACGGCGCTGAGCGGCGCGCCAGAAGCATGAGCGAAGGTGGCGGTGAGCGCGAAGGCGGCGGCGGTGAGAGCGGTCTTGAACATGGTGAGATCCTTTGCAGAGCGTGTGATGTGGCGTTTTGGTTGCGGTGGAGAGTGGGTGCGGTGGAGAGAGTGGGCGGTGACCCGAGGGAGGGCAGGTCACCGGCCAGGTGGGCTTAGTAGCACTGCCAAACAGTGAACCAGTTGCCCCAGTAATCGTAGACGGTGACCCACTCGCAGTAGGCGGCGAGCTCTTGGGTGGGGATGACACCTTCGGGGGCGGCGCTGATGGGCGCGCCTGCGGCATGAGCGAAAGTGGCGGTGAGCGCGAAGGCGGCGGCGGTGAGAGCGGTCTTGAACATGGTGTGTTTCCTTGTGTTAGGTGCTGTGTGCTGTTGTGCTTTCGATGCTGTAGTTATGACACTAACACAACGTGTTGTAAACACACTAACATCTGAAACCGGCAGAAAAATCACAAACCCCTGTAATCAGGCGATATTCTGTATCGAAAATCCGGCCATACACGGCCGCGCGGGGCGCTGCGCGGCGAGAATCAGCGTTTCGCTCTGGAATCAGCGCACCCCGTCCACCGCAAACCGGGCACGCGAGTCAGCGCTGCAACCCAGTCTGCGCCGCGTTGAGATTGCAGAACTTTATTCTGAAACGGTTTTGGACCGGGCGGTGGCGAGTTCGTCCCGTATCAGCTCGGGCCACGCCTGCTGCTCCGCACTCAGCAGGCCTTGCGCGTCTAGGTCGGCCAAAATCACCAGCGCTTCTTCAAGCGCGGCAACCGCGCGAGCAGGGTCTGCTGCGCGCGACACATTATAAAGGTTGGAGGCGAGCGCGAGTTGCCCAGCAAGATTGCCCGGTGCTTGGGCAACCAGATCGCGCCTGATCGCCAGCGCCTCATCGAATGCGGCGAGCGCTGTTGCCTGCTCCCCGGCCTGTAGCTCAAGCTCACCCACCCCATCGAGATTGAGCGCCAGGTTAAGCGACCACGCGCTATTGCTGGGGTCGAGCGTGAGAAGATGGCGAACCAACTGAACCGCCTCGCGATAGCTTGCGCGCGCCCTGTCCATCTCACCGGTTAACGCGTGGACATAGGCGACCTTGTTAAGGCTCACGGCCACATCGTTTTGCCACTGGGTGTTGCTCGGATCGAGGCGCGAAAGGGCTCGAACAATCTCCAAACCCTCCGCATAGGCCGCGCGCGCGGCGGCGATGTCGTTCGAAAAAAGCGTCAGGTCACCGATCCGATTGAGCAAAAATGAGATGTCGCGCTGCCAGAGCGCGTTGCTGGAATCGAGCGCTACTAGGCGCCGGGTGATCTCAAGAGCCTCGCCATAGGCCGACAATCCTGCCGCGAAGTCATTGGAATACCGATGAATATCCCCCAGCTTTGACATCCCCAAGGCGACATCGCGTTGCCATTGGGTATTGCTCGGATCGGTGGCGAGAAGCTGGCGGCGGATCTCGATACCTTCTTGGTAGGCGGCCGTTGCGGTCTCCAAATCGCCTGTTTGCACGTGGAGATCAGCGCTCCGTTCTAACGCAAATGATACGTCGCGTTGCCATTCGGTATTGCTCGGGTCCAGGTCGAGGAGGAAGCGCGCGATGGTCAGCGCTTCGTCATAGGCCAAGGCAGCCGCATCAAAATCGCCCGAGCGTTTGTGCAGATCAGCGATCTTGTTCAGGCTGAACGCGACATCGCGGCGCCACTCAGTGTTTGCAGGGTCCGAGGCCGCCAGGTGCCGGGCGATTGCGAGGGCTTCTTCATAGGCTTCCAAGGCGGCCCTGACAGTGCCCGACTGCAGGTGCACGTCGCCCAAGCGATTGAGCGAGATCGCCGCATCGCGCTGCAGCATCGTGTTGCTGGGGTCGGCCTCGCGCAATGCCGCTGTAATCGCCAGGCTTTGCTGATAGCCACTGAGCGCTGCGGCAATGTCGCCCGACTGCAGCTTCAAGCTGGCGATGTTGTTGAGGCCAACGGAGAGATCACGCTGCCAATCTGCATTGCCCGGATCGCTCTCAACCAGGCTGCGTCTGATATCCAACGCGGCGTTATAGGCCTCGAAGGCCTCATCCACACGCCCCGCGCGCTCATGCATCCTGCCGAGGCGTTCAAGACCGATCGAGATACTGCGCTGCGCGAGGCGGTTGCCGGGCTCCGCCGCAGCGAGGCGCTGATTAATCTCGAGCGAGGCCTCATAGGCGTCGAGCGCCTGCTCCCCATCGCCCACTTGCAGGTGCAGATCGCCGATCCGCTCAAACACAACCGACAGCTCGCGTTGCGCCCGTACGCTGTCAGGGTCCTGTTCGAGAAGTCTTGTCAGCACGTCGCGCGCCCGCTCGGCATAGGCCATCGCCCGTTCGCGCTCACCGACGGCGATATAGGCCTCGGCAAACTCGATCCGCATCGAGGCCTCGATATGGAGCAGCTCACGATTGTCGGGCTCGACAGCGAGCAGGTCCATCACCGCGTCTTCAGCCCGCGACAGGATCGCCTGCAGGCTCTCCAGGCGCAGCCCCTCGGCATTCTGCAGGCCTTGGGCGATGTCGAAGACCAGCCCGTTAATGGCGGTCTGGGCGGTGCTGAGGTTCCGTTCAGCGCGGTCGCGCTCTTCGGCCACCTGGCTTAGGGCATCCTCGGCACGGGCGGTCTCGGCCTCGGCTAAACGGGCATTCTCTTCCGCCAGGCGCCTTTGCGTCTCGGCCTCTTCACGGGCGGCCAGCGCTAGCTCAGTCTGAACGAGGGCGCGCCGTTCATTCTCCAGCGCCGCGTTTCGTTGCACCCAAGCGAAGGCCGCAAGAACGCCAAGCACCACCAAAGCGCCCGCAGCACCGGCGAGCGTGCGCCGTTGGCGGCGTGCCTGCGCGCGGCGACTGCCGATAATGAACGCGCGTTGCAGATCGGTGGCGTCGGGGGCATTGCGGGGTTGTGACAGCAGCCACTGCTCGGCCTCTTCGAGATCGGCGCCGCGCAATGGTTGCGCGCCAAACCCAGCGGCGCTGTCCCATCGCGCGGCCAATTCGCCCAGGCGAGTATGGGCGCGGATCCAGTCGATATCCAGATCGACCGTATAGCGGATCTTGTCCAACCCGGCTTTGAATTCCTGCGCCTCGGTGAGGAAGATGTAGTTGATTTTGGCGACGACAGCGGGGACGACCTCGCCCTCGACATCTTCGATAACCACCGGAATGATGCGCTTGTTCAGCTTTTCGGCCAGACCAAGCTCCCAGGCGCATGTCTGGGAACGGATCGATGCTGGCGAGAGCAGAAAAAGCAGCGTGTCGCTCTCGCGGATCAGCTTTTCAAGCCGCGCCTTCCACTCTTCGCTGGGTAAAATGTCGTGGATATCCCGAAACAGGATAAGATCGTCATGCGCCGATAACGCGTCATAGACCTGCCCGACCCGCACATCATCGCTGCGCGCATAGGAAATGAACAGCTTGGTCTTCGATGGCTGCGCGTCCATAGCCTCTACTCCGCTGCGCGCGCCTCAAGCTGGGCGAGGAAGGGTACGGCGAAAGATGATTCAAGGGCGTTCCAGTACTCCACGGCCAGCGTCTCTTGTAGTAGCGAAATCCCCACCGCATCGCGGCCCTCTGCTATTTCTTTCATCGCGGTGTAAAACAGCGCTTCGACCAGCAATTCCTCGCGCCTGAGGCCAATCTGCGCGAAAGGATGCGCCGCAAATGCCTCGGGGTCTTTGAACACCGTCAACAGCGCCTCGGGATCGTAGCCCTCAACGATCTCGCCGACGCCGTAGCCCAGCAAGATCTCGCGCCATACCCGTTCATCCTCAAGCGCGATCCGCCGCGGCCAAAGCGAGGGGTCGATCCGATCCCAGTTGCGCTGCATCAATTCCAGCGCACCCGAAACGCGGCCGCCTTGGGCGTTGAGCATCAGTGAGACCAACACCGAATAGGGGTGATCCACCCGGCTTGTCACGGTGCGCCCGACGGTCTGCCAATCGCCATGCTGG
This sequence comes from Pseudomonadota bacterium, assembly GCA_038750765.1. Classification (GTDB taxonomy): domain Bacteria; phylum Pseudomonadota; class Alphaproteobacteria; order Rhodobacterales; family Rhodobacteraceae; genus Psychromarinibacter. The sequence continues at coordinate 6,196 of JBCDGW010000070.1, read as the reverse complement.
TAGATGATCTGCGCCACTGCGCGCCAAATCCACGCTATCCGGCAATCCCCGTCGAACCGGCCGGCACAGCCGGTTGCGTCGGTCAGGTTTTCCATTTCGGTCAGAAAGTCTTCTCCATGCCCCGCTTCCGCGGCAAGCGCGAACTGGATCAGCGCCAGGATTGACCTGTCCCATGGTGACAGATCCTCGATGACAACTTGTTCCAGCGTGTCAGCGATCACCTGCTCCCCCGCTTCAACCCCCTCCGCATCGGTAACAAGGGTCGTCACCGCCCAAAGCGCGCGGATCCGGATATCGGGGTGCTCGCTGGCCTCGGTCAGCATATCGCGGGCGCGGCGCCATGCGTCTGATCCGGGCTTGCCATCGGTGTAGAGCACAGCGCCCCGGAGGAAGGGGATATAGGCGCGGTAGAAGCCGGTAGTGTCGTTGAAATACGCCGGATCCGCGCCGAACTTTGCGCGGTATAGATCCACCTGCGCCGATACTTGCCGCCGGTCTTCGGGATAGATCGAATAGGCAAGCGTCTCAAACACATGCAGGCTTAGGGCCGGGCGCCCGGTAATCTCTGCAAGATCGAGAACGCGGCGCATGCAAGGGTTAATATCAACCCGGGGCAGGCAATCCTCAAACATCGCGTACCCGATAGTGTCGAGCGTGAGACTATCGTCGATCCGGGCCAACCCGCTGACCAAGAACCGTTTGCCCACCGCGAGATGCGCATCGCTGTCTTTGAGCGGGTCGTAGCGTTGCCAGAGGCTTCGGCCAAGCCACCCCGCATGCTCGGGGTCCATCTGCTCGGGATCGTGATGCGCCGCAAAGGCCAGTGCCTCGCTGAGCCAGCGCTCTGGCGCCATATCCTTCTGCGATGCGAGCAGGCACAGCTCAAACACCTGCAGATCCTCAGTGGCGATTGCCGTCATCCGGCTTTCTAAGCTGCTCAGATAGAGCGCCAATTGATTGGCTTCGATGGAGCCCAGTTCCGGCTCCATCGGGTCAGCACATGCGTCGCTGAGGCGGGTGAACAGCATCTGCGTGGCTTGATCGGTATAGAGCGATAGAAAGGCCGCGCGCGCAGCATCGGCATCGCGGGATACCGCTTCCACAAAAGTGGCATGGGCGGCGGCGACATCGTCAGCGATCAGGCTGGCGATGCCGCTTTCAATTTGGGTTTGTATGTCGCTCTTCGCATCCCCGTGCGGCCCTGAGCTGATCGCGCCGGTCAGGTCAGCCCAAAGGGCGATATGGGCCTCACCGTCCAGCGTTTCGTGCAACGCGGTCGAAAACACCAGCGCGCCGAGCAACCAGTCGAAATCTACCAGCGACGATGCGGTACGATCAGGCTGAAGCCGCTCGGCCTCAATCAAGCCCGCCACCAGCGAGGCCAGATCGGCATGGGCGAAGTTCGACAGCGCCCAAGACCGTCGGGCGGGCGAAGCCGTGTCGAGATAGCCAGCGATGTCATGGGCGAAAACGAACTGTCCGGGCCGGTCTGCCACCGCCGCGCTCACCGCCTCCAAAACCTCGTTTGCCACATCCATCGCGGTGGTTGCAGTCATCGCAACCGGCTCTAGCAGCGTCGCGCCCCCGCTCGTGCCCACTAGGTCGATTGCGATATGCGCAGGCGGCAGGTTTGCGTCAGGATAAATCTCCACGTCGAGCGATATCACGCCTTGGCTGCGAAACAGCGCTGCCTGAGCCACGGCCTTAGCGTCGAGGAACCCAGGCGCCAGGGCGAAGCTGGTATCGGCGTAGAGCGCCCGGTGCAGCGGCCCCCAATCATTGGTGTCGGCGGGCGCCACGGGCACGCGCACGCGTATCGGCGCGGTGCGCAGCTTGATCTGGCGCAAGGTGGCGTCGATCTCCGCACTCCAGAACGGCGAGACGTCGGCCAGCATCAGGGTGTCGGCTTTGTTTTCGCTGTTCTTTTCGCGCGGGCCGTCAAAACTGCTCGTTGTCCGGCGGCTATCGCCCTTTAGCCCGAGATCTGCCCCCTCGATAACAGGCCCTTGCAACCTGTCGGGCGGCCCCAACGCGGCCAGCCCGAACAGCACATTGTTCAAGGCGTTACCCTTGGCAAGCCACGCCAAGATTGCATCGCTGGTGTCGCTGCCATGGGTGGCCTGAAACTCCATCACCGTGATGTCGTAGCGCTTGGGCAGCAGATCGAGCACTTGCGCCAGCACTTGGTCGTCCAGCACGATCAAGGGGCTCTCGGCAATCTGGTTGCGCAGCATCAGGGCAAAATCGGCGCCCGGCGGCAGCACCCGACTATTGCTGTTACGATCACGGCCCGCATTCCAAAGCGGGACGCTCCAATCTGGCACATAGAAATGGTCGGGCGAGCCGGTAATCGCCTCCGCCGGTGCGAAAGCGCTTTTGTTGGCATCGAAAAACGCTTTGAGATCGGCACGGTCGAGCGCGCCGATATCGAGGATGTGGCGCGTTTCGGTGGCCGGTAAGAACTGGTCGAACACTTCTGTGCCGCCGCGCCGGATCACCACACGGCCCGGCGGGTAGGCCGGGTTTGCCACCAGCGTGAACTGGATCGGCGCGGGCAATCCTGTCTCCTGCGCTAACGCCGCCGCAACGGGTCGCCAAAGCACCGGAAACAGCGTCGGGTCGATCGGCCGCTCTGCCGAATATTCAAGCTCGTACAACGCGATCTCGGGCGCCTCCACGCCGTCCAATGCGTATTCGGCAATGGCGTATCGGGGGCCCACAGCCGCCTCCGCGCCCTCCAATATCTCGCGCAGGACCGAGAAGCGGTCATCGCGGGTCAATGCATAGGGGTCGGTTAGGATGTATTGGGTAAAGCTCTCGAGCGAGCTGATATCGGCGGCGCCCTCCGCGGTCGCGACCCGCTCTAGAAAGGCCAACTCCCGCTCGGCGTTGAGGCGCTGTTCGGATTGCAGATACGACCAAACGCCAAGGCCAATGGCGCCGACAACAACGCACGCGGCCAGTGCTGCATAGACGCGGCCGCGCCGGGCAAGCATGCGGCAGCGGGTGAGGTAGGCGCGCTCGATCTTGCTCAACCGGTCAGCGTAGCGCGGCACGCTCAGCAGCGCTTTGGCGTCGCTCAGCCTGGGCCCGCGATGGTTCAGCAACACTGTCTTGCGGCCCGACAAATCCCACAGCCGCGCAGCATCGATCACCCCGCGCAGCACCTCGATGCGGTTTATCTCAGGCTCAAGCCAGGCGCGCATCCGCGGCCATTCGCGAAACAGCGCTTCGTGTGCCACTTCGACCCGCGCCTCCTGATCGACGCCGCGCCGCACCACCAGCCGCCACGCCTCAAAACGGGCCAACAGCGCTTGCTCCTCGGCGGTGAACTCAGACCAGAGCGCGGTACGCCGGGTGACGATACCGGCCTCGTTGATGTCGACCAGCGCCGGCACGAAAGCGCTTTCCGCCAGCGCGAGTTGCGCGGCACTCACCTCGCTCGGTGGCCGGGTTTCGCCGGGGCTGAGCCCAGCCAGCGCTCGTTCGGCGGCATCGCTGATGAGCCCCGACATGCCGCCCATCGCGTGGTAGTCTTCGAGCTTCAAGACCTTCGACGCGCTAAACTGATCCCAAAGCCGTTGCAGCGCGAATGCCAGCAGCGGCAGCGCATCTTGCTCAGGCGCGTCATCCATGAACGCGTCGACGAGATCAGGCGACAGCGCCACGCCGTAGCGCGCCGCAGGCCCCTCAACCACATCGCTGAAACGGAAAGGCGGCAATTGGCGCAGGTCGTAGCCGCGCGCTTTGAGGTCGCGGAAACTGGGGTGGCTTTGCAGGTCGGGAAACCGGTCCGTGCGAATGGTGAACGCCACCAGCCAACCGCGCGGTCCTGACAGGGCGGCCGACAGAAACGGGCCGAGCGGGGCTTGAGACGTCTGCAAAAGCTCTTCCGCCTGATCGATGCTGATCAGGATGGTCGCTCCTTCAGCGCCAGCCGCGCGGCGCAATTGTTTGGCGATCACGTCAAGCGCGTTGATCACCGCCTCTTCGCTGCTGGCGCGGGCGCGCTCCAGGTCAGCGCGGATCTGGCCGGGCGGTTGCGGGATCCCGAGATCGGCGAAGGTTCGCGAGAGCGCATCAGCAAAGCTGCCCAACGGGTCGAGACCGGGGCGAAACACCCTCAGCGGCAGCCAAGCCTGGGTCTCACGCCGCAGCCGGGGCACGATCCCGGCTTTGAGCACCGATGACTTGCCCGCGCCGGACACGCCCAAGATTACCAGCGGCCGCCGGTCGGCATTGGCGCGCATCGAGCGCAGCTCTTCGACCGCCTCCGCGATTTCACGCGAGCGACCATAAAAGATCGCCGCATCGGCGTCTCCGTCACCAAAGGAGACAAGCCCCGGGAACGGTGTGGGTTGCGCGGTCTGATCAATAGCAAAAGCGGTCGGGTCGAGCCCGATCTGCGACTGTGCGCCAAACGCGCGCAGAGAGCGGGCCAGCAAGTCGGCGACGGTATAGTCGCGGCTGAAATCGAGCAGGTTCGCGTCATTGAGCACCGCCCGCAGATCGACGCCCTGGGTCTCCGCCAAAACCCGCGCCATCCGCCGCCCGGCCTCACCTTCGCCAGGGTTCGAGGGGTCTATCAACACCACCGGCAAAATGCTCTTGCCCATGTACCAGGCAGCTTGGAACTCGTTGTAGCATTCCGACGAGCGCAGCCAGTGCTCGGTCAGCACACAGATCACCACCCGGCAGGCGGCGGCTTGATCGCGCAGCGTGTCGGTCCAGTTCGCGCCGCCCAAAATGTCGAGATGATCAACGAAGGTATCGGTAAAGCCACTTTGGTGCAGCCAATCCAGAAGCGTGCCGGTCAGCGCGTCATCCTGGTTGGCGTGGCTTATGAAAATCGTCGCCATTTCGGCGCGGTTCCTCCGCGTGACCGGGGGCGCGGTCGCTGCCGCGCATCAAGACATCCAATGGTGTGCAGCAGCAGTCGCGAGTGCCACCGTATCGTGCTGCATTAACGGGGAAAATCAAGGAAATTTTGGCGCAAAAAAAGGCCAGCACGAGGGCTGGCCAAAGGAGGGAGGAGTGGAGGGAGCAGGAGAGAGAGCAGGGCGCTCAATAGCAGTGCCAAACGCCTGGTTCGGACCACAAGTTTTCCGGGAGGATCCATTCGCAGAAGACGCCCGTTTCAGTCGCGGTTTCTTCCACGGGTTCTACGACGGCGGTCTCGGGGTGCAGCGCGTCGGCGTCGGGGCTGTCGGCGGGCACCGCTTGCGCCGTCGAAGCCGTGAGGCTGATCAAGGCGGCGGCGGTGAAGAGTTTGATCATGGTCATGGCCTCTATCTCTGAACTTGGGTGAATTTGGCGACGGCCCCAGGGAGGGAAGGCCGCCGCCGTTCCGGGGATTAGTAGCACTGCCAGACAGTGAACCAGTTGCCCCAGTAATCGTAGATCGTGACCCACTCGCAGTAGGCGGCGGTCTCGATGACCTCGGCCTCGGGGGCGTCTTTCACGGCCGCGACGGTGATGTCGCCGAGGCTGTCGATGGTGAGCATGTCGGCCGGGCCGGCCAATTCGAAGGCGGAGGCGCTGCTGGTTGCGACGAGGGTGGCGAGAGCAGCGGCGGTGAGAGCGGTCTTGAACATGGTGAGATCCTTTGCAGAGCGTGTGATGTGGCGTTTTGGTTGCGGTGGAGAGATCTGGCGGTGACCCGAGGGACGGCAGGTCACCGCCGGCCGGGGCTTAGTAGCACTGCCAAACAGTGAACCAGTTGCCCCAGTAGTCGTAGACGGTGACCCATTCGCAGTAGGCGGCGGTCTGGATCGTCCCGGCATTGGCTTCTTCGGCGGCTACTTCCAGCGACAGGTGCGACACGCTGTCGAAGGAGAGAAGATCAGCCGGGGTCGGTGTGGCTTGCGAGGCGCCTGCGATGAGGGCGAAGGCGGTGGCGGCGAGTGAGGTCTTGAACATGATGTGCTTCCGTGTGTCTGGTGCGTGTGTCGGCGTGTTGCCGTGTTTCAATGATGTAGTTATTACACTAACACAAGGTGTTGTAAATACACTAAATTAGATTTTAGCCATAAATCTTTCAAGTTTTTGATTTTGAAAGTATTTTATTCGATATCCTAGCTGTTTGCCACGCTTTTCCAGAGAGAAAATCCCTCACAGCACAAGAATCGTCGCCTGTTTCGACGGTGATTCCACGTCAAAACCGCGCGGAAAAAACCGGGGGGTTGATCGCAACGGG
>JBCDGW010000069.1:0-18280 GCA_038750765.1 Pseudomonadota bacterium | reverse complement strand
GCCCGATCATGACCATCAGGGTGATGTCGGTGCCCTGCGCCACGGCAGCGCCTGTTTCCGGGGCCAGGACGCCCAACGCGGCCCCAATCGCGATGGCCACGACGAAAACCCACCCGCGGCCAATGGCGGCGGCGCCGTGCCCGTCATCGGAGACCAGGTCGGTTGAAGCGGTGCGGTCAAAAGCCATAGCAGCGATCCTCATTGGCCGGTCTTCGGTGCTGCCAGCGCGCTAGCAAAGACATTTGTCGTCATCGCAGCAGGTGAGATCGTCGAGAAACATGTTGTTGGCGCGGTAGACTTCCAGCGCGGAGGTATCGGCGCCCATGCGCCCGGCAATTGCACGGGCGACAACCGCGAAACGTTGGCGAAACTTATAGATAAAGCAAAACAGATGGCCCCGGTGCGACACTTCGGGGCCAACGAGAAAGAGGCCGGGCATCGCGGTGGATTCGTCTTGCGCGGTGAGCACGGGCAGCCCGTGTGCATCATAGTCGAACCACTCAGACACCAGCGCAGTTCCGGTGCCAAAGCCGGTGGCCAGAATCGGCGGTTCGTCCGACAGCCACGAGCGTCCATCCCCCGACAGGATATGAACGCCGTTGGCCTCCTGTTCTAAGGCGACGATATCGGCATCGGGGATCAGGGTGATCGACAGGCACTTTCTGAACGTGTCGAGCCGCTGTTCAGTATAGGGCGATAAGCTGCGGCTAGGGTCTTTGTCGGCGTCAAGCCACGGCGCGCCCCGGTCGAGCACGAAGACGCGTTTGCCTTTTTGTGCGAGCCCGATGGCTGCGTCGATCCCGCTTTCATATCCGCCGATCACATAGGCTTCGTCGCCATCGATGTCGCCCCAGCTTTTCACGGTGGCATAATGGCGGCCCAATTCGTGCCCCGGCAGCCCACCGTTAGAGGGCGCGCCGAAATGACCGCAGGCCCAAATCACGAAATCAGCGGTGAAAGTGGATCGCGTCGTTTCAATCGCAAACCCCTGATCCTCTGGGTCGACCGACTGCACCTCGATGCCGCATTGCACGTTGAGGCCAAACGCATTGGCGGCGTAGGTGAGGTACTCGGCATAGTCGCGGCCACCGGGATGCTCGCTGCGCAACGACCAGCCGGGCGAGCTATCAAAGCTCAGCGCGTTCAGGTCCGTGACGCCAAACACGTTTCCGGGAAAGGACGGGGTCAAAAAGCGTGTCTCAGCGGGCCAGTCGAGAAACGTCTGGCCGATGGCGCCGCGCTCGAAAACCCAGACATCCGGTATCATCAGATCGCGCAACACCCGCGCCACGCCAAGACCTGCTGGCCCTGCACCGATGATGGCGACGCGGACATGGTCAGGAAACCCGATTTTGTCGTTAAAAATCATCAGTCGCGTTCCTGCTCGTCTTGCTCGGGGCTCGCATCCGGCCCACGCGAACACCATCGGGTCTGTTCGCGGGCATGCGGGTCCAATCAACCTCTGCTTTGATACCGTAATCCGCATTGATGCGTGATCGGGTGGCGAGAATATGATCTGTTATAGTGTAACATTCAAGCGGTGGAATGACGCGCATCGGCCTGAAACGCGGCCCTGAATTCAGCGGGGCATCCTGCCCGGGGCTAAAGCAGTAGCGTGGCTTGAAACTGGTTAAATTTGCCCGAAGACAAGACCTTCTTTGATCCTGCGGTCGATGCTGAAGACGGGGTCATAAAGACTGGTCATGCGCGCCGGGCACGAAACAGCTGGGCACATGCCGTCTGGGGCCCGCACCAGTTAGAGCGCGCTGGCTGAAAACGTGTCGCACGCGCCCACGCTGCCCGTTTCGAAACCGGTTTTGAACCAACGTTGACGTTGCTCTGAGGTGCCGTGCGTAAACGTATGTGGCTGTGGCACGCGCCCTGCATTGCGCTGCAAGGTATCATCGCCGATCTGACGGGCGGCATTGATCGCTTCGGCCAGATCGCCCCGTTCGAGCATATCGAAACGCGCATCAGCATGGCGCGCCCAAACGCCCGAGAGGCAATCAGCCATTAACTCGATTTGAACCGAGATGGCGTTGGACTGCGCGGAGCTTGCATGCACCCGGGCGCGGTTGGCCTCGCCCAACACGCCAAGCTCGTTTTGGACATGATGCGCCACTTCATGGGCGACCACGTAAGCGGCGGCAAAGTCGCCACCCGCTCCCAGACGCTGGCTGAGCGTGGTGAAGAAGGCGGTGTCGAGATAGGCTTTGCGGTCTGCCGGGCAGTAGAACGGCCCCGTCGCCCCCGAGGCGCCGCCGCAAGGTGATTGCGTATTGCCTTTGAAGAGCACCAGCGTCACCGGATCATAGGCCCGGCCCAACTCCTCGCGAAAGAGCGCCGTCCACACCTCTTCGGTATCGGCCAAAACCACCGAGACGAACTGCCCCGCCTCGCGGTCCGCTTGAGTGAGTTCGCCGCTGGTCTCGGGCTGACCCGCGCCGTCGAGACCGCCGCCCTGCAACAGCGGCGTCACATCGACCCCAAGGAAGTAGCCGATGACAACGATGACGAGCACGCCAAGCCCGCCGATCTGCGCCCCGCCCGCAGCGCGGCCCCGTCGCCCGCGACGATCTTCGATGTTGCGGCTGCCCCGCCGTCCTCGCCACTTCATCGACGCCCCTCCATTCTTGAGGTCAGCATACCGCGCCCCGGTCCGGTCACAAGCTTGACCTAATGAGGTTCAGGTTTCATGACATCGCGCGAGCAAGCCAGAACCGGCAAGGTATACGAGGCAGGCATGATCAGGCGGCTTTACGACTGGACCCTCTCACTCGCGGGACACAAACACGCGCTGTGGTTTCTCGCGCTGATCTCATTCGTGGAAAGCTCGTTCTTTCCAATCCCACCCGACGTGATCATGATCCCGATGATCCTGGCCACACCGCACCGTGCCTGGCTGATCGCGGCGGTGTGCTTGGTATCGTCGGTGTTGGGTGGCATTCTGGGCTACGCGATTGGCGCCTTCGCCTATGAGCAGATCGGCGTGCCGATCCTCGAAGCGCTCGGCAAGGCTGACCGCATGGCCGAGTTCAGCACCCGGTTCAATGATTTCGGCTTTTGGGCTGTGCTGGGCGCCGGGATCACGCCGTTTCCTTATAAGGTGATCACCATCATGTCGGGCTGGACGGCGATGCCTTTGGGCACGTTCATCGCCACCTCGATCCTGGCGCGGGGCCTGCGCTTCTTCATCGTTGCCGGATTGCTGTGGAAATACGGCGAGCCGATCCGCGACTTCATCGAAAAGCGGCTGGGCCTGATGTTCACACTGTTCCTGATACTCTTGATCGGGGGTTTTGTGCTACTGCGCTACCTATGAGCCTAACACGCAACACGCTGATTCTCCTCGCCGCTGGCGGCTCGTTGGCGCTGCTGATCGCGGCCTGGATCTTTCAGGCCTTCGGCTGGGCGCCGTGTCAGATGTGCCTGTGGCAACGGTGGCCGCACGGCGCGGCGATTGCGCTTGGTGTAGCGGCGCTCGCGCTGCCAGGACGTATCCTGCCGCTGCTGGGCGGGCTGGCGGCGGCGACAACGGCCGCGATTGCCCTGTTTCACACCGGGGTCGAGCGGAAGTGGTGGGAGGGGATCACCGCCTGTGCCAGCGGCGACGGCATCAGCGGCATGTCCACCGCCGACCTGCTGGACACGACGCGTGAGGTGGGGCCGCCCTTGATCCGCTGCGATGCGTTCGACCCGCTGCTCTTCGGCCTGACCATGGCCAATGCCAACGCGCTGGCGTCGCTGGCGCTTATGGGCCTGTGGCTATGGGCTGCGCGGCAGCCGGCGTTAACGCGCGCCTAACGCCTGCGCGTCATTCCGATCCGCTATCGAGCGCACGTAACCGTTTGATCAGCGATGAGGTGTCCCAGCGGTTGCCGCCAATGGCTTGCACGTCCTTATAAAACTGATCGACCAGGGCGGTGACGGGGAGGGCCGCACCGATCTCATCGCCGGTATCGAGGCAGATGCCCAGATCTTTGCGCATCCAGTCTACCGCGAAACCGTGGTCGAACTCACCGTCTAGCATCGTCGCGTAACGGTTCAGCATCTGCCATGAGCCCGCCGCGCCACCGCCGATCACATCAACCACCGCGCGCCCGTCGAGGCCTGCCTTTTGCGCAAAATGCAGCCCCTCGGACAGCCCTTGGAGCAACCCGGCGATGCAGATTTGATTGACCATCTTGGTCAGTTGCCCCGCGCCGCTATCACCCAGCTGTTTGGTCAGTTTGGCATAGGCGGCCATCACCGGCTCGGCGCGGTCATACTCGGCCAAATCGCCGCCGCACATAATCACCAACTGCCCGTTTTCGGCCCCTGCCTGACCGCCGGAGACCGGCGCGTCGACAAAACCCACGCCCTGATCGAGCGCCGCTTTGTGCAGCATCCGCGTGACCTTGGCCGAAACGGTGGTGTGATCGACGAACAGCGTGCCGGGCGCCATGCCCGCGAGCGCGCCGTCTGCGCCGGTGACCACAGCGGTCAGATCAGCATCATTGCCGACGCAGGCCATCACGAATTCGGCGCCCGCCACTGCCTCGCGCGGGGTTGGCGCGTGCGCACCGCCATGCTGCGCCATCCAGGCTTCGGCCTTGGCGGCGGTGCGGTTATAAACTGTCACCTCATGGCCTGCGGCTGCCAGATGCCCCGCCATCGGATATCCCATAACCCCGAGCCCTAGGAATGCCACCTTCGCCATCGCCGCTCTCTCCTTTGCCGCTTGCTGGGATCGGGCCGGGATGTTGCGATAGTGCCCCGGGCCGTCTAATCGTAATGCTCGCGATCTACCCGAGGGTATTGCCTATGGCCACAGCGTTCCGTTGGCTGCTTCGTCTTTTCGCTGCGGCGCTGGCGCTGAGCGTGGTGGCGTTAAGCCTGGCCTATTACCTCTCGGCCCGCTCGCTGCCCGACTATGATGCCGAATACACGCTGGCAGGCCCTACCGCGCCGATCGAGATTGTGCGCGACCACGCCAACGTGCCGCATATTTTTGGCGCCAATGACGCCGATGTGTTCTTCGGCCTGGGTTTTGCCCATGCGCAAGACCGGCTGTGGCAGATGATCTTGCTGCGGCGCACCGCGCAGGGGCGCCTGTCGGAAGTGTTTGGCGCGCGCACGCTGCGCTTTGACGATCTGCTGCGGCGCCTCGATCTCTATAACCTGTCGGTGGAGGCGGTGGATGCGCAGGACGCCGAGACCCGGGCGGCGCTCGACGCCTATGCGGCGGGCGTCAATGCCTGGTTGGCGCAGGTGAACGCGGACGCGCTGGGCCGCGGGGCGCCCGAGTTCTTCTTGTTTCCCTCCAGCATCGCGCCGTGGCAACCCGCCGACAGCATCGCCGTGATCAAGCTGATGGCGCTGCGCCTGTCGAGCCATGTCAGCGACGAGGTTTTGCGCGCGCGCACCGCACTTTTGCTGCCCGAAGAGCGGGTCGCCGATATCTTGCCCGACAGCCCCGGCGCGGGCATCGCGGCCCTGCCGGACTTCGCCGCTTTGTTCCCGACGCTACCGCCCGATACCGCGCCGCTGCCCCGCGATTATGCGGCGCATGACCCGCTGACACCCTATGCCCCGCCCGGGCTGGGCGGTGCGTCGAACGTATGGGCAGCCGGGCCTAGCCGCGCGGCCTTCGGTGCGTCGCTGCTGGCCAATGACCCGCATCTGGGCTTCTCGGCGCCGTCCACTTGGTATCTGGCGCGGCTTGATCTGGCTGACGGCCCGGTCATCGGCGGCACGATCCCCGGCTTACCGCTGATCCTGGTGGGCCGCTCGGACGCGCTGGGCTGGGGTTTGACCTACGCCTATGTCGATGACCAAGACGTGTTCATCGAGGCGCTCAACCCCGAGGATCTAACCGAGGTTCGGGTGCCCGGCGGCGGTTTTAAGGCGATGGAGCGGCGCGGCTCGATCATCGAGATCAAAGACGCGCCGCCGGTCACGATCATGCTAGAATGGACTGACAATGGCCCGGTCATCCCGGGGGAGCATTTCAACCTGGCAGCGGTGACCCCGCCTGGACACGTGGCCGCGCTGAGTTGGACTGCGCTCACAGGCGATGACCGCTCGATAAGCGCGGGGATGGCGCTGATGCGGGCGAAAACGATTGAGCAGGGGCTTACGGCTGGGGCGCGGTTTGGAGCGCCGGCGCAAAACCTCACGCTGGCCGATGCCAGCGGCGTGGCGATGAAAACCGTAGGCTTGATGCCGCGCCGCGCGGCCAATCACCAGACCCAGGGTCGGATGCCTGCGCCCGGTTGGATCCCCTCCAATCGCTGGCAGGGCACCTTCGCCTATGCCGCCAACCCCGAGTTCTTGGACCCCGAAGGCGGGCTTCTGGGGAATACCAACAACAAGACAGTAGAGCGGCCCTTCCCGCTCCACGTGTCGTTTTCATGGGGCGATACGCAGCGGGTGTTGCGCTGGCGCCGGTTGATGCAGGCGCGCGAAGTCCACACCCGCGAGAGCTTTATCGAGGCGCAACTCGACACGGTTTCGTTTTCCGCCCGCGCGTTGCTGGCGCTGGTGGCGGCGGAGTTGTGGTTCACCGGTGAGCCCGCCGCGCGCGGGACCCCTGAGCGGCTGCGCCAAGACGCGCTTGGCCTGTTGGCGAACTGGAACGGCGATATGAACGAGCACCTGCCCGAGCCCTTGCTCTACGCCGCTTGGATGCGCGCGCTGCAGGATCGGCTGATCCGCGATGAGATGGGCCGCTTGGCGCAGGCGTTTACCCATGTGGAGCCGGTGTTTCTGGAGCGGGTGTTTCGCGATGTGGAGGGGGCGAGCATCTGGTGCGATGTGATCCAGTCAGCACCGCGCGAGACCTGCGCTGACATGGCGCGCCTGGCGCTGGATGAGGCGCTGGTCTGGATTTCAGAGACCTACGGCACCGCGCTCGAATCGTTGCGCTGGGGCGATGCCCATGAAGCCGCGCACCGGCACGACGCGCTGGGCCAAGTGCCGATCCTCAGCTGGGTGGTCAATATCCGCCAATCCACCTCGGGCGGTGACCACACGCTGATGCGCGGGCTGTCTGCGGGCAGCGGGCCCGAGCCGTTCTTGAACGTGCACGGGGCAGGCTACCGGGGGGTCTATGATTTCGCCGATCCCGACAGTTCGGTGTTCATCATTGCCACCGGGCAATCCGGCCACCCGCTGAGCCGTCACTACGATGATTTGGGCGTGCTGTGGCGGCGCGGCGAATACATCCCGATGTCGCTCGACCCCGATCTGGCCCGCGCCGCGGCGGTGGGGGTCACGCGGTTAGTCCCGCAATAGCCTGAGAAACATCCAAATCGTCGCGCGCGCAAACCGTCTCCCGGTACGACCTAACACGAGAGGTCTTAAAGCGCGCCCTTCGTGGACGGGATCGCATCGGCTTTGCGCGGATCGGTCTCCACCGCGTCGCGCAGCGCTCGGGCGACGGCCTTAAAGGCAGCCTCGGCGATATGGTGTGCGTTGATCCCGCGCAGCCCGTCGACATGAAGCGTGATCCCGCCATGGGTGGCCAGGGCCTGGAAGAACTCGCGCACCAATTCGGTATCAAACCCGCCGATCTTCTGCGTCGGAAACACCACGTCCCAGGCGAGAAACGGGCGCCCCGAGAGATCGAGCGCCGCGCGCACAAGAGCATCGTCCATCGGCAGCAGGCACGACCCATAGCGGCGGATGCCGCGCTTGTCGCCCAGTGCTTGGGTCAGCGCCTGGCCCATTGCGATGCCCGTATCCTCAACGGTGTGGTGGTCATCGATGTGCAGATCGCCCTTCGCCCGCACGGTTATATCGATCAGCGCATGCCGGGCCAATTGGTCGAGCATATGGTCGAAAAAGCCGATGCCCGTTGCCATGTCATATTGACCGGTGCCGTCGAGCGCGACGCTGACAGCAATATCGGTCTCGGCGGTCTTTCGCGTGATGCTGGCGCTGCGCATGGGCTCCCTTTCCTCTGGCGCGCCTTGTGGCACGGGCGGGCGGCGCGCACCAAGCATCGACGGGCTTTGGCGTTGATTCCGCCGACAACCGCGGCCATTCTGCCGCGCAAGACCCGCCGGAAGGAGCCGCCGATGACCCCCTGTTTGCCATGACCAATTGCTTATTCGTGCAATTGCGCTGCCGACCCGGCAAAACCTACGAAGTGGCCGAGCAGATAGCGCTCCGCGAGATCCATTCCGAGCTGTACTCGACCTCCGGCGCGTTTGATCTGCTGCTCAAGCTCTACATCCCCGAGGAAGAGGATGTGGGCAAGTATATCAATGAGCGGCTGCTGGTGATCCCCGGCATCGAGCGCTCGCTGACGACGATGACCTATAAGGCGTTCTAAGCCGTTGCGTTCCCGAACGTCGCTGAGATCGGAACTCTGCCGAAAAAGGTAGGGCGCGTGGGGTGTTGGTTAAAACTCCCCGCGCGCCCATCCCATGCCGCGCTAGTAACGTCTAGTTTCCTGCAGCGGCCGCGGTGAGTTTGTTCAACGCACCCGCCATAACCCCGAGATAGGGCGCGTCAGCACTTCCGCCAACATTTCCAAGCATCGATGCCGGGTCTTCATAGGCTAAAAACACAGCGCCGTCGGCATCTTCATAGGCCAACACCCTGAGCGGCAACACCAATCCGGCAAGCGCGCTGTCCTGGATCGCAGGCGTACCAATTTTCGGATTGCCAAAAATTAACAACTCCATCGGGCGTAGGCTTTCCCCGACCATCTCGGCGCCGCCGGCATGGTCTACCCGCGCAAACACCATGGCGCCGGCGCCTTCCACAGCGGTGACCAGACGGTTCATCGCCTCCGCCACGCTGCCATTGACCGGCACTTTGACGATTTCCGCCGCCTGCGCCGCCGGTGCGGTAACCGACACAAATGCCAAAAGTCCGAATGCAAGTATCAAGCGTTTCATGTGATGTCCTTTCGCTGCGGCACTGGTACCGGATGCGGAAGCAGAGTACGAGGAGGCGGCTCTGTGATGTGGTAAAATGATGTTGAAGACCCGGATCATCCCCTGCCTCGACGTGAAAGACGGCCGCGTCGTCAAAGGCGTGAACTTCACGCAATTGGTTGATGCCGGTGACCCGGTGGAGGCGGCCAAGGCGTACAATGCTGCCGGTGCCGATGAGCTGTGCTTTCTCGATATCAACGCCACCCATGAAAACCGCGGCACAATGTACGATTTGGCAACGCGCACGGCGGAGGCCTGTTTTATGCCCCTGACGATTGGCGGCGGCGTGCGGAGCCCCGAGGATGTGCGCGCGCTGTTGCTGGCCGGGGCCGATAAGGTGAGTTTCAATTCTGCAGCGGTCGCTGATCCGGACGTGATTGCCCGCTCGGCGGAACGGTTCGGCAGCCAATGTATCGTCTGCGCCATTGATGCCCGCTCGGTCGGTGATGGCCGGTGGGAGATCTACACCCATGGCGGGCGGCGCGAGACGGGCATCGATGCGGTCGCGTTCGCCCGCACCGTGGTGGCGAAGGGGGCAGGGGAGATCTTGCTGACATCGATGGATCGCGACGGCACCCGGGCGGGCTTTGATTTGGCGCTGACCCGGGCGATTGCTGATGCGGTCTCGGTCCCGGTCATCGCCAGCGGCGGGGTTGGGACGCTCGATCACCTGGTTGACGGCGTTGTCGAGGGCGGCGCCAACGCGGTGCTCGCGGCATCGATCTTCCATTTCGGCACCTTTTCCATCGGTGAGGCCAAGGCGCATATGGCGGCGGCCGGTATCCCGGTGCGGCTGACATGAGCGCGCTGGAGGACTTGGCCGCAACGATTGCCGCGCGGCGTGACGCCGATCCCGAAAGCTCTTGGACGGCGCGTCTTCTGGCGAAAGGCCCGGCGAAATGCGCCGAGAAGTTTGGCGAGGAGGCCGTAGAGGCGGTGATTGCAGCGGCCCAGGGCGACCGCGAGGCGCTCACGCGGGAGGCAGCGGATGTGCTCTACCATCTGCTGGTGATGCTGGCAGCCCAGGGGCTGACCCTGGCCGATGTCGAGGCGGAATTGGCCCGGCGCGCCGGACAATCGGGGCTTGAGGAAAAGGCCCAGCGGGCGTCGCGATAGGGCCGCGGACGGTAATTGGTAAGGGGGGTCGATGTCGTTGTTTCGCAAGCTGTTCGGCCCCAAGCCCGCGCCTGAAGCACCGCCGCCGCTGCCTGAAGCGCCGTTCTATGCGATAGGCGACATTCATGGGCGCGCCGATCTGTTGCAGGCCTTGGTGGCGCAGATCGAAGGGGAGGATCCGGCGGCGCGGCTGGTCTTTGTGGGCGACTACATTGATCGCGGTGAGCAAACGCGCGCAGTGCTCGACTGGCTTCAGGCCTACCAGGCCCGCGCCAGCGCGCGACACCCCGTGTTTCTGATGGGCAACCATGAGCGGATGTGCCTCGATTTTATCGACAATCCCGAGGCGGCGGGCGCGCGCTGGCTTCGCAATGGCGGCTTACAAGCGCTTGCCAGTTACGGTGTCGGTATGGGCGCGCAGCAGGCGGACCTAGCAGAGATGCATCGCGATCTTGTGGCGGCGATGGGTGAGGCCACGCTTGCTTGGCTGCGGGGGCTTGCGCTGTCTTGGCGCTCGGGCAATGTGGCGGTGGTGCATGCCGCGCTCGACCCGGTGATGTCGTTCACGATGCAGCCCGAAAGCGTGCTGCTTTGGGGTCATCCGGCGTTTTTGCGTCGGCCCCGTGGCGATGGCCTTTGGGTGGTGCACGGTCATACCATCGTTGACGCGCCCTACGCGGCGCAGGGGCGCATCGCCGTGGATACCGGCGCCTACGGGACCGGTCGGCTGAGCGCGGCGCGCATCGGCGATGGGCAGGTCCGCTTTCTCAGCACGTAAGCGCCACCACCGCCCTATTCTCGCCACATCGCGCGTCTGCAAGCTGGCGCGTAACCGTCTGATAGCGTTGAGATCCACGCGCTCCCGTTAACCCTTTATCAAGAAATGGGGTGGGACTGCCCAGATATTGCCACTATTCCTAGCGTGCGGCGCAGATCTAAGCGCCGTCTCCCACTGCGCAAAGGTGTGCGCGCCCGTGAGGTTGGTTGGTGGGAGCCTGGTTGGTGAGTGCATGGTGGGCGGTTTATGACGCGACGGGAGCAATGCGCATTCGCGATGCTTGGGGTGTCGCCCGACGACGACGCAGCCACGATACGGCGCGCTTGGCGTCATCTGGTGCGGTGCTATCACCCCGATTCGGTGCGCGGCGATAAACAGGCCGCAAATGCACGGCTTGCAGCCTTGAATGCTGCGTATGATGTGGTGTTGGGGGTGCAGGCAGATGATGCGCGGCAGAAGCCTGGGTCGCGCACGGGGCGCCGGAGGCAGCGGTCGCAGTCGGCGGCGGAGCCGTCTGGTAGGCCGAGCATGGACGCCAACGAGGAACCATCACGGGGAGCGACAGCCGTCTTCCCTACGATAGCCCGAGCAGAACCGAAATCGATCGGCAGCGTGACAGCGCCAGCAGGCTATCAGCTGTCGGCGTCAAGTGCGCTTGCAGCCACTCGGTTCGAAGCCGCAAAAGCGATCTTTCGAGGTACGGCGCGCCGTTACCGGCGCTACGCGTGAGGCTACGCAACCGCGCAGCGTTTAGTTGGCGCGCTTAGACGACTTTCAGTTCAGAAGCAGACGCACGACCGTCGCGCCCTTCGCGCAACTCGTACTCGATCTTCTGGTTGTCGGCCAACCCCGTCAGTCCGGCACGCTCTACCGCTGAGATGTGCACGAACACATCTTTCCCGCCTTCGTCAGGGGCGATAAAGCCGTAGCCTTTCGTCGTGTTGAACCATTTTACGGTGCCTGTCGGCATGCCGTATCTCCTTAAACAATTTCCCACCCACGGGATTGCGGTGGGCTGGTGCAGCCAGGATCTTCCAAGTAGGCGCTGCTCTTGTTTGGAGCCGTCATTCGTAGAAAGTCTGTCGTCACGACACGTCACATGGGGCATTTAGCGAAAAACTCAAGCCAAATCTTCCCAATCCGCGCCAAATCGGCGGATACTCGGCTGGTTTTTGGCTATCGCGCCCAGGTTTTGGGCTGCTAGTGGCAAAGCAAGCCTGTCCGTGCCGTAAAAGCGCGCGCTCATGTACTTTCGCTGCCAAAGGAGTTCAGCCCGGTGGCTTGCTTGTCGCGCGGCGCAACCGCTAAAAAGCCGACCAAATGGTGGAGGATCTGATGGACTTTTATGGGCTCAAAACCTGCGACACGTGCCGCAAGGCCGAGAAAGCGCTGCGTGCTGCCGGTCACGCGCCGAACGTGAT
Source organism: Pseudomonadota bacterium (assembly GCA_038750765.1). Lineage (GTDB taxonomy): Bacteria > Pseudomonadota > Alphaproteobacteria > Rhodobacterales > Rhodobacteraceae > Psychromarinibacter. The sequence continues at coordinate 6,038 of JBCDGW010000069.1, read as the reverse complement.
CGATGTGCGCGCCGATGGCGTCCCCGCCGACACCTTGGCCGGTTTTTGGCAAAGCGTTGGCGAGAGCCTGATGAACACCCGCTCCACCACCTGGCGCGGTCTGAGCGAGACCGACCGCGCGGGCGATCCCCTTGCACTCCTGGTCGAGCACCCTACGCTGATGAAGCGCCCGGTGATCGTGCATGAGGGTACGACGTATGTCGGCTGGACTAAAGAGGTGCAGGCGGCGCTGCTCTAACGCAACGCCGCGCTACGCTTAGGTGAGCGCCGGTTCCTCGCTGCGCCCGAAAAACGATCTGCGTATCCAGCCCAGAACCGCATCGACGGAGATCGGGCCCGCGCCGCGCACCACCAAAATGAGCAGCAAAAACACCCAGAGCGTCCGCTGATCGAGGATCACCGCGGAGGCGACATTGTCGAACCACGCGCCGATATCCGCCGGGCCCAGGCCATGGCCGTAAATATCGGTCAGGCTTTGGACGATGATGAACCCGATCATGCCAATCGCCGCCAGCCGCGTCGCCAACCCGATCAGGATCAGCACCGGCAGCGCGTATTCCGCCCATGCGCCGAGCACCATGACCACCTTTTGGAAAAACGACGCTTGGGTGAGGTCATAGCTGACCGCTTCGGCCACGCGGGGAAAAATCTGGCCAAAAGCACCGAAGCTCGGCGTGGCCCAGGCGTCCAATTTGGTGCCTGCCGAGTTGAAGAAGTAAAAGAAGAAAACCAGCGCGAACACGATGCGCGCGAGCGTCGGGATCAACCACGGCGCCACCTTGTCTTCGATGAAATCGACCGCACTGTCGTGGAGTCTCAGTAGTTTCATGTGCTGTCCCTTTCGTCGATTGCGGCGATGCCCCCGCCGCTTAGAAGCTGTCCCAATAGGGTGGAGAGGTCGAAATCAGGTACCTGCGCGGTGGCGGCTTCGAACGCATCGCCAAAGCGTGCGCCGTCCATCAAAGCTGCCACGAAGGTGCCGCCGCCCGGCGCCAAGACATGGCAGACCGGGTCGAATTCAGGGCGCAGCACCAGCACATTCTGCCCGCGTGGTTCAGGCTTGGGCGCGCCGGGCTCCATATTGAAGCGCCAAATGCTGTAAATCGGATAACGCGACCGAATAAGACGAACAGCCGGGGCCAGATCGACATAGGCGGCCATCAACCGATCGGGCGGCATCGTTTGTAAGGTGGTTGGATCAAACGGACGCGGGTCAGCCGCGTGATAGGCGCCCCGCAGCGCCAGCTCGAGCCGCGCCACATCGGGCAGGTAGCCCAGGCTTTTGGTCGGCTCAAACGCGGCCACAAACTGGGGCATCTCCTGCCCGTAATGCATCATCAGCGGTGAGGCGGGCGGATGCTGGCGCAGATAGGCACCGGCAAGGATCTTGAAGTTGGCCTCACCCACCAGCTTTCGGATCACCGGAAAGGCGGTTTCCAGCGCCTCGGTCAGGCTCACGGCGACATTGTTGCGGTAGACGTTGAACCGTTTCGACGCGGTCACCCCGTCTGGGTTGGTCAGCCCGGCCGGCACCTCGCGGGTCGGATCGAGGATCGCCCGCGTGAAATCGGCCTGGCTGACGCTCATTCGGCGGCGATCCGGGCGGTTAGGATCTCAGATGCGCGCGCCGCCTCGGCAGCCAAAACCGGCCATTCGGGCACGTCGGTATCCCACTCGATCAGCGAGGGCCGTGCGCCACCCACCTCAATCGTATGCGCGTAGAGCGCCCATACCGGGTCGACGACTTCGCGGCCGTGGCTGTCAATCAACAGCGGTGCGCCCGTTTCGTCTTCATCCTCGTCGTGCCCGCCCAGGTGGATCTCGCCCACATAAGCGTGCGGGAACGCGTTGATATAGCTGATCGGGTCGGTTTGCTGGTTGGTGGCCGATACAAAGACGTTGTTGACGTCCAAGAGCAGGCCGCAGCCGGTGCGCTTGGCCAATTCCTCCAGAAACGCTACTTCCGACATCTCATTTTCGGCGAAGGCGAGATAGGTGGAGGGGTTTTCCAGCAGCATGCGCCGCCCGATTGTCTCCTGCACCTCATCGATATGGTCCGCCACTTGCTTGAGCGTGGCCTCGGTATAGGGCAGGGGCAGCAAATCGTTCAAAAACTGGGTCTCGTGGGTGGACCAGGCCAGATGCTCGGAAAAGCTCGCAGGCTCGAGCCAGCCGACCAAATGCTTAAGCCGGGCCAGATGATCTTGATCCAACCGGCCTTCACCGCCGATCGATAGACCAACGCCATGCACGGAGATGGGGAACCGCTCGGCCAGGTGGCGGATCTGAGCCAGCGGGCGGCCGCCGTCACCCATATAGTTCTCCGCGTGAACCTCAAGCCACGCGACCGTGCCTGGGTTAGCGATAATGTCGTTGAAATGCTGTGCTTTGTAGCCAACGCCCGGGGCTTCCGGCAGGCGATCGAACCGAGGTGTCGTTGCATCGAGCATGCGCATCTCTCCTGTCTCGAAGGCTGGTTGGGCCAACATCGAATGTCACACTTGAACCCGTGGCACTGAAACAAAACGCGCCAGGCGCGGGGATGTTCCCGCGCCTGGCGTGACACGTGTAAATAAATTACGCAGGCAAGTCGCGCTCAAGCGGCTCTAGCGAGCCATTGCGCTCGGTGCCGTCTGCCATTGCCGGCAGATCGAGACCTTCGCAGGTGCCTGCATCGACCAGCGTCCAGGCATTGCCCTGGTAGTCAACGGTCGAGGTGCCAGCACAGGTGGTGCCTGGACCAGCGGCGCAGTCGTTCTCACCAGCGAGCGAAATGCCGTAGCACTTCTCTTGCGCTTGCGCGTTTGCGACGTTGACATGCGTGGTCATGGCGGCGGCAACCGCGCCGGCAACAGCCAAGGTTTTGACGGTATTCGACATTGGTATCTCCCTTTTCAGTCGACGGCCGCCCACGCCTTGGGGCGGTACCCCTAGATAGAGCGGTCACCCCATAAACTACTACTCACGTCGACGTGTGTCACTGAGGTGTCAAGCCCTGTAACAAATGTCGCGGATATGGTGAATAAATATTTGAGATCAAACGTTTGTTGCGGTTCCCTAATGTGAAAAATTTTTTCTCAGTTTAATTGGACCGGCGTGGATCGGCGCGGTTTCATCAGCGCGCGCGCCGATTGTCGCCCAAGGCCTCACTCGGGGATTTCAGGCGTCGCGCCGTCTGGTTCCTCAAAGCGTCGCCCAGATGCCCACGCCCGTGGTTGGCGCGGTGGCGTTATCGCGCGCTACCGCCACGCCCGCCCCGCAGGATCGATAACGCGCGGGTCGTGCAAGGGCGCGAGGTGACACGCCGCACGACCCTGCGGCGGCCATCCGACCCAAACGGTGTGGCGCGTTCCAGCGCAGGATCTAGGCGTGGGCCTTGGCGCGCAAATCGGGGGGCAAGGCTTCATCCTTCAGAGCCGCTGCCACCTCAGAAAGAGGGGCAACACGCGTCGCTTTCTCGCCCAGACGGCGCACCGACACGGTCTGTTCATCCACTTCCTTCATCCCGCAGGCCAAGATCACCGGCACTTTGGCCACGGAATGCTCGCGCACCTTATAGTTGATCTTCTCATTGCGGATGTCGGCCTCAGCGCGGAGCCCGTGACTGCGCAAAGCTGCCACCACCTCATGCACATAGGCGTCGGCGTCGGAGGTGATCGAGGCGACCACCACCTGCCGCGGGGCCAGCCAGAACGGCAGTTTGCCCGCGTGCTGTTCGATCAGAATACCGGTGAACCGCTCAAGCGAGCCAAACAGCGCACGATGCAGCATCACCGGCGCCAACCTTTCGCCCGATGCCGCCACATAGGTGGTGTCGAACCGCTCCGGCAGGTTGAAATCCACCTGGAGCGTGCCGCATTGCCAGTCACGCCCAATCGCATCGCGCAGCACATATTCCAGCTTTGGTCCGTAAAAGGCGCCTTCGCCTTCAAAGATCGTGTAGCGCATCTGTGCGGCTTCGAGCGCGGTGCGCAACGCGTCCTCAGACCGGTCCCAGCTTTCATCGCTGCCGATGCGGTTCTCAGGTCGGGTAGACAGTTTGACATGCACATCGTCGAAGCCAAAATCGCTGTAGATCGACAAGATCAGGTCGTTGACCTTGAGGCACTCCTCGGTCAGTTGCTCGGGCGTGCAATAGATATGCGCGTCATCCTGGGTGAAGCTGCGTACCCGCAGCAACCCGTGCAGCGCGCCCGACGGCTCGTAGCGGTGCACTTTCCCGAACTCGGCGATCTTGAGCGGCAGATCACGATAGCTTTTGATGCCCTGGTTGTAGATCATCATGTGGCCGGGGCAGTTCATCGGTTTTAAGGCGTATTCGCGATCATCCTGGGTCTCGGCGAGAAACATATTCTCGCGGTAATTCTGCCAATGGCCGGAGGTTTCCCATAAGGCTTTGTCCATGATGTCGGGCGAATTTACCTCGACATAGCCGGCGGCATCTTGGCGGCGACGCATATAGTTGATCAACGCTTGAAACAGGGTCCAGCCGCCGGGATGCCAAAACACTGAGCCAGGCGCGACCTCTTCGAAATGAAACAGGTTCATCTCGCGGCCGAGCTTGCGGTGGTCGCGCTTCTCGGCTTCTTCCAGGAACGTCAGATGCGCCTTGAGATCGGCTTTGTTCTTGAACGCAACGCCGTAGATCCGCTGGAGCATGGGCCGATCGCTGTCACCGCGCCAGTACGCACCCGCCACATTCATCAGCTTGAACGCGTCACCCGGCACTTGGCCGGTGTGCTGAAAGTGCGGGCCGCGGCAAAGATCTTGCCAGTCCCCGTGCCAATACATCCGGATCGGTTGCCCGTCATCGGGGATCATCCCCACAAGTTCGACCTTATAAGGCTCGCCTTGGGCCTCGTAATGGTCGATGGCGCGCTGACGATCCCACACTTCTGTGTGCACCGGGTCGCGTTTGTTGATGATCTCGCGCATCTTTTTCTCGATGGCGCCCAGATCTTCGGGCGTGAACGGATCGGTGCGGTCGAAATCGTAGTAAAAGCCGTTTTGGATCACCGGGCCGATGGTGACGCGGGTTTCCGGCCAGATCTCTTGCACCGCGCGGGCCATGATATGGGCGCAGTCGTGGCGGATCAGCTCCAGCGCCTGGTCGGTATCCGCCATGGTGTGGATCGCGATGCTGGCATCGGCCTCGATCGGCCATTGCAGATCGTAATGGGCGCCGTCGACACTGGCGCTGATCGCCTTTTTCGCCAGCGAATTGGAGATGCTCGCGGCGATCTCGCCCGGGGTAATGCCCTGGTTGTAGTCGCGCGAAGAGCCATCGGGGAAGGTGAGGGAGATCTGGGCCATCAGGGCCTCCTCGTCGGTTTGGCGCCAACAGCGCGCCCGGTTGCGATAACGGTCGCCCCCTGTCGCAGCCTGCGCCGCCTGTGTCAACGCCATGACGGGCGTCGCGCAGGTGTCGTGGGTTGGCTGTTGCGCGGGCGTGGGGGGTGCGGCAGGGCGCGGCGCGGGTTTGGTGCCGACGATGAGGCGGGCCGGGGGATGCGATGGTGAGAGCATTTCTGCAGCGCTTTATCCGGAAGGCTCGAAGACCCTTAAAACAGTGTATTGAGGCACATACAGCTACACCGCGCTGGATAGGCCATTTCCCAACATCCAAACCGACTGTGTAGGGCGGTGCCCTGTTTGATTGTTCAGCGCGTCGGTTCAATCAGCGGCGGGCCGAGGGATGCCGCTCTGCCCTTAGTGCTGCAGCGCTTTATCCGGACGATCCGAAGAAGCCGGAAGCGAGGCGCTGGTTGATACGAAGCGGCAGCCCGCGGGACGGCCCGCCGCTGCCCGGCGCCTTCGGCGGTTACTCCGGGCGGGTGCGTCGTTCCGAGGGTGGAGCCTTGATCCAGCGCTCCACGTTTGCCGGTGTTCCCACGATCAGGCGGGCCGGGGGATGCCGCTCTGCCTTTAGTTACGCAGCGCTTTATCCGGACGACCCGAATAAGCTCCACGCAACGCGCTGGCGGATAAGAAGCGGCAGCCCCCAAGTACACCAAAGTACGGCCCGCCGCTGCCCGGCG
>JBCDGW010000068.1:0-18288 GCA_038750765.1 Pseudomonadota bacterium | reverse complement strand
CTGTCATGGATTGTGGGGGCAGCTTTCGCGCCGCTGGTGGGGCTGACGCTGACCTCATTCTTAGGGATCTGGGCGGCGGCGTTCTACCTCCTTTCCGGCGTGATCGTCACCAGCGTGGCGTTGTATTTGCTAGGAAAGATCAAGCGCGCGAGCGAGCAAGCCGCCTAAATCCTAGCGGAACGGCTGCCCGCGTTTCATTCTCCCATAAGCGCGCCAAGTGCGGGCAAAGGCCCGGAAAATCCGTCAAACGTCCGTTCTGCGCAGGCAACGCCGGAAAGACGCGCGTTCTGGTCGCGGCGGCTTTTGTCTGACCCTGTCCTTATCTCACCGTGCCGCTCTTGCGCCTGCGCCTATATCGCCGATGTGTGGCGCCAACCCCGACGCAGACATGCATCGGCAGGCGCCGCGGGTTTCGGCGGCGATGAACAGCTGCCCGACGCAACGGTGACAAAGGAATGACGACATGGCATTGCGCATCAACGACACGATCCCCGATCTGACCGTCAACACCGATCATGGCGAGATTTCGCTCCATGATTGGGTGGGCGACAGCTGGGCGGTGATCTTCAGCCACCCCAAAGACTTCACCCCGGTCTGCACCACCGAGTTCAGCGCGGTAGCGCAGTTGGCCGATGAATGGAAAAAGCGCGGCACGAAGGTGCTGGGCGTGTCCGTCGACGGGGTCGAGGACCACGTGAAATGGAAAGCCGACATCAAAACCTATGGCGGCGCCGAGCCTGACTTTGCCATCGTGGCTGATGACGGGCTGGCGGTGGCCAAGGCGTTCGACATGCTGCCCGCCGAATATGTGCTGCCCGATGGCCGCACGCCGGCAGACAGCGCGACCGTGCGCTCGGTCTTCATTGTGGGGCCAGACAAGCAGGTAAAGCTGACCATGACCTACCCGATGACGGTGGGCCGTAACTTCGCGGAAATCCTACGCGCGCTCGACGGCTTGCAGACCACCGCGAAGAAGGGCGTGGCCACCCCCGCCGATTGGCAGCCGGGCGGTGACGTCATCATCCCCGCCACGGTCAGTGACGAAGACGCTAAAGCCAAGTTCGGCGATTTCGAGAAGGTCCTACCCTACCTGCGCAAGACCAAAGAGCCCGCCTAGGCGCGGCACGTTCTAGATCGGCGGCAGGGCAGTTCCTTGCCGCCGCGCTTCGCCTGCACGCGCCATATTGCGCTAAACCCCGCCGCAGAGAAAGCCATCAGCGATGCTAGACAGCACCTCTCCTGGATCGGACCCAAGCCGCGTTGTCGAAGGCAAGCTCGCCGACAATGAGCGGATGAAGCGCGACAGCAATTTCCTGCGCGGCACGATCACCGAGGATTTGGGCGATCAAATCACCGGCGGCTTCGGCCCCGACAACTTTCAGCTGATCCGCTTCCACGGCATGTATCAGCAGGACGACCGCGATATCCGCGCCGAGCGGGCCCAGCAAAAGCTTGAGCCGTTGCATAATGTCATGCTGCGCGCGCGCATGCCGGGCGGGATCATCACGCCGCAGCAATGGCTGATCATCGAGAAATTTGCCGAAGATCATACAATGTATGGCTCGGTTCGACTGACGACGCGGCAGACGTTCCAGTTTCACGGCGTTCTCAAGCCCCACATCAAAGACATGCACCGGGTGATCAACGCCGCAGGGATCGATTCGATTGCGACCGCAGGCGACGTGAACCGCAACGTGTTGTGCACCACCAACCCGGTTGAATCGGCGCTGCACCAGGAGGCCTATGAGTGGTCGAAGCGGATCTCGGAGCATCTTCTGCCCAAGACCCGAGCCTATATGGAAACCTGGCTCGACGGCGAAAAGGCCAAAACCACCGAAGAGCCGATCCTCGGGTCGACCTATCTGCCGCGCAAATTCAAGACCACGGTCAGCATTCCGCCCAATAACGAGGTGGATGTGCATGCCAACGATCTCAATTTCGTGGCCATCGCCGAAAACGGCAAGCTGGTCGGTTGGAATGTGCTGGTCGGCGGCGGCCTGGCGATGACCCATGGCGACACCGCCACCTATCCGCGCAAGGCCGACGATTTCGGCTTCATCCCGCTGGAGCACACCTTGGCGGTGGCCGAGCATGTTGTCTCGGTGCAGCGCGATTGGGGCAATCGGGTCAACCGCAAGAACGCCAAGACAAAATATACCCTCGACCGCGTTGGCGTTGACGTGTTCAAGGCTGAGGTGGAGCGCCGCGCCGGTGTCGCTTTCGCGCCGAGCCGTCCCTATCGCTTTACCAGCCGCGGCGACCGGTTCGGCTGGGTCGAGGGGGTGGACGGCAAGCACCACCTGACGCTCTACATCCTTAACGGTCGGATCCTGGACTACCCCGGGCGGCCGCTGAAGACCGGCTTGCGCAAGATCGCCGAGATCCATCAAGGCGATTTCCGGATGACGGCGAACCAAAACCTGGTGATCGCTGGCATCCCCGCCGATCAGCGCGACGCTGTCGAAGCGCTGGCGCGAGAGCACGGGCTGATCGACGATTTCATGACACCGCAGCTCAAAAATTCCATGGCCTGTGTTGCGCTGCCCACTTGTCCGCTGGCGATGGCCGAGGCGGAGCGGTTCCTACCCGATTTGGTGGCGAGCGTTGAGGGCTTGCTGGAAAAGCATGGCATCCCTGACGATCACATCATCCTGCGCGTTGTCGGCTGCCCCAATGGCTGTGGTCGCGCGATGCTGGCCGAGGCCGGGTTGGTGGGCAAGGGCCCGGGAAAGTACAACCTCTATCTCGGCGGCAACCGGATCGGCACCCGTGTGCCCAAGCTTTACCTGGAAAATCAAAGCTCTGCGGTTATCCTCGACGCGCTCGACGGGTTGATCGGCGGATGGGCAGCCGAGCGCCAGGACAATGAGTGCTTCGGCGATTTCGTGATCCGCAAAGGTGTGGTGCGCGAGGTGAAAGTTTCCAAGACCGATTTCCACGCATGATGAGGCGCGGCCCATGGGTATCCTAGATCTTCCTGCTTCCGGACGACGCATGCTTTTGGATGAGGCCAACGATTGGCTGCGCAGCCAGACAGCCGAAGCGCGGGTAGATTGGGCGCTGGGTCACATGCCTGGTGAGCATGTGCTGTCGTCTTCGTTCGCGGTGCAATCGGCGGTGATGCTGCACTTGCTGACCCAAGCGCGCCCCGACATTCCCGTTTTGCTAATGGATACCGGTTATCTGTTCCCCGAAACTTACCGGTTTATCGACGAATTGCGCGAGCGCCTCACGCTTAACCTGCATGTCTACCGCGCCGAGCTGTCGCCGGCCTGGCAAGAGGTCAAGTATGGCCAGCTTTGGGAGCAGGGCAGGGAGGGGCTGAAGAAGTACAACGCGCTCAACAAGGTAGAGCCGATGGCGCGGGCGCTTGCCGAGTTGGACGCGCGCACCTGGTTTGCCGGGCTGCGCCGGGGGCAATCGGAAAGCCGCGAGCATGTGCCCTTTGTGGATGTGCGCGACGGCCGGGTGAAAGTGTGCCCCATCGCCGATTGGTCATCCAAGCAGGTGCATGACTACCTCACCGCCCATGACTTGCCCTATCACCCGCTGCGCGACGAGGGCTATCTCAGTGTCGGCGACACCCATACCACCGCAAAGTTCCGCCCCGGCATGCGCGAGGAAGACACCCGCTTCGGCGGTCTCGGCCGCGAATGCGGGCTGCACAGCTAAGACGGTATCGCGATGCTCCACCAAAACATCCCGCAAACCCTGAGCCCGCTATCGCCCGAGCAATCGGCGCAGATGCAGGCGCTGATGACCTCGCTCAACCCGGTGCAGCAGGCTTGGATCAGCGGCTATCTGGCGGCGACCGCATCTGTCGCGGCGGGTGCCATGCCAGCGCTACCCGCAGCCCCGGTGGCGGCAGCGGCGGGCAAGCTGACGGTGCTTTACGGCTCGCAAACCGGCAATGCCAAGCACGTGGCCCAGGACTTGGTGGACAAGGGCAAAGCGCGCGGTCTTGAGGCCAGCCTGATCAACATGGCCGATTACAAGCCCAGCAAACTCAAGGATGAAAAGCACCTGGCCATCGTGGTGTCGACCTATGGCGAGGGTGAGCCGCCAGAGCCCGCGCAAAAGCTCTATGATTTCATCGGCTCGAAGAAAGCGCCGCGGCTCGACGGGGCGCAGATCGCGGTGCTGGGCCTGGGCGATACGAGCTATGAGTTCTTCTGCCAAACCGCCATCGACTTCGAAGAGCGGCTGGTCGCGCTCGGCGCCACTGTCGCGGTTGAGCGCGCCTTGTTGGACGTGGACTTTGACGATCACGCGCCCGGCTGGATCGACGGTGCGATTGACGTACTCGAACCCGCCCTGAAAGCCGATGGGCCGCCTGCCAACAGCAATGTCGTGCCGATGATGCCCGGGCTGGTTGCCGACGCACCCGCGCTGACGGCCTATACCAAGAAATCCCCGTTCACCGCTGAGGTCAGCGCGGTGCAAAAGATCACCGGCCGCGACAGCACCAAGGATGTGCGCCATCTGGAGATCTCGCTGGAGGGCTCGGGGCTGCACTATCAGGCGGGCGACGCGCTGGGGGTCTATTTCGAGAATGATCCCGCCGAGGTGGACGCGCTGATCGAGGCGCTGTCGCTCGACGGCGATGTGCTTGTGCGGCTGGGCGAGGCGGAAAAACCCCTGCGGGCTGCGCTGATCGAGGATCTGGAACTGACCCAATCCTATCCTGGCTTCGTCACCGCTTATGCCGCTGCCGCTGAGATCCCGGCGCTGCAAGCCTTCGCCGAGGACAAAGCGGCGCTAAGGGACTATCTGGCCGAGCGTCAGATTTACGACATCCTGCGCGAGCATCCTAAACCGATTGCCGCGCAAGCCCTGGTCGACGCGCTGCGCAAACAGCAGCCGCGGCTCTACTCCATCGCTTCGAGCCAGAAAGAGATGGAAGACGAGGTGCATCTCACGCTCGGCGTGGTCGCCTATGACGCGTTTGACCGCGCGCATATGGGTGGCTGCTCGGGCTTTTTGGGACACCGCGTAGAGGAGGGTGGCGCGCTTCGCGTGTTTGTCGAGCATAACGATTTGTTCCGCCTCCCCGAGGCTGCCGATACCCCGATTATCATGATCGGCCCCGGCACCGGCATCGCGCCGTTTCGCGCCTTCTTGCAAGACCGCGACGCCGATGGCGCGGACGGCAAGGCGTGGCTGTTTTTCGGCAATCCGCATTTCACCCAAGATTTCCTCTATCAGGTGGAACTGCAGAGCTACCTGAAATCGGGCACGCTCAGCCGCCTAGATGTCGCCTTCAGCCGCGATCAGGCGGAGAAGATCTATGTGCAAGACCGCCTGCGCGAGCATGGGGCAGAGCTCTATGCTTGGCTGGAACAGGGCGCGCATGTGTATGTCTGCGGCGACGCGACCCGCATGGCCAAAGACGTGCATCAGGCGCTGCTGGATGTCATCGCCGAGCATGGCGGCCACAGCGCGGAGGAGGCCGAGGCCTATCTGAGCGCGCTGCGCGATACCCGCCGCTATCAACGCGACGTGTACTGAGGACTGCGGCTCAAAACCCGGCGCGGGTTTAGGGGATAGCGCGGGCAATTTGTTGCGGCGATTTCCCAGGCAGGCGTATGATTTCACCGCGCACTTCGAGTTCCAGCTTCACGCACGTGGTGTGCCAGCCGAGCGAGCCTAGCCGGGCCAACGCCTCGGGGTCGATCCGCGCTTCCACCAGCGATCGGAGATCTTTGAACGCCACCGGCCCACTGCCAAGCGCATCCAGGATTGCCGCGCGCAGCGTATCAAACTTCCATTTGGGAATGTTGGTGACCCCGTCGCGTCCTTCCGCCGGGGTGCGGCAGCCGACTTTCTCTTCCATCTCGATCTCCCTTGGAGGAGCAGTATAGCAAATCGGCGCCGAGATCGAAAATGGCCGTCCGCGCAGGTCCGCCGACAACCGTTGCGTTGTGCCGGGCCTTCTCCTAGAGAGACGCTGCGCAGCCACTTGGCGCGGCGCACGACCAGGGAGAGAGCATGTCTGAGGTAACGCGCGCGGATCTGTCGGTAGCCTCAGAATTGGCCCGTTTCATCGAGGAGCAAGCGCTGCCCGGGACCGGTGTTGAGGCGGCAGCTTTCTGGGACGGGTTATCAGCGCTGATCCACGACCTTGGCCCGAAAAACCGCGCGCTTCTGGACCGGCGCGCCGAACTTCAGGCGCAGCTTAGCGCGTGGCTCAGTGAGCGGGCAGACACACCGCAAGACCCGGTGGCGCAGGCTGCGTTTTTGCGTGAGATCGGCTATCTGGTGCCAGATGTGCCGGATTTTCAGGTGCAAACCGACCGGATTGATCCTGAAATCGCCGAGGTTGCCGGGCCGCAATTGGTGGTGCCGATCACCAATGCCCGCTACGCGCTGAACGCGGCCAATGCGCGTTGGGGATCGCTTTATGATGCGCTTTACGGCACCGACGCGCTGGGCAGCTTGCCCCAGGCGGGCGGATATAACCCCGAGCGCGGCGGGGAGGTGATCGCCTGGGCCAAGGCGCATCTCGATAAGGTGGCGCCGATTGAGGGGGCCTCTTGGTCGGCGGTCGAGGAAATTACCGTCCGCGATGGCCAGCTACGCCTCATCACCGGTAATCGGCCGCGCGCTTTGGCGGATCCGGCGCTGTTTTTCGGCTATGCCAAGGCGCCGCTGCGGGTGCTGCTGCGGGTTCACGGCCTGCACATTGAGATCACCGTTGATGAGACGACCGAGGTGGGTCAGCACGACCCGGCCGGGATTTCTGATGTGCAGCTGGAAGCGGCGGTATCGGCGATTATGGATTGCGAGGACTCGGTCGCCTGCGTCGATGCTGAGGACAAAGTGCTGGCCTACAGCAATTGGCTAGGGCTGATGAAAGGGGATCTGGCCGAGGAGGTGTCGAAGGGTGACAGCACTTTCACCCGCGTGCTTGCGCCCGACCGCAACTACACCGGCCGCGACGGCAACCCGCTGACCTTGAAGGGCAGGGCGTTGATGCTGGTGCGCAATGTCGGCCACCTGATGACCACCCCTGCCATCCGCGACCGCGACGGTGTTGAAGCGCCTGAGGGGATGATGGATGCGGCAATCACCGCGATGATCGCGATCCACGATTTGGAGAAGACGAGCGGCGCGCGCAATTCGGCGGCGGGCTCGATCTATGTGGTCAAACCCAAGATGCACGGCCCCGAAGAAGTGGCCTTCGCCGATGAAATCTTTGGCCGGGTCGAGGCATTTCTGGGCCTTGCCCCCAACACCGTGAAGCTCGGCATTATGGATGAGGAGCGTCGCACCTCGGCCAACCTCAAAGCCGCGATCCACGCCGCCAAGAACCGGGTCGCGTTTATCAATACCGGTTTCCTCGACCGCACCGGCGATGAGATCCACACCGCGATGGAAGCGGGGCCGATGGTGGGCAAGGTGGCGATGAAGGCCGCGCCCTGGATCGGCGCCTATGAGGATCGCAATGTCGATATCGGCCTGGCCTGCGGGCTGAAGGGGCGGGCGCAGATCGGCAAGGGCATGTGGGCGATGCCTGACCGGATGGCGGCGATGCTCGATGAGAAGATCGGCCACCCCAAAGCGGGCGCCAATTGCGCTTGGGTGCCCTCGCCGACCGCGGCGGTGCTGCATGCCACCCATTATCACCTGATCGATGTGGCCGCCCGCCAGGCCGAGATTGCCAAAGGCGGGCCGCGCGCCACGCTTGAAGACCTGTTGACCCTGCCGCTGGCCGAGGATGGCGCGCTCCATGTCGATGAGATCGCCAACGAAATCGCCAACAACGCGCAAGGGATTCTAGGCTATGTCGTGCGTTGGGTGGATCAGGGTATCGGCTGCTCCAAGGTGCCCGATATCCGCGAGGTGGGCCTGATGGAAGACCGCGCTACCTGCCGCATCTCAAGCCAGGCGCTGGCAAATTGGCTGCATCACGGCGTCGTCACCCGCGAGACCGTGCTGGAAGTGCTCAAGAAAATGGCCGAAGTGGTGGATCGCCAGAACGCGGGCGACCCAGCCTATACGCCGATGGCGCCGGGTTATGACGGGGTCGCGTTTCAAGCGGCCTGCGATCTGGTGTTCAAGGGCATCGACCAGCCGTCGGGATATACCGAGCCGGTGCTCCACGCCCGCCGCGCCCAAGCCAAGGCCTAACCGGCGAGCGCTTAGGCCCGCCCCGGCAGACCTTTAGGCCAGCATCGCCATCGGGTTTTCCAGGTTGGCTTTGATCGCTGCCAACAATTCGGCCCCGAGTGCCCCGTCGATAACCCGGTGATCGACCGACAGGGTGACCGACATGATCGTCGCCACACCCACGCTGCCATCGTCCTGGACCACTGGCTTTTTCGCGCCAGCCCCCACTGCCAAGATCGCACCATGGGGCGGGTTGATCACCGCGTCGAAATTGTCGATCCCGTACATGCCCAGATTGGAGATCGCGAAGGCGCCGCCCACATATTCATGGGGGGCAAGCTTGCGGTCGCGGGCCCGGCCGGCCAGATCTTTCATCTCGGTCGACAGCGCCGAGAGCGTCTTGATCTCGGCGTCCTTCAGCACCGGCGTGAACAGCCCGCCGTCTACGGCCACAGCCACCGCCACATCTGACGGTGTTAAGCGCAGGATCCGGTCGCCGGCCCAGACCGCGTTGGCATCGGGCACCTGCTGCAAGGCGATGGCGCAGGCTTTGATGATGAAGTCGTTCACCGAGAGCTTAACGCCCCGATCTTCGAGCTGCTTGTTCACCTGCGAGCGCAGCGCCAACAGCGCGTCGAGCGCGATATCGCGGCGCAGATAGAAATGCGGGATGGTTTGCTTGGCTTCGGTCAGACGCGCGGCCACGGTGCGGCGCATGCCGTCGAGCGCCACTTCTTCAAATGCGCGGCCTTCGTACATCTTGATGACGGTTTCGGCGGACGGTCCGGTTGGCATCGCGCCTGCGGGCGCCTTAGCAGGTGCTTTGGCGGCTGCTGGTTCAGGCGCGGCTGCTGCGGCGGCAGGCTTCGCAGCTTCGACATCGGCCTTGACGATGCGCCCGCGCGGCCCCGAGCCTTTGATCTGGCTCAGATCCAGCCCCTTATCAGCGGCGATGCGGCGCGCCAGAGGCGAGGCAAAGAGGCGCGAGCCGTCACTGGCGGCTGGTGCAGCAGGGGCGGGCGCGGCGGTTTTCTCCGCCGGGCTGTCTTGAGCGGGGGCCGCTTCGGCAGGTGCCTCGGCGGGTGCTGCTTCTGCAGCTGCCGGGGTCGCGGTGATATCGTCAGCGCTCTCCCCGTCGCCCAAGATCACAGCGATGGCGGTATTCACGCTGACGCCTTCGGTCCCTTCGGGCACCAAGATCTTGCCGATCACCCCGTCATCGACAGCTTCGAACTCCATCGTCGCTTTGTCGGTTTCAATCTCGGCCAGAAGATCGCCCGAGGAGACGCTATCGCCTTCCTTGACCAGCCATTTCGCCAGCGTGCCCTCTTCCATCGTAGGGCTCAGCGCGGGCATCAAGATTTCAGTGGGCATGATCGGCGTTTCCTATTGCGCCAAGCCGCCAGTGACGGCCTGGGTTGGGGCTTTTGCTTCCGCGTTGAAGAGGGTGACGATTTCGGTAAAGGCCTCGGCCTCGGTGCCGTCATACTCGGTTTCGGCCAGCGCATGCGCCATGTGCCGCGCGATATCGGCCAGCATCAGCCCCGCTTCGGCAGGGGTGCCCAGCTGTTTGGCATCGAGATGCACGCTCAGGGTTTGCTGCGCGGATTCCTCGCGCAGAACAAACAGCATCGGGTGCTGCACCTCGACCTGGCCCGATTGGCTTTGCTTCTTCTTCCAAAACATGCGCGCCCTCAGCGGTAGGTGACGGCTTTGACCGCCTCGATCACTTCTTTGGTCGAGGTCAGCGCCAGCTTTTCGAGGTTAGCGGCATAGGGCATCGGAACATCCTTGCCGGTGCAGTTGATCACCGGCGCGTCGAGATAGTCGAACGCCTCCTGCATCAGGACCGACGAGATGTAGTTGCCGACCGAGCTTTGCGGCCAACCCTCCTCGACAGTTACGCAGCGGTTGGTCTTCATCACCGATTGGATCACGGTCTGGGTGTCCATGGGGCGAATGGTGCGCAGGTCGATCACCTCGGCTGCGATCCCCTCTTCGGCCAGCGCATCAGCCGCCTCCAACGCATAGCCCATGCCGATGCCGAAGCTGACGATGGTCACATCGCTGCCCTCACGCCAAATCTTGGCGCGGCCGATCGGCACCGTGTAATCGTCGATCTGAGGCACCTCAAAGCTCTTGCCATAGAGGATCTCGTTTTCCAGGAAGACCACCGGGTTCCGATCGCGGATCGCTGACTTGAGCAGGCCTTTGGCGTCAGCGGCAGCATAGGGCTGCACCACCTTCAAGCCGGGCACGTGGGAATACCACGCGGCGTAATCCTGCGAATGCTGTGCCGCGACCCGTGCGGCCGCCCCGTTGGGACCCCGAAACACAATCGGACAGCCCATCTGACCGCCGGACATATAAAGCGTTTTGGCGGCTGAGTTGATAATCTGATCAATCGCTTGCATGGCGAAGTTGAACGTCATGAACTCCACGATAGGGCGCAACCCACCGAAGGCCGCGCCCACGCCCAGCCCGGTAAAACCATGCTCAGTGATCGGGGTATCGATGATCCGCTTGGCAGAGAATTCATCGAGCAGGCCTTGGGTCACTTTATAGGCGCCCTGGTACTCGGCCACTTCCTCGCCCATCACAAACACCGCCTCGTCGCGGCGCATCTCCTCGGCCATCGCGTCGCGCAACGCTTCGCGCACGGTGGTGCTTTTCATTTCCGTGCCTTCGGGCACATCCGCCTCCGGCGGGATCACGATTTCCACCGGCGCTTTGGCTGTTGCCGGAGCCGTGCTGCTCTCAGCGGCCTCAGTATCGGCGGTTTTCTCATCCTTGCTGGCTGCCGCGGCGGGCTCGGCTGCCGGCGCGCTCATATCTTCGCCGTCTTCGCCGATGATCGCGATCGGGGTATTCACGCTGACGCCTTCGGTGCCTTCGGGCACCAAGATCTTGCCGATCACCCCGTCATCGACAGCTTCGAATTCCATCGTCGCTTTGTCGGTTTCGATCTCGGCCAGGATGTCGCCTGAGGAGACGCTATCGCCCTCCTTGACCAGCCATTTCGCCAGCGTGCCCTCTTCCATCGTGGGCGATAGCGCCGGCATCAAAATCTCAACTGCCATGTCCTAGCCTTTCGCTCGAAATGCGCGCGTTGGCGCCGCTAAGCCGCACTCACTTCGGCATAAATGTCGGTCCACAATTCCTCGATCGCGGGTTCGGGGCTCTCCTTGGCGAACTCGGCCGCGGCATTGACGATCTCTTTGATCTCTTTGTCGACCGCTTTCAGATCCTCCTCGGCAGCCAATTTGCCCTCGATCAGCAGCTTGCGCACCTGCTCAATCGGGTCGCGCTGCTCGCGCATTTTTTGAACCTCTTCTCGGGTGCGGTACTTGGCCGGGTCCGACATCGAATGCCCGCGGTAGCGGTAGGTTTTGACCTCGAGGATGTAGGGGCCTTTGCCCGCGCGGCAGTGGCGTACCGCGGTCTCACCGGCCGCTTTCACCGCCATCACATCCATCCCGTCCACTTCCTCGCCAGGAATGCCAAACGCCTCGCCGCGGGCATAGATGGCCTTCGACGATGTCGAGCGCTGCTGCGCTGTGCCCATGGCGTATTGGTTGTTCTCGATCACGAAGATGCAGGGTAGATCCCACAACGCGGCCATGTTGAATGTCTCATACACCTGGCCCTGGTTCGCGGCGCCGTCGCCGAAATAGGTGAAACACACATTGTCGTTGCCGCGGTATTTGTTAGCGAAGGCAAGC
Source organism: Pseudomonadota bacterium (assembly GCA_038750765.1). Taxonomy (GTDB): domain Bacteria; phylum Pseudomonadota; class Alphaproteobacteria; order Rhodobacterales; family Rhodobacteraceae; genus Psychromarinibacter. Next base: position 6,457 of record JBCDGW010000068.1, on the reverse strand, counting down.
CCTGCGCCAAGCGGCACATTGGCCCCCACGATCCCGTGCCCGCCATAGAAGTCTTTCTCCTTGGAAAACATGTGCATCGAGCCGCCCTTGCCGCGCGAATAGCCGCCATCGCGCCCGGTGAGCTCGGCCATCACGCCCTTGGCATCCATACCGCAGGCCAGCATGTGCCCGTGGTCACGGTAGGTGGTGATGCGCTGATCGCCGTCCTTCGCCGTCGCCTCAAGCCCGACGACCACCGCTTCTTGCCCGATATAGAGGTGACAAAAGCCGCCGATCAGGCCCATGCCGTATAGCTGACCGGCCTTCTCTTCGAAGCGCCGGATATGCAACATCTCACGGTAATAGTGTTTGAGCTCGTCGGCGTCCAAATTGGATTTGGACTTGCGCGCGCGCGTGGCCATCAGGCGCCTCCCTCGTTTTCCGCTCATCGCGATGCTGCGATTGTTTAGCGTTAAACGAATTGGTAGCGCAGCCGTTTTCGAAAAGCGATGGAAAAATCATCGGTTCGGGTTTGGACCCGGTATGCGCCTGCGGCATGGCTTAGTTAATGGGGCTTGGTTAATGGGGCTTTCGGTAAGCGCTGCCAGGCGATCGGTCGCGCTGCAGGGGCGGCTGGGCGCCAAGGATCAAGCGCGCGTCAGCGCTCCGTTGGATCAAGCCACTTTGCAGGCGTCGGCGCGCATAACGAGCTTAGCGGATGATCAACTCGTCCGCGCGGATATAGCCCAGCACGATGCGCGCCTGTTGGTCGAGAAGGTCGAGGTCGAGAAACTCATCTGACAGCCGTCGGGTCAGGTTCTTGAGTAACGCCACCTCTGCCTCCAGCGCGGCTTTCTCCTCGCGCAACGCGGCGGCTTCCGCCTCGATCTGGATGCGTCGGAATAGGCCGCTCTCCCCCTGCACGCTGGCCACCGCGAAATAGCCGCCGATGCCGAGGATGCACAGTGAAAAAACGATGATGCTTGCTGCGGGTGTTTTTTGCCCAGGCTCCATGCCGCCCCTCTCACCTCAGACTGTCCTGGCCTGTTCTCGGCCAAGTTATCCACAGGATGACAGATCCACCGCAGGATGCAAGGGGTGCGGCTCTCGTCAGGTCTCGCGTCGGCTCAGACCTCCGCAGGCGATGGCGCGGGCGTGTTCCGGCGCGCGGTTTTGCTCCGCAGCCCCACCTGGCGGCAAATCAAGATCACCGGCAGCAGCCCCACGGCCACGATCACTAGGCTCGGCACCGCCGCCCCCTCGAGCCGTTCATCGGAGGCCAGCCGGTGCGCCTGCACGGCTAATGTGTCGTAGTTGAAGGGCCGCATGATCAGCGTCGCGGGAAGCTCTTTCATCACGTCGACGAACACGATCAGCAGCGCGGTTAGGAGCGACGGCGTCAGGATCGGCAGATGCACGCGCCGCAACATCGTGACCGGCGCCGCGCCCAGCGTGCGGGCAACCGCGTCCATGTTCGGGTGCACCACGGCCAGCCCGCTGTCGTAGGTGTTGAGCGCCGCCGCGAGGAACCGCACCATGTAGGCGATGACCAGCACCCAGATCGAGCCGGTAAAGAGCAGCCCGGTATCGATCCCTAAGCGCGCCTCCGAGAAAGCGTCGATCGCATTGTCTAACCTGGCGAACGGCACCATCAGGCCCACAGCGATCACTCCGCCAGGCACTGCATAGCCGATCCGGGCGATGTAGGTAGCGGTGCTCGACAATCGGCTCTGCGCCAGCCGGTGGTAAAGCGCCAGCGTGATCGCTGCTGCCCCGGTCACCAGACACGCCGTTCCGGCGAGGGTCAGGCTGTTCCGGATAAAGCCCACATAGCGGCGCGAGGTTAGGTCCTGCTCCGAGCCGATGCCCAATTCGATCAACAGGGCCACCGGCAGCACGAAGCCCAGCAGTACCGGCACCGCGCATAGCCCGGTCGACAGCCAGGCGGCGCGGCCGTGCAGGGTGATCTCGGGCACTGTCTCAAAGCGCTTGCCGGTGTTGTGGTGGCGCGCCTCGCCGCGTTGGCTACGCTCCAGCATCGCCAGAAGCAGCGCGAACAGAAGCAGGCATAGCGCTAGTTGTGCGGCCGCCGCCCGGTCGCCGACGCCGATCCAACTGACATAGATCCCGGTGGCAAAGGTCTGCACCCCGAAAAACGACACTGTGCCGAAATCAGCGATGGTCTCCATGATCGCCAGCAGCGCGCCGCCTGCGATGGCGGGCCGCGCCACTGGGAGCGAGACGCGCCAAAATGCGCCCCAGGCCGATTGCCCGAGCGCCCGCGCTGCCAGATAGGCGGTGCCCGATTGCTGCAGGAAGGCTGCGCGCACCAGCAGGTAGACATAGGGGTAGAGCACCAGCGTGAGCATCAGCGCGGCGCCGCCCACCGACCGGATCTCGGGAAACCAGTAATCGCGCGGGCCCCATCCGGTGATCGCGCGCAAGCCTGTCTGCACCGCGCCGGGGTGATCGAGCAGGTCGGTATAGGCGTAGGCCAGCACATAGGCGGGAAAGGCCAGCGGCAGCGCCAGCGCAATTTCCAGCACCCTGACGCCGGGAAAGCGCGTCATGGTCACCAGCCAAGCCGCGCCGGTGCCGATCATCGCGGTGCCCACCCCCACCAGCACCACCAGGATCAGCGTGGTGTAGGTGTAGCGCCAGAGCACAGTGTTGGCCAATTGCGCGACGATGTCGAGCGTGCCCATCGCGGCGGCCACGGCCACCGCCAGCATCGGCAAGAGGCACGCCGCCGCGATCAAGAGCGCCAGCGTCGGCACCAGGCGGTTGCCGCGCCGCGTCATGGCTTTTCGGCCGCATTCGCCGCCTCGTGGGGTTGTTTTTCAGCCGCTTTAGCAGCGTCCTGTTGTTGTTTTTCGGCCGCTTTTGCCGCGTCCCACAGCGCATCCATCTCTTCGAGGCTGCTGTCTTCAGGGCGTTTGCCTTGTGCCGCAAGGGCCGCCTCAATCGCGCGGAAACGGCGGGTGAATTTGGCGTTTGCGGCGCGCAGGGCTGCTTCCGGGTCCACCTTTTTGTGCCGCGCCAGGTTCGCGGCCACGAATAGGAAGTCGCCGATTTCTTCAAACACCGCGTCTTGGCTCTCGGCCTCGGTGATCTCGCCTGCCTCTTCCACCAATTTGTCGAGCACATCGGCGGTTTCAGCCCAGTCAAACCCCACCCGCGCGGCGCGGTTTTGCAGCTTGAGCGCGCGCAGGAGGGCAGGTAGGCCCACCGCCACGTCATCGAGCACACCGCCCGCGCCTTTCGCGGCCCGTTCAGCGGCCTTTACTGCTTCCCAGTCGCGGGTTTGCTGCTCGGCTGTTTTGTCCCGGCGATCCTCGCCAAAGACATGCGGGTGGCGCGCGACCATCTTGTCGGCGATGGCGTCGGCTACCGCGTGGAAATCAAAGTGCCCCGCCTCATCGGCCATTTGCGCATGATAGACCGTTTGCAACAGCAGATCACCCAACTCGCCCTTCAAGCCGTCCCAGTCCTGGCGGTCGATGGCGTCGGCCACCTCATAGGCTTCTTCGATGGTGTAAGGCGCGATGGTCTCAAAGCTTTGTTCGATGTCCCAGGGGCAGCCGGTTTCGGGGTCGCGCAGCCGCCGCATAATATGCAACAGCCGGGGCATGCCGCCGTCCGCTTGGTGGATCAGCGCGTCATCGTCTTTCGCCATTGTCGCCTCGCGCGAATTCTGAGAGCCTTGCGTCACTGGTGCCGGGGAAGTTGAGGAGAGTCCACATGCCTATCATCAATCGCATCGGCGATTATGCGGCCGAGATGACCAAGTGGCGCCGCTGGATGCACCGCCATCCCGAATTGGGTTTTGACTGTCATAAAACCGCGGCTTTCGTGGTGGAAAAGCTCAAAAGCTTTGGCGTCGACGAGATCCATGAAGGCATCGCCAAGACCGGCGTGGTGGCCATTATCAACGGCCAGGGCGACGGCCCCACCATTGGGTTGCGCGCGGATATGGATGCGCTGCCCATCGACGAGGCGACAGGACTTGATTACGCGTCTGAAACGCCCGGTGTGATGCATGCCTGCGGCCATGATGGGCATACCACCATGCTTTTGGGCGCAGCTAAGTATCTGACGGAGACGCGCCGCTTTAAGGGACGTGTGGCGCTGATCTTTCAGCCGGCGGAGGAGGGTGGCGCCGGCGGCAACGTCATGGTCCAGGAGGGCATGATGGAGCGCTTCGATATCGCTCAGGTCTACGCGCTACACAATGCGCCTGATCGTGAGCCGGGGCGGTTTTTCACCACGCCAGGGCCGATCATGGCCGCGGTTGATGAGTTTCGGATCACGATCAAGGGCAAAGGCGGCCACGGCGCGTTCCCGCAAGAAACCAAGGATCCGGTAACAGCGGCGGTGGCGATGGTTCAGGCGATCCAAACCATCGTGTCGCGCAACCACAAGGCGCTCGACGCCCTAGTGATATCGGTCACCTCGATCCACGCAGGCGCTGCGCTCAATGTGATACCTGCCGAGGCCACCTTGGGCGCGACAGTGCGCACGTTTGATCCCGCTGTTCGGGAGATGGTGATCCGCCGCGTGCAGGAGATTATGGAGGGGCACGCTAAAGCCTTTGATGTCGAGGCGCATGTGGATTGGGGCCAAGACAATTATCCCGCCACCGTGAACACCGCCGAGGAGGCCGCCTTCGCAGCGGATGTTGCCGCCGATGTGGTGGGGGCCGATGCTGTCACCCGCGATGCGACCCCGGAAATGGGCTCGGAAGACTTTGCTTTCATGCTCGAGGCCCGGCCCGGGGCGTATTTGTTTCTGGGGCAGGGTGAGGGGCCGTTTTGCCACCACCCGGGCTTTAACTTCAACGATGAGGTGGCCCCGGTTGGCGCGTCATTCTTTGCCCGCGCGGTCGAGATGGCGCAACCTTTGGACGGATAGAACCGATGGCGCTGGAAGATGCGAAGGTCGATGTCGATGCTGCTTTTACCCGCGACGGTTTTCTTGGTCGGTCGTTCGAGAACACCTTTGCGGGCGCGCCTTCGTTTCTGCGACGGCGCTACGCTAAGGATCTGACGGGCGTCGACATCGCGGTAACGGGTATTCCGTTCGATCAGGCGGTCACCAACCGGCCGGGCACGCGCCTTGGCCCAAGGGCGATCCGCGAAGCGTCGGCGCTACAGGCACCTGACCCGCCCTATGGCTGGGGTTTTGACCTATGCGCAGAGGTGGCGATTGCCGATTACGGGGATATGGCGTTTGACTACGCCACGCCCGCCACCGCGCCCGAGACCATCGAGGCGCACGCGACTGCCATCCTCGAGCAAGGTGCCGCGATGGTGGCGCTGGGTGGCGATCACGCGATATCGCTGCCCTTGTTGCGCGCGCATGTGGCGCGACACGGGCCGTTGGCGCTGGTCCAATTCGACGCCCATACCGACACCTGGGCCGATGATGACCCGGCGCGCTTTGATCATGGCACCGGCTTCTACAAAGCCGTGCGCGAGGGACTGATCGATGTGGCCCATTCCGTGCAGATCGGGATACGCACTGACAACCCTGATACGCTGGGCATCCGCATCATCGATGCGCCCGAAGTGCATGCGCAGGGCCCCGACGCGGTGGCGCGCGCAATCCGCGACCATGTGGGGCGGGCGCCGGTGTATCTCAGCTTTGATATCGATGCGCTCGATCCGGCCTTCGCGCCCGGTACTGGCACGCCGGTTTGGGGCGGACTTACCAGCGCGCAAGCAGAGGCAATGCTGCAGGGGCTCGCAGGCATCGATATGCGCGGCGGCGATGTGGTCGAGGTCTCGCCACCCTATGACCCGGCGGGTATCACCGCGGTCGCTGGGGCGCATGTGGCGGTATCGCTGTTATGCCTTTGGGAATTGGGCCGCCGTCAGCGTTGACGGCAGGCACTAACGTGGCTGCGCGCGGCCTCGTTTGTGCTGTTTTGCTAAGCAAGTACCGCCTAGGCCAGCCACGCGATGTGATTTCTTCATTGTAAAAACGCGTCCGAAACCATTATGTAGGGATAGGGCGCTCGATTATGCGCGCCTAGCGAAATTTGAATTTTCGCATTTGCTTCATTGTTTCAGAGCGATGCGAGAAAAAGACCAGGCCTTTACGGCCGGTGAATTGCCCGAGGCCGTGTATCAGGCCGGGCCCTAACGGGCGCCCATAGAGGCGTCGGAGAAGAACCGCGATGAGGCGCGCAGGACTGAGCCAGACTAGAGCAGGAGCGTGTGCTCCGCGTGTCTGCGCATTGCCCGCGCCGGTTTTCGCCCCTACCAGTCACCTCTACAGAACCGCCGCGCCCCCAGGGGCCGGATGGCTGTCGCGGTGCCGAAGGATATCATGGCACGCAAAATGCTTATCGATGCCACCCACGCGGAAGAAACCCGCGTCGTGGTGGTCGACGGAAACAAGGTCGAGGAGTTCGACTTTGAATCGGAAAACAAGCGCCAGCTCGCTGGCAACATCTATCTTGCAAAAGTAAGCCGGG
>JBCDGW010000067.1:0-18660 GCA_038750765.1 Pseudomonadota bacterium | reverse complement strand
GTCCAGATTGCCGAACTGTGAATGCGAGCAAAGCGCGATCCGCGGAGTAACTCCGAACCGGCGGACATGGCGGGCTGAGGCGCAGGCGTCGCCGACCGCCTGGCGATTTACGTCAACGACGTCTACGCGCATCCCGAATTGCACGACGGCCCCACGCTGCTGTTGGCGACGTATTTCTTCGCGATCCAGATTTACTGCGATTTTTCCGCTTACTCCGACATTGCCATCGGCAGCGCGCGCATCTTGGGCTTCAACCTGATGCAAAACTTCAATCTGCCCTATCTCGCCCGGTCGATTACCGAGTTTTGGCAGCGCTGGCATATCTCGCTCACCCGCTGGTTTCATGCCTATGTCTACGTGCCGCTGGGCGGCAACCGGGTGCCTGCCTTCGTGTGGCTTTGCAACGTGACCGCCGTGTTCCTGCTCAGCGGGCTTTGGCACGGCGCGCAATGGACTTTCGTGATCTGGGGCGCGTTGCATGCGGGCTATTACCTGGTTGAGCGGGTGGTGCGCGCAGTGCTGCCCGCTCGCCAAACCGCGCTGCGCCAGGCCTTGGGCATGATCGTCACGTTCCATGCTGTGGTTTTGGCCTGGGTGTTTTTCCGGGCCGCCTCGCTCGATGACGCGCTGCTAATCATAGGCCGCATCCTCACCGATCAGGGGGGCTGGCCCGATTGGGGCGTCTCGCGCTTTTCGGCGATGCTGAATCTGGGGCTGATCGCGTTGCTCGCGGCGATCCAGGTGCTCCAGGCCCGAGGCACCTTCTCACTCTACCTCTCGCCCAGCCAGGTGGGTGAACTGCCTCGGATCGCCGGGTATAGCCTGCTTCTATGCGGGATCGCGCTTCTTGGCGCGTCACCGGCGCAATTTCTCTACTTTCAGTTCTAGCGATGATTGCGCGCACCCGCTTCCTCCAGCCCCCGACTGGCAGCGCGATGCGGCTCATCCGCAACCTGCTGCTCGGCGCGCTGATGTTTCTGGCGGTGGATCGCGGCGGTGACGCTGCCCTGAGATTTGGGCTTGATCGCTATTTCGGCCTCGACACGCCGGGGGCGCTTTTGCTGGTGGGGCATTCCCACGTGGTCTTGGGGGTGAGCGAGCCGCAGCTTGAAACCGCACTGGGGCGCGAGGTTGCGAAATACGCTCGTGCCGGGGCCGCGCTCGAAGATCGGATCCTGGCGGTTAGCCATTATCTTGAGCGCCAGCCTGAGGGCCCCGTCGCCGTGATCTTCGGGGTTGATGGCCATATCTTCGCGCCGCGAGGGCTAAGCGCAAACTCCTACCGTCTGTTCTACCCCTACCTCGGCACGCCTGCAGTCGCCGCTTTCATCAAGGCCCGCGCGCTGAGCACGACAGAGGTGCCCGTGCGGAGGCTGTCGCGACTTGCCCGTTACAATGACGTGCTGCTGAACGCGGCGCGGCGCGGGCTTACCGGCAACACGCAAAGCGCTATCACCGGCCAGTTCGACCCTGACGTGCTGGTGGCCCGCGCGGCACTGGGTGATGTGCGCCCCCTGGCGATTGACCAAGGGCAAGTGGCGACGTTCGAGCGGTTTCTAAGCGATATGGCCGCGCGCGACATCCCGGTGATCTTGGCGTTCATACCCACCACGGACACCTGGAATGCCCTGCAGCCCGACATCTTCGCAGACGTGCTCGACCGCTTGCAGAGTTATGGCGCCACCCAGCGCGGCGTCGCCTTCGTCTCGCTGCTCGATGAGTTTGCGCACGACCACACGCTGTTTGCCGACCCGATCCATCTAAACGTCGCTGGCCAGAGGCGCGTCACCGCGCGACTTGCTGACGCCCTCGCGCCCCTTCTCCCCCCTCTCGCAGAAAAGGCCTTGCCATGAGCACCCAGCCCGCCACTACCGAAGACATCCTTGGCTTCCCGGTCACCCGCATGCGCCAGAGCGCGTGTCGCGACCTCGTGGCAAGTTGGCTGGAAGCGCCTGGGACAAAGCCCCGCGTCTTTGCCTGCGCAAACCCCCACTCGCTGCATGTGGCGCGCTCAAACCAAGCCTTCCGCGAAGCGCTGATCGGGGCGGATCTGCTCACCCCCGACGGCGTGGGCATCGTGTTAGGCTCGCGGCTGCTGGGCGGCGGGATAAGCAGGCGGATTACCGGGTATGATATCTTCGAAGACACCTGCGCGATGCTATCAGCACGGCGCGGATCATGCTTCTTTCTGGGTTCCAGCGAGGCTGTATTGAGCAAGATACGGGCGCGGATGGCGCGCGATTATCCGCGGATCACAGTCGCAGGCACCTATTCGCCGCCCTTTCGCGCGCGTTTTTCTCAAGCTGAGAACGCCGCGATGATTGAGGCCGTGAACCAGGCCAAGCCCGATGTCTTGTGGGTTGGCATGACCGCGCCAAAACAAGAGATCTGGCTCCACCGCCATCGCGACCAACTCGACGTGCGCTTTGCCGGGGCTATCGGCGCGGTCTTTGACTTCTATGCCGGGACAGTGCCACGCGCGCCTGCGGTGATACAGCATATGGGCCTGGAATGGCTGCCGCGCTTGCTGCGTCAACCGCGCAGGCTTTGGCGGCGCAATTTCATCTCCAACCCGGCTTTCATGGTGCAGATCATGCGCCAAAAACGGCAAGACCAAGGGGCATAGCCATGGCGCGCAGTTCCGTCATCATCCCCGCCTATAACAGCGCCGCCAGCTTGCCCGCATCGATCGAGGCCGCGCTGGCGCAGACGCAGCCCGCCCTTGAGATCTTGGTGATCGACGATGGCTCTACCGACGACACCGCGGCCGTGGCGGCGCGCTATGGCAACCGCATCCGATTGCTGCGGCAGGCCAATGCAGGCCAGGGAGCCGCGCGCAATCACGGCCTGCGCGAGGCGCGCGGCGAATTCGTCACCTTCCTTGACGCCGATGATTGCTGGGAGCCCGACTTCCTTGCGGTGATGGAACCCTTCTTGACCGCGCATCCAAAGCTGGTCGCCGCCAGTTGCGCCTTCGCCGCAGAGCGGGGGGCAGGGGTGTATCACGGCCCCGACAATTACCGCGCCCTGGCCGAGCATCACCCGAACGGCCTGATCCTCGACGATTTTTTCGCGTTCTGGGCCGACAAAGATCATATCCGCACCGGCACGGCGCTCATCCGACGCAGCGCGATTGACCAAGCGGGCTTTCAAAACCCCGATCTGCGGATCAGCCAGGATTTGGAATATTGGGCGCTGTTGGCAACGTTGGGCCCGTGGGGGTTGATGCCGCGGGTGTTATGGCGCGGCGGCTCTGTGGCGGCGGCGAAAAAGACCGGCTGGCGGCGCAAATACGCAGCCCGACGCAAGCGAACGCCCAGCATCGAGGCGTGGCAAGCGCGGGTGGTTCCGCGGCTCTCACGGGCGCAGGCCCGCTCATTCGCTGTGGTGCGCGGGCGGGTTGCATCCAATTTTGCGCTTAGCCAGATCCTTGGCGGCGATCCTGGCGTTGCCCGCGGTCTTGTCGGCGCGTACGGCGCAGACTTTCCAGGCGGGGTCACACCGCGGATCATGCAGCGCGGGCATGCGCTCGGGTCGCTGGGTTGGCGCGCGGCTTGTCTTGCGTTGCAGATGCGGGACCGAATGAAATAGGCAGCACCCGCCACCGGCCCGTGGGTGAAAGCACCCCTCCCCTAAAGCCCCTGCCCTAAAGCCCCCAGGGACCGTGGTAATCGGTGCCGTCCCGATCCACCCGCTCAAAGCCGTGGGCGCCGAAAAAGTCTCGCTGCGCCTGGATTAAAGCAGCGGTGCCGCGGCCCGTGCGCATCGTGTCGTAGTAGGAAAGCGCGCTGGCCAGCGCCGGAACCGGAAGACCCGCAAGCGCCGCCTGAGACACCGATCGCCGCAGACCGGGCACGGCGCCTTCGAGCATGTCGACAAAGGCCGGGGCGAGGATCAGGCTTTGGCCCGGCAATTCCGCGCGAAATGCTGCGGCGATCGCGTCAAGCAAGGCCGAGCGAATGATGCAGCCTTCCCGCCAAATCTCAGCAATTCGCGACAGGTCTAGCGACCACTCGAATGCTTGCGAGGCATCCGCCATCAATGAAAAGCCTTGCGCATACCCTAAGATCCGTGCCGCCAGCAGCGCGGCCTCAAGATCGGTATCGGCCAACGGTAATTCATGCGGCGCGGGCTTCGGTAGACGCGCTTCCCCGATTTCGCGCAGATCCTTCGCCGCCGACCAAGAACGGGCCGCCACCGCCGCTTCGATCGACAGGGGCGATTGGCCAAGCTTGAGCGCTTCGATCACCGTCCAGCGCCCTGTCCCCTTCTGCCCGGCTTTATCCAGGATCACATCGACCATGGCCTTGCCACTATCGGGATCAGTTGCGGCGAGCACTTTGGCGGTGATCTCAACGAGATAGCCTTGCAGCATGCCCTGGTTCCAGCCGTCGAAAACAGCGGCGCAGTCAGCCGGTTCGCGCCCGCCCGCCCGTAACAAATCATAGATCTCGGCGATCATCTGCATATCGGCGTACTCGATGCCGTTATGCACGGTTTTCACGAAATGCCCGGCGCCGTCTGGCCCGAGATGGTCGGCGCAGGGGCTGCCGTCGTACTTAGCTGCAATCGCGGTCACGATGTCGGAAATCGGGGCGTAAGCCTCGGCGCGGCCGCCCACCATGATCGAGGGGCCATTGCGCGCGCCCTCTTCACCGCCTGAGACGCCCATCCCGACAAAGTTAAAGCCCTCTTCCTTCAGCGCCGCCTCGCGCCGTCGGGTGTCGTTGAAATCGGCATTGCCCGCATCGATCAGAATATCGCCGGGATCGAGATGCGGCTTTAGGCTATCGATCACTGCGTCGACCGGCCCGCCCGCCTTGACCATGATGATAATCGCCCGCGGCTTCGATAGCGCGGCGACAAAGGCCTCGGGCGTTTCCGCGGGCACAAGCTTATCGGCCAGCGTGCCAGCCCCGGCGACGAAATCCTTGGTGACCTGGCTGGTGCGGTTGTAGACCGCGATGCGAAAGCCGTTCTCCGCGATATTGAGGGCAAGATTGCTCCCCATGACGGCAAGGCCGATGAGCCCGATGGGCGCTTCGCTCATTCCTACATCCTCCGCTATCTGCAATTCCCTAGTGCCAAAGCGGCGCGCACCGTACCAGTGCCAATTCAGCGCCTCATTCTGTTGCGTGGCCCGCAAACTGGACCGCGCAACAGAATGAGGCGCTTAAGACAGACTGATGGTGCGCGTAACGCCGCCCGTTAGCGCTAGCAAGTACCCCAGAAGACCCTCGGGTGCAACGGCGCGGCGTAAGCGGCTAAATGTCGAACAACTCGTACCAGGGCGCCGCCGGGGTTTCGTTGTCGTTGGGGATGAAACCGGGGGGGAAATAGGCCAGATTTAGCTCTGATAGCCCGAAAAAGTTCTGCAAAGCTGCCTCGCTCACGCCCGAGAAACGAATGGTGTCACCCGTTCCCAGGGTCAAGATAGCGTCGCCGTTGTCCTCGGTGATCACGCTGCCATCGAGCCCCGCAAAATACGCGGCGCTGTTCACGCCTTCGATAGAGAAGTCATCGACCCCGAGTTCGAAGTCGGTAATGGTCATGTCCGACTGCGAGTCCACGCTCATCAACCCAAACTCAAAAGTATCCGCGCCCGCGCCCCCTGTAGCCACGTGGTCGCCGCCTTTTTTGCCGCGCAACTCCAGGGTGTCATCGCCAATCCCGCCGTCCAAAACCGACGTGTGATCGCCAGAATTGAGTAAATCGTTGCCGGCTTCGCCGAAGAGGACGTTGTTGCCCTTGTTGCCCCAGAGCCGATCATCGCCTTCGCCGCCATAGAGGGTGTCATCGCCGTTTCCAGCCATCAGGCGATCATTGCCGAGCCCGCCAAACAACTGATCGTTGCCATTCCCGCCCCGCAATCGATCTGCGCCGCCCTGCCCCAAGAGGATGTCGTCACCCCCGTCACCCCAGACCAGATCGTCACCCTCAGCGGACGCGACGATGTCGTTTCCAGCGAGCGCGCGGATCCGGTCGCTGCTGTTGGTGACCGGGTTGTAGCCGCCAAATCCGATCGCGATCACGTCGAAAAAGTCGGTTCCATAGATTGGAAGTTTCGGCATCGTTTCCCCACGAGGCTATTGTGCACGCACTCGCACCAATGGATCGCTCCAACACCGACAACGCTCACCGTGATAAACAAAAAGTTGGAAAAGTGAAAGTAATAAGCCATTGATACCGCAAAATTTTGCGATTCACTTTCTAAATATGGCATTTTCGGGGCAGCCGCTTGGGCGCGGACCAGGCGGGTTCGGCCTATCGCGTTAAGCAAAAGCGCATGATGGCCTTTTGCGCGTGCAGCCGATTCTCTGCCTCGTCGAAGATCACGGAATGCGGCCCGTCCATAACCGCGCTGGTCGCCTCTTCTTCACGATGCGCAGGAAGGCAGTGCATAAACAGCGCGTCCGGTTTGGCATGGGCCATCAGCGCCTCGTTCACCTGATAGGGCCGCAGTTGATTGTGGCGGCGCTCCCGCGTCGATTGCGCGTCATGCATCGAGACCCAGGTATCGGTCACCACCAGATCAGCGCCGGAAACAGCGCGGACAGGATCACGCTCGACAGTGATCGGCCTTCCTTGCGCGGCACAAAAATCAAAACACGCCCGCTCAGGATCGAGCGTTTCAGGGCCGGTGAATGTCAGGTCAAAGCCAAATTGCCCCGCGGCATGGGCGAAACTCGCGAACACGTTGTTCCCGTCACCTGACCAAACCACCTTGCGCCCCGCGATCGGCCCGCGCGCCTCTTCATAGGTCATCACATCGGCCATGATCTGGCACGGATGGCTGCGGTTAGTGAGGCCGTTAATCACCGGGACGGTGGCATATTCAGCCATTTCGTGGATCGTCGCCTCTTCAAATGTGCGCATCATAATCAAGTCAACGTAACGGCTCAGCACCCGCGCGGTGTCGGCGATGGTCTCGCCGTGGCCGAGCTGCATCTCCTGGCCCGAGAGCACCATAGTACTGCCGCCCATCTGGCGCACCCCAACGTCGAACGAGACCCGGGTGCGCGTTGACGGCTTCTCAAAAATCAGCGCGACCGCGTGACCGTCCAGCGGCACGTCATCGTCGAGCGCGCCGCGGGGTCGGCCTTTGCGCGCCGCCTTCATGGTGATCGCATCGTCGATGATCTCGCGCAGTGCGGATTGTTCAGTGGTATGGATATCCAAGAAATGCGCCATAGCGGCGATGGCTCCTTCAGGCGTTCTGTTGAGTTTGGCGCTGCGGCCGGTTAGGCGGCGGCGGTTGCTTGCAGAGTGCTGGCCGCACGATCAAGCCGCGTCACCGCCTCGGCAATGTCCTCGGCATCAATCGTCAGCGGCGGCAACAGACGCACCACGTTTTCCGCGGCAGGGACTGTCAGCACCGCTTCGCCGTAGGCTGCGTTGACCACCGACGCGTTCGGCACTTTACACACCAAGCCCAGCATCAGCCCCGATCCGCGTACGCTTTCGAACACATCCGGATGGCTGGCCACCAGACCTTCGAGCTTTTGCCGCAAAAGGCCAGCGCGCCGGTTGACGTCTTCGAGGAAGTCAGGCGCGGCGATGATATCGAGCACCTTCAGACCGACAGCGCAAGCCAAAGGGTTGCCACCATAGGTGGAGCCATGGGTGCCGGCGACCATGCCGTTTGCCGCCGCCTCGGTGGCAAGTACCGCGCCGAGCGGGAAGCCACCGCCGATACCCTTGGCCACCATCATGATGTCGGGCGTCACCCCCGCCCATTCATGAGCGAAAAGCTTGCCCGTTCTACCCATGCCGCATTGCACCTCGTCGAGGATGAGCAGCACGCCATGTTCGTCGCACAATGCACGCAGCCCTTTAAGCACCTGATCGGGCAAGGGTTTGATCCCGCCTTCGCCAAGAACTGGCTCGACCAAAATTGCCGCGGTATCGGGGCCGATCGCCTCGGCCACGGCATCAAGATCGGCAAAGGGCATAATCCGAAAACCAGGCATCAGCGGCGCGAAGCCGGCGACCATCTTCTCAGCGCCCGACGCAGCAATCGCCGCGCCCGACCGCCCGTGAAAATTGCCCTCAAACGTCAAGATCGTCGACCGCTCAGGCGCGCCTTTGGCATAGAAATGCTTGCGCGCCATTTTGACCGCAAGTTCGCAGGTCTCGGTGCCGGAATTGGTGAAAAAGACAGTGTCGGCGAAAGTCTCGGCCACTAGCCTGTCAGCAAGCGCCTGCTGCTCGCGGATCGTGTACAAGTTTGAGACATGCCACAGCTTGTTGGCCTGTGTCGTCAACGCCTCCACCAGCGCGGGATGCGCGTGACCTAGCGAGGTGGTCGCGATCCCCGCGCATAGATCGAGATATCGCGCGCCGTCTGTCGTGGTCAGCCACGCCCCCTCACCGCTTTCAAAGCACAAGGGCGCCCGGTTATAGGTTGGCAAGACAGACGAAATCATCGTTTAGTCCCTTTCGCATAGATCCACCCGGAGTGCAGGAACGCCAGGCGGCTGTCAATTAGATGAAGGTGGATGGGATGCCGGGCCTATTGCCCAGACGGGAGAGAACGCAAAATTAGCGTCGACGTCGGCGGACGGAATGCTGTTGGGTCTCTCTCATGATGTGCGGATACGACAAAAACCCGCACTTGGGAAGTGGTTTCGGGCTACCGCCTTGTAACCACGACGCCAGCCACTAAAATAAGGGCCTTGAGATAACAGTGGAACAGCGGCGCCGTTGGCGTTTGAACAAAGACTGTTCCCGGCAGTGAGGATCAGCACATGTCTTGGACGGATGAGCGCGTTGAGCTCCTCAAGAAGATGTGGACGGACGGGAAAAGCGCAAGCCAGATCGCCAAGGAATTGGGCGGCGTCACCCGAAATGCGGTGATCGGCAAAGTACACCGCTTGGGCCTGTCCAATCGCAACGGCGGCGTGGCGCAAACCCCCACCGCGAAACCGGTGGAAGCAACGGCGCCCCCAACGCAACCCGAGGCGAGTAATGCCGCCCCCGCGCGTGAACCAGCCGGTGAGCCGACAACGCCCGTGCCGTCGCCCCCGGTGCCGCGCAAGCCCCCGATCATCAGCGCAGGCCAGCCGCTGCCGCCACAGCCCTCAGCCAACGAGATTAGCCCGGAGACCTTGGCGAGTGTGCGCGAGGTGGAGAAGAAGGCCAAAAAGATCAGCCTGATGGAGCTTACTGAGCGCACTTGTAAGTGGCCTATCGGCGATCCGGCGACCGATGATTTCTGGTTCTGCGGCCTCGCCGTGCAGCCCGGAAAACCCTATTGCGAAGTGCATGTCAGCGTGGCGTTCCAGCCGATGTCATCGCGCCGAGATCGACGCCGCTAACCCAACCCTTACCGCCCGAGCAAGTTGAGGATGCCCTCACCGGCATTCTCTTTCAGCGTGTCTTCCAGGTTATCGAGCGTATCCACCTCGATGCCCAGTTCCTCGCTGACCCGGTCTTTCACCTCTTCCTCAACACGGTCTTTCACCGCTTCGATCTCATCGTCGAATTCCTGCCGGATCAACGCTTCGACATCGAGCGAAAAGCTTAGGTCATGCCAGGGGCCGGTGATCTCTAGGGGCACCTGCACGCCGCCGCCATCCGCCCC
Organism: Pseudomonadota bacterium; assembly: GCA_038750765.1. GTDB lineage: Bacteria > Pseudomonadota > Alphaproteobacteria > Rhodobacterales > Rhodobacteraceae > Psychromarinibacter. Next base: position 9,077 of record JBCDGW010000067.1, on the reverse strand, counting down.
TTCGAGCAGGACCGGCAGAAGCCGATAATCGACGTCTTGCGACCCAAGGCCGATACGCCCGTCACCAGTCGCATTCAAAAATGGGGCTAGAAATGCCAAATCAGGATTGGTTACTTGGCCACCGGTGATCGCGAAAGTGGCGGAAATGCTGTCGAAGATGGTGCTGTGACCTTCCCCCACAAAAGACGTGTCGAGATTGCGCAGCATGCCCACCAGATCAAAGCCCTGAAGCGCGCCTTGGCCCAAGCTTACCGCCGCATCGCCTTCCCAGGAATTCATCAGCGCGTTGAGGCTGTTGCCGACGCCCAGCACATTGAGTTGCACATCGCCAACGGCTTCGAGGCGCTCATAATCGGCAAATTGGGTGAGGAGCGGCTTAAGTGCGAGGCCAGCACCGGCGAGTGTCGCGCGGGTCGACAGGCCACCGCGGCTATTGACCACGACCGAACCGGTCACCGCCCCGTCATAGGCGAATAGCTCCTGAATTTCGGTGACGGCGCGGCCATTTTCCAGCTTTGTCAGAAGACGGGTGCGCCCAAGTTGGGACGTGCCAAGATCGACGCTTTCGGCGGCAACCGCGATCTCAGCATCCAGCGCTTGTAGGAACGACACGTCAATTGGCGTGTCAGACCAACCGGTAGGGCGAGCATCCGCGCTCTCACCGCCATCAGCAGTGCCATCAGCACTGGGCGGCGGCGCTAAGGCGGAAAGATCGAGCGCGCCGGTGGACACATCCGCCGTCAGCATCGGTCGCTCTCCCGTGAGGGTAAGATCAGCGGCAGCCACGAGCGTGTTTTGATCCAGCCGGATCGTGCCCTCCCGCAGGGTGAGCTTGCCCGCCTCGCTCCAGGTGACATCACCGGAGAAGTCCACACTACGACCCAGACCCTGAGGGATATCCGGCGCGGGGCTGTCGAGAAGCGCAAAGACCGGGGCCCAATTGGGTATGTCAGCGATCAAGCGCCCGCCCACAGCCAAGGGCACCAGGCCCGCGCGCCCATCAAACCCGACAGTAACGCCGTCGATCTCGGCATTGAGGACCACCGGCACAGCGCCTTGGCTCAGAAAGGCTTGCACCCCAGCAATCGAAAGCGTGGCGGTGATCGGTACAGATTTGACCACCGCGCTGATCTCGGCGGTGCCAGTGCCCGCGAAGGCCGGTAGCGCCATCACAGCATTGATCGCGCTGGCCACAACCCGCTGGCCGCTCATTCGATCGTGGAAAAGCACCGTTCCGTTGTTCAGCCGCGCTTCGTCGAGGGCGAAAGCCGTGCCGCCACTGCCGCTCTCCGCTTGAGCCGTTTCTTCGGTCGCGGGTGAGGGCGCTGGCGCGGCCCCGCTCAGCTCCCAATTCGCGGCACCGTCCTCGTTGCGTTCCAAGACAAGCTGCGGCGCTTCGGCCACGATTTGGGTGATGCGGATATCGCCACCGATCAGCGCGGCGGCATCGACCGAAAGCGTCAGCGCCTTGGCCGCAAACATCGGGCCTTCCTCGGACCAGGGGGCGTTTGCCACGGTGACCGGACCGGTGGAGATGCCCAAAGCAGGCCACAATGTGGGGCGTATCGGGCCTTCGATGGTCACCGTACGCCCGGTCGCGGCTTCGATCCGATCTGTGGCAAGGCGCGCAATCCGGTCTGTGGGCAACAGGAACAAGGCGCCAAGAGCGACCGCCACAACGATGACGACAAGAAGGACAAGGCGCAAAATCCACCGCATCGGAACCAACCCTCCAAATCAGGACTATGCGGTAAGAAGATATCAGCAGCGTGACACCGCTCAAGCGAGCAGGGCGAAACCGGCAGGCTTTGGCCGAGTTGCGCCTTCTAGCCTAGCTGACCACGTTCAAAACCGTCGCGACATCGGCCGCCACTTCCTCGACGCTGGCGAGCCCGTCGACACCGCTGAGCAGGTTCTTGGCGTAGTAATATCCGATGAGCGGTGAGGTTTGCTTGTAATACGCCATCAAGCGCACCTTCATGCTTTCCTCGTTGTCGTCTGCGCGCACCGGCTCACCCGCCGCGCGGGCCTCTTCGGCACGCTTTACCACGCGACGCACCAGCGTTTCATCATTGACCTGCAACTCAACGACCGCATCGAGGCTTTGGCCTTTCTCGGCCAGCAGATCACCCAGCGCGTCGGCTTGCGCCAGCGTGCGTGGGAAGCCGTCGAAGATAAACCCGCCATGGTCGCCGCCTGCGTCGAGCTTTTCGCGGATCAGCCCGATCACCAGTGCATCCGTGACCAGCTCGCCCCGATCCATCACCGCCGCAACCTGGTTACCCATCTCGGTCCCGCTGGTTCGCGCCTCGCGCAGCATGTCCCCGGTCGATAACTGCACCATGCTACGTTCGCCAACGAGCCTGCGTGCCTGGGTACCTTTGCCCGCACCTGGCGGGCCAAGCAGGATGATGTTCATAGGCCTCCCCCCTTGCAAAACGAGGCCCCGCACCGGGCGGGGCCACTGGCCGATCTGCTGTGTATCGTGATTTTGCGACGAAGCCTAGCGCCGCGCGGGCCCGCCCTTTTTCGGCCGTCGTTTCCCGCGCAACTGAGACTTTTCGATCAGCCCCTCGTATTGGTGCGCCAAGAGATGCGACTGCACCTGCTGCACCGTGTCCATCGACACCGACACCACGATCAGCACCGATGTGCCGCCAAAATAGAACGGGATCGCCAATTCGTTGCGTAGGATCTCAGGCAACAGGCAGACCGCCGCGAGATAGGCCGAACCGAGGACAAGGATACGCGTGACCACGTAATCGAGGTATTCCTCAGTCTTCTTGCCGGGCCGGATACCGGGCACGAAACCGTTTTGCTTTTGCAGGTTCTCGGCCACTTCCTCGGTCTTAAACGACACGTTGAACGTGTAGAAGAAAGTGAAGAACACGATCATGAAGGTGAAGAACGCCAGGTAGAGCGGTTGGCCGGGGCCGAAATAGGCCAAGATCGTCGACATCAGCGGGCCGGATTGCGACTGGCTAAACGTGGAGATCGTTGTCGGCAACAGCAACAGCGACGAGGCAAAGATCGCCGGGATCACGCCCGCAGGGTTCACCTTGATCGGCAGGTGCGACGTGCCGCCTTCATACATCTTCATACCGGCCTGACGGCGCGGATACTGAATGTGGATCTTGCGCAAACTGCGCTCCATAAAGACCACGAAGGCGATCACCAGCACCACCATCACCAGCACACCGACGATGACGCCGGGGGTGATTGCACCGGTGCGGCCGCTCTCAAAGAACTGCGCTAGGGCAGCGGGCACTTCGGCGATGATCCCCACGAAGATGATCAGCGAGATACCGTTGCCGATACCGCGTGCGGTGATCTGCTCACCCAGCCACATCAGGAACATCGTCCCGCCAACAAGGGTGATCACGGTAGCGGCGCGGAAGTACCAACCCGGATCCGACGCGAGACCGCCCGCTTCGAGCGACACGGCAAGCCCGTAGGCCTGGAATGTTGCCAGCAAAACAGTGCCGTAGCGGGTGTACTGGTTGATCTTTTTGCGGCCCTGCTCGCCCTCTTTCTTGAGCTGTTCGAGCGCGGGCACCATCGCTGTCAAAAGCTGCACGATAATCGACGCCGAAATGTAGGGCATGATCCCGAGCGCGAAGATACCCATCCGGCTGATCGCGCCGCCAGTAAACATGTTGAGAATGCCGCCGAGCCCGGCCGCCGCTTGATCCATGAAATCGCGAAGGGCTTGCCCGTCGATGCCAGGAACCGGGATGTAGGTACCGATGCGGTAGACGATAAGCAGGCCAAGCGTGAAGAAAATCCGCTGCCGCAACTCGGTCGCCCGGCCAAAGGCGGACCAGCTCATATTGGCGGCCATTTGCTCTACGGCTGAAGCCATACGCGCTCTTTCTGATCTGGGGTGCCACCGCGCGATAGCCCGCACGGCGACTTGAATAGGAAAACTTTATGAGATGTAAGCGCCACGGGCGGCGCTCACAACCTCTTATTCCGCCGCTGCCGGGGTTGTTACGGCCAGTGAGCCGCCCGCTTTCTCGACCGCCGCGACAGCCGCCTTGGAAGCGCCGGTCACTGAGAGGTCGATTTTCGTCGCGATCTGGCCTTTGGCCAGCACCCGAACACCGTCGAGTTTGCGCCGCACCAGACCGCTGGCAACCAGGGCATCCTCATCGATGTTTTGCCCAGCATCGAGCTTACCCGCTTCGACGAATTTGGCGATCAGGCCGAGATTGACCACGGCGAACTTCTTGCGGTTGGGCTTGTTGAAGCCGCGCTTGGGCAGACGCTGATAGAGCGGCATTTGCCCGCCTTCATAGCCGTTGATCGCCACGCCTGAACGGGACTTCTGGCCTTTGATACCGCGACCGGCGGTTTTACCCTTGCCCGAGCCAGGCCCGCGGCCAAGGCGCTTGGCTTTCTTGGTGGCGCCGGGATTGTCGCGCAGTTCATTGAGTTTCATGTCGCTTCTCCTTTGCCGGAGCACCCCCTCGAAGCGATGCAGGGGGGACACGGCTTTACGATTGTGTTGCCCGGGCGTATCCCGGACGGCGCCGTATAGACGACGCTGCGGGATCGATCAAGGCCGCTGAGGCTAGACCGAGGCACCCGTGCGCAGCGAAAATCCGTTGTCGCGCAGAAGCGTTGTAATGGCTTCCACATGGAGCGCGTCGCGCGCCTCGATCACGATCTCCAACTCGGCGCGTTTGAGCGACACCGTCTGCATCATGCGCTGATGGATCACCTCAATCACGTTGGCGCCCGCCTCACCGATGAGTCGCGAAATCTCAGACAATTGCCCGGGCGTATCGTCTATCTCGAAGATCAACCGCGTGATCCGGCCTTCGCGCACGAGCCCGCGCAAAATCAGCGTCGACAGCAGCCGCGAGTCGATATTGCCGCCGCAGATGATTAGGCCCACCTTCTTGCCGCCCAGCCGGTCGAGGCTCTTCTTGATCGCGGCAAGGCCAGCGCCTGGCGCGCCCTCGGCCACCAGTTTCTCCTGGCTCAGCAGATCGAACACGCCCTCTTCAATCTCCGCTTCGGTCACGCTCTCGATGCGGTCCACGTATTTGCGGATGATCCCGACATTGGTGGGGGACGGCTCGCGCACCGCGATCCCCTCCGCCAGCGTGCCACCGCCGAAATGGGTGGGCGCGTTGTCAAACTGCGCCTTCACAGCATCGAAAACCTCGGCCTGCGCCCCGATCACCTCGATATCCGGGCGCAGCGCTTTGATCGCCACGGCCATGCCCGAGACCAAACCGCCGCCGCCAACCGGGATCACGATTGCTTCGAGGTCGGGCACTTGCTCCAGCATCTCCAGCGCCACCGTTCCCTGCCCCGCAGCAACAACCGGATCATCGAAGGGATGGATAAAGGTCAAGGCGTCACGGCGCGCCAGATCCCAGGTAAAGGCCACGCTTTCATCAAAACCGGTGCCGTGGGTGATCACCTTGGCGCCAAAATCTTGCGTGCGTTTGATCTTGTTGAAGGGCGTCGCTACCGGCATCACGATTGTCGATGCGATCCCGAGCCGGGTGGCATGATAGGCCACGCCCTGCGCGTGATTGCCCGCGCTGCACGCAATCACCCCTGCCTCGCGCTGCTCAGGCGTAAGCGTCAATAGTTTGGCCAGAGCACCACGTGCCTTGAACGCGTTGGTGTGCTGCAAGTTTTCGAGCTTGAGATAGAGATCAATGCCCAGCTGCACCGAGAGCCGCGCAGCGCGCACTGTCGGCGTGCGCAATGTCACGTCGGCAATCGCGGCATAGGCGTCTTGCACATCTTTCAGGGTTATAGCGGGGGCGGATGTCTCATCTTTCATCGGAGCGCGCCTTATCGAGTGGATGGGGGGCTGATAAACCCCGTCGGGGATGTCTTCAAGCGTGTGGGTCGGGCGCAAAAAAACCGCAGCCCAGGTGAGCCGCGGTTCCCATGCGCTTATCGCAAAGGCGTTTAACCGCGCTCTTCGACAATCTCCACCAAGTGCGAAATCTTCGCCACCATCCCGCGAATGGCGGGCGTGTCTTCAAGTTCGCGGGTCTTGTGCATTTTGTTCAGGCCCAGCCCGATCAGCGTTTGGCGCTGAATGGCCGGACGGCGGATCGGCGAGCCGACCTGCTTCACGACGATGGTCTTGGCCATGTGCTTAAGCCTCCTCGGTTGCCGGAGCCGCGTCCTCTGACGGGGCCGTCTCACGACGCGGCAGGATGTCCGCGACCTTCTTGCCGCGGCGCTGAGCGACCATGCGCGGGCTCGACTCATTGCGCAGCCCGTCGATGGTGGCGCGGATCATGTTGTAAGGGTTTTGCGAGCCCACGGACTTTGCCACAACGTCCTGCACGCCCAGCATCTCGAACACAGCGCGCATCGGACCGCCGGCGATAATCCCAGTACCGGCAGGGGCGGTGCGCATCACCACTTTCCCAGCGCCGTGGCGGCCGCGCACATCATGGTGCAGGGTGCGACCCTCACGAAGGGGCACGCGGATCATCTGACGCTTAGCCTGCTCAGTGGCCTTGCGGATCGCCTCGGGCACCTCTTTGGCTTTGCCTTTGCCGAAGCCAACGCGGCCCTTCTGATCGCCGACAACGACCAGCGCGGCGAAGCCAAAGCGCTTACCGCCCTTGACGGTCTTCGATACGCGGTTGATCGCCACCAGGCGGTCGGCGAATTCCGGGGCTTCATCGCGGTCGCGACGGCCTCGGCCTTGATTTGATTCTCGGGCCATCGGGCCTCCTTCAGATCATGCGCCGTGGCGCTGTTGTCTCGATCCCAGTGCTATGAAGCCCGGATCATCGGGGCAATACAGCCCACATATTCGTCGCTTTCCGAGCGCCAGCAGAACCGGCGGGGAGCCTAGAATTTCAGCCCGCCTTCGCGCGCCGCGTCAGCCAAGGCCTTGACCTTGCCATGGAACAGAAAGCCGCCGCGGTCGAAATAGCAGACCTCGACACCGGCTTTCTTGGCACGCTCGGCGATTGCCGCACCGACTTTGGTTGCTGCTGCCACATTGTTGGTGCCCTGAACGCCAAGCGCCTTTTCGAGCGATGACGCCGACGCCAAGGTCACGCCTTGCACGTCGTCGATCACCTGGGCGCTGATGTTTTTGTTCGAGCGGTGCACCGACAGCCGCAGCTTGCCTGCATTGGTCTTGCGAAGCTTGTTCCGGACGCGCAGGCGGCGCTTTTGGAACAGCTCTTGCTTTGAAAGGGCCATATCTCGCGTCCTTACTTCTTCTTGCCTTCCTTGCGGAAGATAAACTCGCCTTTGTAGCGGATGCCTTTGCCCTTATAGGGCTCGGGTTTGCGCCATTCGCGGATTTTCGCGGCCACTTCGCCGACCTGCTGTTGATCGATGCCCTCGATCACAATCTCGGTCTGCTTGGGGGTGGTTACGCTTACGCCGTCGGGCACGTCAAAATTCACCTCGTGGCTGAGACCCAGAGACAGCTTGAGCACGTTGCCCTGCGCCTGGGCGCGGTAGCCGACACCGGTGATCTCGAGCTCTTTCTTGAAGCCATCCGTCACCCCGGTCACCAAATTGGCCACTTGGGTGCGCGACATGCCCCATTGCTGACGCGCGCGCTTCGACGAGCCTCTGGGGGTCACCGTCACGGCGTTATCTTCGACCGCGAAGGTTACATCGTCGGTGCCGGTGAAGCTGCGCGTGCCCTTAGGCCCTTTCACTTCCACCGTTTGGCCCGAGACTTTTGCCTCGACGCCTGAGGGGAGGTCTACTGGCCTTTTTCCAATACGAGACATAGCCGCCTCCCTAGAATACGGTGCAAAGCACTTCGCCGCCAACATTGTGGCTGCGCGCGTTTGCATCCGACATCACGCCCTTGGGCGTTGAAACGATTGACACGCCGAGGCCCTGACGCACCTGCGGAATGTCCTTGACGCCCATGTAGACGCGGCGACCGGGCTTCGACACCCGCTTCAACTCACGAATAACAGGCGTGCCCTCATAGTATTTCAGACTGATCTCAAGGCCGGGATGACCGTCATTAGTGGTCGACGCCTCGTAGCCCCGAATATAGCCTTCGTCCTTCAACACGTCCAAAACCCACGCGCGCAGCTTTGAGGCGGGCGTGTGGACTGTGGATTTGCCCCGCATTTGCGCGTTGCGGATCCGGGTCAGCATATCGCCGAGTGGATCATTCATCTCATACCCTCCTTACCAGCTCGACTTCACCATGCCCGGGATCTGGCCCATCGAGCCCAAATCCCGCAGCGCGATCCGGCTGATCTTGAGCTTGCGGTAATAGGCATGGGGCCGCCCGGTAAGCTGGCACCGGTTGTGCAGGCGCGTCGCCGACGAGTTGCGCGGCAGTTTCGCCAGCTTCAGAGACGCGCGAAACCGCTCCTCCATGGGCTTTTGCTCGTCGCTGATGATCTCTTTGAGTGCAGCACGTTTCGCCGCATACTGATCCACCAGCTTCTGACGCTTCTTCTCGCGTTCAATCATTGCTTTCTTGGCCATTTTGGCAGCTCCTCAGGCGTTGAAGGGCATGTTGAAATGCTTCAACAGCGCCTTGGCTTCCGCGTCGGTTTCCGCGGTGGTGGTGATGATGATGTCCATGCCCCAAACCTCATCGACCTTGTCGAAATCGATCTCGGGGAAAACGATGTGCTCCTTCATGCCCATCGCGAAGTTGCCGCGGCCATCAAAGGACGGCTTCACGCCGCGGAAGTCGCGGACGCGGGGCATTGCGATGGTGATCAGGCGATCCAAGAAGTCGTACATCCGGTCGCCGCGCAGCGTCACTTTGGCGCCGAGCGGCATGCCTTCACGTACGCGGAAGCCTGCGATGGATTTCTTCGCCTTGGTGATGACGGCGTGCTGGCCTGCGATCGCGGTCAGGTCTTCCTGAGCCGATTTCGCCTTCTTGCTGTCCTTCACGGATTCAGCGCCAGCCCCGATGTACAGCACGATTTTCTCGAGCTTCGGGATCATCATATCGTTTTTGTAGCCGAACTCTTCCTTCAGCGCGGGCTTGATCGCCTCGCGATAAACGGACTTGAGCCGAGGGGTATAGGTTGCAGTGTCGAGCATCAGATCACGTCCCCCGTGGTCTTGGCGTAACGGACTTT
>JBCDGW010000066.1:0-18978 GCA_038750765.1 Pseudomonadota bacterium | reverse complement strand
TTCAAGTTTGGCGCCGTATTCTTTGCGTGCTTGCGCTTCGGTGAGTCCCACCTGCGCCATTTCGGGGTCGGTATAGGTGACCCAGGGGATATGGTCCTTGCGGGCCTTTGACGGCAGGCCAAACAGCATCGAGCGAATAATCACGCTCGCATGGTAGCCCGCCACATGGGTGAATTGCAGGCCCCCCGCGGCATCGCCAATGGCATAGACCCGCTTGTTGGTGACCGAGCGCAAGCTGTCATCCACCTTCACGGCGCGCTTATGGGCGATACCGCCAGCCTTGAGGTCAAGTTTGTCGATGTTCACCACGCGGCCAACCGCGACTAGGATATGCGTGCCGGTGATGTCACCTTGAGGCGTTTTCACGGTGATGTTGCCCGCTTTGTGCTCCACGGATTCGGCGGGCGTATCCTCTAGAATCTCCACACCTTCAGCGCGCAAGTTGTCTAGTACCACAGCAGCCAACTCGGGGTCGTCCTTCGCCAGTGCTTTGGACGCCTCGATGACGGTGACTTTTGAGCCCAGACGCACATGGGCTTGGGCCATCTCCATCCCGATGGGGCCGCCGCCGATAACGATCAGGTGTTTTGGGTGGTCGCGCAGATCAAACAGCGACTCGTTGGTCAAGAAGGGGACATCGGCCAAGCCGGGGATCGGCGGCACCATCGGGCTTGATCCGGTGGCGATCACGAAACGCCGCGCGGTGATCACCGTGTCGCCCGCCTGCACCTCAGTTTTTGAGATGAACCGGCCAAACTCACGGATCACATGGACGCCCAAACCCTCGAACCGCTCTTGGCTGTCAACGGGAGCGATCGTGTCAATCGCGTGGTGCACATGATCTTTCGCGGCGGCGTAATCCACTTTTGCCTCTGCGGGCGCGACACCGAAGGGGCCGCCGCTCGCCATGCCGTGGGCGTGCTTGCCCGCTGCGATCAAGGCCTTCGAGGGGACGCAACCGTAGTTGAGGCAATCGCCACCCATTTTGTGGCCTTCGAGGAGCACCACTTTCGCGCCCATCTGCACCGCGCCGGCGGCAACGCTCAGCCCGGCCGAGCCTGCGCCGATGACGCAGATGTCTGTTTTGATCCGTTCCATCCTCAGAGCCCTTTCTTGCCGCGTACTGCTTTGATCAGGATCGGCAGGGCTGCGAGCACACACAGACCCAGGATCGGCAGAAGAATTTGCGGTGCGAAGATGATCCCGAGATTGGGGGTTTCGCCGCGCTCGAAAACCTCGCCAAGTCCGGCGCCAACAGACGTGTAGACCACGGCGCCCGGGAGGATCCCAAGGAATGTGGACACCACATAGCGCCAGGTCGGCACCTGCACGAAAGCGGGAACGAGGTTGGCGATAAAGAACGGGACAGCCGGGATCAGACGGATCAGGAACAGCATCGACCACTGGTTTTCATCGATCCCGTCTTTGATTTTCTTGACGATGCCTTCGCTGCCTTCAAGCCGCGCGCCAAGGCGGTCGCCCAAGCTGGTGCGGGCTGCCAAGAAGATCAGCGTGGCCCCGATTGTGGCGCCGAGCACGTTGAAGAGCGAGCCGGGAAATGTCGCGAAGAGAAAGCCGCCGGTGAGTGTGGCGACTGTCGCGCCAGGCAGCGAGAAGGCGACAACCACCACATAGACCGCGATAAAAACCAAGGCAGTAAGCACATAATTATCGTCGCGGAATGCCAGCAGGGCCTCACGATTTTGCGCTAGGGTGTCAAAACTCAGATAATCCCTGAGTGTGAAAAAACCGATCGTCGCGACGGTTGCAATTAGGATAAGCGGCAAATAGCGGGACAGGCTTGGTCTCGTCCTCTGGGCGACGTCTTCGGTCATGGCTGTATTCCTTGGAGCTAACGTAATCTTCGCTGGACTAATGCCCAGGGGCGGTCTTCCGACGCTTACATCACGGCCCGTTGATCAGCGGTGAAGCCGTCGCGATGACAGGACCGCAATCGCTGTCGCTTTGAAACAATTCGCAAGCAAACCGACACACGCGCCTGGGCTTTGTTACAGGCGCTGCGTTTGATTTTGCGTTCTGCCGAATTGACATAGTGCTGGGGCTTGCCTAGTAGCGGGGCTTCGAATGCAAGCGGGCCCACATGCGGTGCGGCCTGCGAGGAATGGAGAGCTGTGATGAAGCGGACGTTTCAACCTTCAAACCTGGTGCGCAAGCGGCGCCATGGGTTTCGTGCGCGCATGGCCACCAAAGCTGGACGCAAAATACTAAACGCGCGGCGGGTGCGGGGCCGGAAGCGGCTCAGCGCCTAATCGGCATGGTGCGTGAGCAAACGGCGGCGGTACCCCGAGAGGCGGTGCCGCCGCCGCTGCGTTTTGAGGTCCTCAAACAACGCGCTGACTTTATTGCCGCGTCCCGCGCCCAGCGACAGGTGACGCCGTCGCTTGTGCTTCAAGCGCGCCAACGCGGCGAGGGCGAAGCTGATGACGGGGTGATGCGCGTTGGGTTCACCTGTTCGAAGAAGGTGGGCAACGCCGTGGCGCGCAATCGGGCGAAACGCAGGCTGCGGGAGGCGGCGCGGGCCACCCTTCCGTTCGAAGGCCGCCATGGATGGGATTATGTCCTGATCGGGCGCGCCGAGAACACTGCATCCCTGCCTTTCCACCGTTTGATCGACGATCTGCGCCGTGCGATCGCGAAAGTGCATAATAGGTGAGCCCATTCACGCATGGCGTTGCGCGCCCGGTATGGGCATAACGCCCCCTGTCCCACCGGAGGTCGGTCACCGCTGCCGGTTAAATCCAACGCTCGGGACTAGAGCCCGACTAGCGCGCTGCCTTTGCATCTGACGCCAACGGCATCGGCTTCTCTGGACCGGCGACTTGGCGCGCAGCATTGCGCCGGTTTTGGACTTGGCGCCAGGTGAAAGCGACGATGAACATCGCCGTTAGGATCAAAACCACCGTGGGGGCAGGCGCGCTGTCGATGAAAAAGCTGGCGTAGACACCCAGCTGCATCGCGACCAGACAAATCAACACTGACACCCAAAGCATGGTGGCGAAGCGGCGTACCAGCAGGAATGCGATGGCACCCGGCGCGATCAACAACCCGATCGCCAGGATCAGCCCCACAGCGGTCAGCGTCGCCACAATCGTAAGCGAAAGCGCCGCGAGCATCCCGTAATGGAGCCAGTTGACCCACAGACCAGCCGCGCGGGCCTGCGCTGCATCAAAGCTGTGGAGCAACCAATCCTTCCATTTGAGCACCAGCACAGACGAGACAGCGATCGCGATTACCCCCGAGCGGAGCAATTCGGCACCATCAACGCCTAGAATGTTGCCGAACAAAATGTGGTCCAGGTTCATGCTGGTGTTGACGAATGCGTAGAGGACAAGGCCGATCCCAAACATGCCGGAGAACACCACGCCCATCACGGTGTCTTGCTTCACCCGGCTATTGTCGGCGAGATATCCAGTTGCCACGGCGCAAAGCATCCCGGCGGCAAACGCGCCAAGGATCAGCGGCGCGCCGAAAACATACGCCAACACGATGCCAGGCAGAACCGCATGGCTGACCGCGTCGCCCATCAGGGCCCAGCCCTTCACCACCAGGAAACATGACAGAAGCGCGGTGGGCACCGCGACGATGGCTGCAATCGCGAAAGCGTTCTGCATGAACGGGAATTGGAACGGCAGCAATAAGGTCGCCGCATCCATCTACTTGACCCTCTGCAAGGAAGCGCTTGCCGCTTGCGCCACCGCGAGGCGCGCCCGTCGCTTTGCCGCCAACAACCCATGTTTGGGCGCGAAGACGAAAGCCAAAAGAAACAACACCGTTTGCAAAGTCACGATGACCCCGCCCGTGGCCCCGTCGAGAAAATAGCTGAAGTAAGCACCGAAAAAGCTGGTGAGCGTGCCGATCAGAACCGACGTCACAAGCAGCCGCGGAAACCGGTCGCACAGCAGATAGGCCGTTGCGCCAGGGGTCACCACCATAGCGATGACTAGAAACGCGCCAACTGTCTGCATCGCCGCCACGACACTGGCTGAGAGCAGCACGAAAAAGATCGCGCGCAGCAGGCCGGGGCGCAGCCCGATGGTGCGGGCATGGGTTTCATCGAAGAACACGATCATCAGGTCTTTCCACTTCGCCAGCAAGATCGCCAGCGTGATGAAGCCGATGATCGCCAGTTGCAGCGTGTCCTCAGGCGAGATCGCGAGGATGTTGCCCATCGTGATCGTCTCCAGCGAGACGGAAATCGGGTTAATCGAGGCAATGAATAGCCCGAGCCCAAAAAAGGAGGTGAAAATAAGCCCGATAATCACGTCCACCTTGAGGCCCGCCCGCTCGGACAGAAACAGCATCGCCACCGCCGCAAGGCCGCCTGCGAAAAACGCGCCGAGGGCAAAAGGCAGACCGAGGACGTAGGCGCCCGCGACACCAGGGACGACTGAATGCGCCAGCGCGTCGCCGATCAATGACCACCCTTTGAGCATCAGATAGGCGGACAGAAACGCGCAGATCGCGCCGACCAGGGCAGAAACCCACATCGCGTTGGTCATGTAGTTGTAGGTGAAAGGCTCAAGCAGCGTGTTGATCACGGCGCCGTCTCATTGCGCTGTGTTTTCTCGCCATATTGTACAAGGGGGCGCTCATCATCGGTGAAGATGGTAACCTCGCGCGCGTCCTCGTCGTCGTGCAGGTCGGCGCCGCCAAGCGTGAACCGCCGCAGCACGCCGCCGAAAGCCTGTTCGAGATTTTCGCGGGTGAAAGTGGTTTCGGTCGGGCCATAGCCCAACACGGTGCCTTTCACGAGGACGGTGCGATCGCAGAATTCAGGAACCGAGCCTAGATTGTGGGTTGAGACAAGCATCACCCGACCTTCGTCGCGCAGATCCTTCAAGAGCGCTACGATCTGGGCTTCGGTTTGCACGTCAACGCCGGTGAAGGGCTCATCGAGCAAGATAACCTGGCCGTCTTGCGCGAGCGCTCGGGCCAGGAATACGCGTTTGCGCTGCCCACCGGACAACTCGCCGATCTGCCGCTTGCGAAACTCTTGCATGTTCACGCGGGCCAACGCGGCCTCCACCGCGCTGTGATCGGCAGGTTTCGGGCGACGCAGAAAGCCCATATGCCCGTAGCGGCCCATCATCACGACATCTTCCACAAGGACCGGGAAGGCCCAATCCACCTCCTCCGATTGGGGAACATAGGAGACAAGGTTACTGGCGAGCGCCTCTGAAACCGGACGACCGAGGATCGAAATCTGCCCTTGAGCAACAGGAACAAACCCCATGATCGCTTTGAAAAGCGTTGATTTGCCAGCCCCATTGACGCCGACCAACGCCGTAACCGTGCCGCGCGGGATCGCGAAGCTCGCATTCCAAAGCGCGGTGTGGCCGTTGCGATAGGTGACAGTGACGTCTCGGGCAGAAATGCCACTGCCTTCGTCTGGTCGCGCGTCACCCATCGCCAAACTCATCGCCAAGCGTTCCCTAGTTTGTCGCCGCCGCAAGCCCATCGGCCACGGTTGTCGCGGTGACGGTGAGCAGATCGAGATAGGTGGGGACGGCTCCGCCCGCTTCTGACAGGCTGTCGACGTAAAGGACGCCGCCGTAAAGCGCGCCGGTTTCGCGAGCGACTTGCTCGGCTGGGGCCGTGTTCACCGTGCTCTCACAAAAGACCACCGGAATGGCATTGTCGCGCACACCGTCGATCACCGCGCGAACCTGTTGCGGGCTTCCAACCTGATCTGCATTCATCGGCCAGATGTAGAGCTCTTGCATCCCGAAATCACGGGCCAGATAGCTGAAGGCACCTTCGCATGTCACAAGCCAGCGCTGCTCAGCCGGGATTTCTGCAATTGCTGTGCGCAGGGGCTCAATCGTCTCCCGCAACGCGTCTTTGTAGCTTTCCGCATTAGCGGCGTAGACAGCGGCATTGTCAGGGTCTTGTTCGGTCAGCGCTGCCGCGATGTTGTCGATATAGATGATCGCGTTGTCGAGCCCCATCCACGCGTGCGGATTGGGTTTACCCTCATAGCTGCCGCGCGCAATGGCGATCGGTTCAATCCCGTCGGTAAGGGTGACCGAGGGGATGTCGCCCAGATTGCCCAGGAACTGCTCGAACCACAATTCGAGGTTCAGCCCATTCCAAAGGATCAGATCGGCGTCGCTGGCGCGGACGATGTCCTGCGGTGTGGGCTCATATCCGTGGATCTCAGCGCCCGGCTTCGTGATGGAGACAACCTCGGCGGCGTCGCCCGCCACGTTGCGCGCCATATCGGCAATCACGGTAAAGGTGGTCACCACCTTCAGTTTGTCCGCCGCCAAGGTGGTTGGAGCAAGGGCTAGGCCTAGAACCAACACAGATGTCATGCGGGCAAGTGCTTTCATCGCCATGTCACTCTCCGAAAAATTTCCTGACGTGATAACCTGTAAATGCAAATCAATCGCAAGAGTCAAGGAAATTGAGAATCGTTCGCAACTTTGCGCTGGTTTCGAGTGACCCGCGGTTTCAGGCCGCCGGGGCCGCGTATCCCTAAAGGTCGACTGGCGCGCTTGTGATCGGAGGCGGTGTATTCACGCGCAAAGCGGGCAGGGGCGCGTCCCACTTTTCGATGCGCACAAGGCAGGTATGGGCGATATTGGCTTGGCTTAGGCCGGAACTCCCCTGATCAAGCGTCACCGCATTGGGGTTGCCGTGCACCTCAAGCCACGTGCCGTCTGCGAGCTGTTGCGGGTCATACCACGCCCCGGTGGCAAGCGAGATGCAATCGCGCCGGATCGCTGGATCAAAGCGCAGGCCCGCCAAACAAGCGCCGCGCGCGTTCCAAAGCCGCACGATATCGCCCTCAGCCAGGCCCCGCGAGCGAGCAGTGTCAGGATGCATATAGGCTGGCTCGCGTCCCTTGATCTTATCGCTCTGCGCCTCTGAGCCCCGATCATTTTGGCTATGCAGCCGGGTGTCGGGCTGCGGCGAGATCAGCTGTAACGCGTCTTCGGTACCGGCATCGAGCAACGATTCTGCCGGGCGCAGCCAACTGGGATGGCCGGGGCAATCAGCAAGGTCAAAGCTGTCGATGCGCGCGTTGAAAAGCGTGATCTTCCCGCTCTCGGTGCGCAGCGGTGCGGCAATAGGGTCCGCCACGAAATCGCGCAAGGCAATATGATCTCGGCGTGCTTCTTCCGGCGGCAGATCAACACGGCCCATCGCCTTGAACGCGTCGAAGTCAGGCAGGATGAACCCTTCGCGCTCGGCGGTCTTCCGCGCCCGCGCCCAAAGATGGCCAAGCCAAGCAGCTTCGTCCCTGCCTTCGGTAAACGCGTCCTCCAAGCCCATATGCGCAGCGATCTTGCAGAAAATGTCGAACTCGCACAGCGCCTCGCCCTGCGGCGCCATCAATGGCGACATATATAAAAGGCGGGTGTCGCGGCGGTTCATCATCAAGTCCGCGCGCTCCAGCGATGTCGTTGCGGGCAGCACGATATCGGCGCGCCGCGCGGTTGCGGTCCAACAGGTCTCATGCACAACAACCGTCTGCGGCCGCGTCCAGGCTTGTTCCAATCGCCGTAGATCTTGATGATGGTGATAGGGGTTGCCGCCCACCCAATAGACCATCTTGATATCGGGATAGTGCCGCGTCTCGCCAGCATAGGTGTAGGCGGCGCCGGGCTTCAGCAGCATATCCGTGATCCGCGCCACCGGGATAAAATCAGCGCCCCCGTTTTTACCGGCTGGCATCGATGGCCAAGGAATGTAGCGGCAAGGTCTACCGACAGATGTGGTCGAGCCGTAGCCAAACGCGTAGCCGAGGCCGGGCTGGCCGATGTGTCCCAAGATACAGGCCAGGCCGAGCCCAGCCCAGATGGTCTGCTCGCCATGGTCAGCGCGCTGCATGCCCCAGGTCATCGAGATCATGCTGCGCTTGGTCATCAACGCGTTGGCTAAGTCGTGGATCGTTTCGACGTCAATATCGCAGATTGGCGCCGCCCACGCCGCGGTTTTGGGCTGCCCATCGGTTTCGCCTAGCAGATAAGCGCGCCAT
Organism: Pseudomonadota bacterium; assembly: GCA_038750765.1. Taxonomy (GTDB): domain Bacteria; phylum Pseudomonadota; class Alphaproteobacteria; order Rhodobacterales; family Rhodobacteraceae; genus Psychromarinibacter. The sequence continues at coordinate 10,973 of JBCDGW010000066.1, read as the reverse complement.
TCAGGCCAGCCGCTGGTATAGCGCTCTAGGAACGCGGTGTCGGCAGCACCGGCTGTGACCACGTTATGCGCCAAGGCAAGGATTAAAGCGGTGTCTGTTCCCGGGCGCAGGCCCACCCATTCAGCGCCGGGATAGTCGCTAGCACGCGGCGAGATGTTCACAACCCGCGCGCCACGTTCGTGCAGCCGCTCCAGCCACGGGCCCACATCGTGGGTGGTGGTGCCCGACGACGCTACCTGCGCTGTCCGCTCAGAGATGCCGCCGAACGCAAGCAAAAGCTCGCAATGCTCGGCCACGAGGCTGAGGCTGGTCATCTGATCTTGCAGCGCCTGGTTGCCCATCCCTAGAACAAAGGGCCACAAAACCTCGGCCGCCCCGTGCGAGTAGGTATCGCGGCTGCTGACAAAACCGCCCGCCAAGTTAAGGAACCGTCGCATTTGGCTTTGCGCGTGGTGAAACCGCCCCGCGCTCGCCCAGCCATAAGACCCTGCAAAAAGCGCGCCGTTGCCATACTCGGTTTTGATGCGGGTTAGTTCGCGCGCCACGAGCGCACTGGCTTGGTCCCAACTCAGCGCGACATACGTGTCATCGCAGCGCGCTGTGCCACCATCGCCGTCCAGCCAGCCCTTGCGCACGGCGGGGGTGAGGATGCGACTGTTCTGATCCCGCGCGGCAGAAACCCAACCACGGCCTATCCGCGACGGCCGCGGGTCGACATCGATTGGCTTGATGCCGGTATTGCCGTCAAGCTCGTAGCTACCCCAGTGAGACGCAGTGTAGGCCATGTTCTTCGCCCTTACTTCTATGGCCCTGTCGGCGGGGATGCAGCCCGCCAACGTAAAGCCTATTGCGCAAGGGTCATAACCTTAATCCGACAGCGCCTCCACCCGACTTCGAGCGGCGTTCGCCATGGCGCGGTGGCGGCGACGGTATTCGATCGGCGTGGCGCCATAATGGGCGCGGTAGAGCCGATAGAAATAGCTCAGGTTCTCGATCCCGCATTCCTGCGCGATGGCTTCGACAGCAATATCGCTGCCGCTCAGACGCATGGCCGCGTGCTCCATCCGGATCCGATTGACAATCGCCGAGGGGGAGAGCCCTAGATGCCGCCGTGCTTCGCGGCAAACATGTTCGTGCCCGCGCCCTGCAACAGCGACAAAACCGGCGGCGCCGCGGCGGAACACGTCAGGCGCGCGCGCCCCATGGCAGGCGGCGGCAAGCCAGCGCGGTGCATCTGTTGGAACGCTGGCGGAAAAGTCTATCACCCGGGTCAAAAGCGTCAGCAAAAACGCCTCAATCCGCGACAAGGTCCGGCGCGAGTTTTCCAGCTCAAGCGCGGTATTGATTGCCCGTTCAATGCGCGGGCCGCTGAGAAAATGGGTGTCGGGCAGGGCGTCAGTCGACCAAAAGAACCGCCCGCCAAACTCATCGCCATAGCGCTCGCCCAGGTGATCGGCGGTTTGCGCACGCAACATTACGTTAATGATTGTCGCCTCGCTATCACCAGCAGCCTGCATCGCATGACAATCGGAAGGCCGCAGGAATGCCACGGCGCCACGGCCAATCAGCTGTTCCTGGCCGTTAACATAGTGCCTGACATGGCCGCTCTCGACGATGCACACCTCGTAGAAGGTGTGATCGTGGCAAGGCTGCGGCGTGCCATGCGGCAGGGCATGACGCGATAGGCGGTACTGATCGCGACCGCTGAAAAAGCTGTCCGCCATGTGATGTTTCGTGTCCATCGGGCCATTGGGACAAGAAACGCGTCATAAGTCAGCAAAAAAATCAAAATAGCACAAAAAATCCTCAATCTCCGGCGTTTGCAGGGGCGCAGGGCTCGCTACTGTGCCGGGTGGGAGGAGCATAAGATGCTCGCAGAGAATTTGGATCTGCAGTTCAAACCGGTGCCGGAACAGCCCGGCGCGCGCCTGTCTCGCGCTCAGATCGCCACGTTCAACCGTGAAGGCTATGTGCGCCCTTTTGCCATCTTCGATCACTCGGAGATTGGCGAGATCCGCCGTTACATCGACGGGCTGATGGTGGCGATGGGTGACAAGGGCGCGTATGGGATCAACTGCTATCAAGCCCGGCTTTCGGGTCTTTGGGATATCGCCACTGACCCCCGTATTCTTGATCCTGTATCAGATCTTGTCGGGCCAAATGTGCTGTGCTGGGCCACCGCCATCTTGTCGAAGAAGGCAGGCGATCCTCGCAAAGTACCCTGGCATCAAGATGCTGCGTTTTGGCGCCTGTCGCCTGCGCGCACGGTGACGGTGTGGCTCGCAATAGACGACGTCGATGAAGAGAACGCGGCGATGATGTTCATTCCCAAAACCCATGCGATGGGGCGCATACCGGTGCAGGAAACCGGCGCCGATAGCGTGTTTCATCTTGAGACAGCGGGGGCCGAGCGATTGGGCGCGCCGGTATTCAACGCGCTGCGCGCCGGTGAAATCTCGCTGCACGCTGACATGTTGGTGCATGGCTCGCTGCCCAATCATAGCGCGCGGCGTCGATGTGGCCTTACGCTGCGCTACTGCCCGCCCGACGTGGAGATCGTCGATACCGCCTGGGCGCGTGGCGTCGAAGCGATCTTGTGCCGCGGCGAAGATCCCACAGGCCGCTGGGCACATCACCCTCGACCTGCCAATAATGATGTAACCAAAACCTCAAGCCCGCATGTGGTGGGGAACAATTGACTGACGTAAAATGGTATGGGCAGGCGGCGTTCGCCATCACCGCCGCGGATGGTCGGCGGATTATCTGCGATCCCTACACACCTGAAGAGCTCGGCTATGCGCCGATCAGTGACGCGGCCGACATCGTCCTAACCTCATCCGACAACGACAGCGCCCATTGCCGGCATGATCTTGTGCCGGGCGACCATGCCTGGCTCAACTGCCTTGATGCGGTGCGCGCAGGCGGTTCGGCAGAGGTTGCAGGCCTGGCAGTGCGCGCCGTTGAAGCGATGGAGATAGAGACCCATCCCCTGCATCATCCCGAAGCCAACGCGATGTACCGCTTTGAGGTCGATGGCATCGCCTTCGCGCATATGGGTGATTGCGGCAACGATCTCGATACGCATCAGGTTGACTTTCTGCGCGGCGCGGATGTCCTGTTCGCGCTCGCTGGCGCAGGTGGGTTTGTGCTATCGTTGGACGAGGTCACGCGAGTGATCCGTGAGACTGCGCCGAAATTGGTGATCCCGATGCACTTCCGCACGCTCACCTACAAGCCGCGCAGCATGGAATGGATCAGCGCGTTTCTGAGCCGCTTCGACGAGGAGCGCGAGGTTGATTTTGCGTTCGGCTGCGAGGTTTCATTGGCCGCAGCCGACCTGCCGAGCGAGACACGCATCTTGGTGATGGACTATGCGCGCTAAGCCCAAAGGCAGCGCGAAACAAAAAAGGGAGGAGACATTGATGATAATAAGAACAACGCTTTTGGCGTCGGCCTTGGCACTTACCGCGCTAAGCGGCGCGCTCGCGCAGGATGTGCCGCGCGAGGAAACGGTGATCTTCGATCTCGACCGCACGATCAAAGACCCTGAGAATTTCAACTGGTTTACGCCGGGCACCAAGCGCCAGCACGGCGCGCATCAAGCCATGTGGGAGCCGCTGTTCATTCTCAACTATACAACCGGTGATCTCGAGCCTTGGCTGGGTACCGCGCTTGAGCCCAACGACAGCTTTGATGAATGGACGTTGACGCTGCGCGAAGGCGTGACCTGGTCGGATGGCGAAGCGTTCAACGCCGATGACGTGGTGTTCACCGTCGAGATGGCGCTGGGCGACGAGGAGCTGTCCTCGCGTGAAGCGGCCACGATCCGCGCGCAAGTGGCGTCGGTGACGAAGGTGGACGATTTGACAATCACCTTCGCACTCAGCGCGCCAAACCCGCGTTTCGCCGTTGAAAACTTCGGCACGCGCATCTTCGGCTCATTCCTGATCATGCCCGAGCATATCTGGGCTGGACAAGACGCGGCGACCTTCGCGTTCTTCCCGCCTATCGGCACCGGTCCCTACACTTACACCTCCGGCGCCACCAACCGCATGATCTGGGATCGAAACGACGATTACTGGGGCGCCGCCACCGGCTTCACCGATCTGCCAGCGCCGCGCCGGTTGATCTGGCTGGAAACGGGTGGTGAAGAAAGCCGCGCGCAACTGCTCGCCGCCAATCAGTTGGACGTGGCCCATAACGTGACCATCGGCACGTTTGAGGCGGTGAAAGCGCAAAACCCCAACGTCATAGCGTGGTATGACGATTACCCCTTTGCTTGGCCCGATCCTTGCTCGCGCCAAATGGAGATCAACACCACGCTGGCGCCTTGGGATGACCCCGATATGCGCAAGGCCATCAGCCTGATCATCGACCGCTCGCAAATCGTCAACGTGGCGTATGAGGGGACAACAGCCGCCTCTGAGACGATGTTTGTTCAATACGGGTCGATGGGGTCGTTCATCGATGCCATCAAAGAAGCCGGGCTCAGCATTTCGCCAAGCGCTGATGTGGCGGCGGCTGACGCGCTGATAACGGGCGCGGGCTGGGTCAAAGGCGATGACGGGATCTACGAAAAGGACGGTAATGACCTGTCGGTCAGCATCCACGTCAATTCCGCCTCAACCGAATACACCCGCACCATCGATGTGGTGGTGGAACAGCTCAACCGCGCGGGCATCTCCGCCAAGTCAGTGCCGGTCGAGAACGGGGTGTTTTGGGGCGAGGTGCTGCCCTTTGGCCAGTTTGAGATGACCTATAGCTGGCTCTCATGCGGGTCGGTCAATGAGCCGTGGTCGTCGATGAGCCGATACACCACCGAAAGCGTGGTGCCGGTCGGTGAACGCTCGCCAGGGTTTAACAACACCTCGCGGTGGGATGGCGAAGGCGCGAGCGCTTACACCGATATCGTCGCGAAGATGGGTGATCTTGCGCTTGATGATCCGTCTGTGCCGGGGCTGGTGGCCGAGGCCTATGCCTATCTCGAAGCCGAGGTGCCCTTCGTTCCGTTGGTGCAGGCGGCCAAGCTGCTGCCTTACAACACCACCTATTGGACTGGCTGGCCCACCGCCGAGAATGCCTACAACCATCCGGCGCATTGGTGGGGTCACATGCATCAGGTGATCCACAATTTGGAAAAGGCCAACTAACGGCGGCGGCCCGGGCTCGTCGATGAGCCCGGGCCTGCTTCGCCGACGGGCAATAAGCTGATCTGGTCATCATGCGCGTGCTGAGCGTTGGGCAAGCGGCGCGTCGGTAACGGCCGATCCCGAAACTTGATCACAATACCGCGCAGGTCAGCCGAGGCCCACGGCGTTTGACAGAAATACGCATTAGCGATGAGGCACCGATGGGACGGATACCGCGCTCATACCTAATCAACCGAGTGATCACCCTGGTCCTGACAATATGGATCGCGGCGACGCTGATATGGATCATCCCGCGTCTGTCCCCTGTCGATCCGGCGGATATCATGCTCAGCCGCATGGCCGCCGCGGGCGGCACGGTCGCCAATTCCGAAGAGATCCTGGCCACCCTGCAAGAGCGGTTTGGCCTGAATGATCCCCTTGTCGTTCAATATCTCAAATACATGCGCAACGTGGTGCTGCTCGACTTTGGGCTGTCCACCGCGTCGTTCCCCACCGAAGTCTCGTCGCTCATCGCCCGCGCGCTGCCATGGACGCTTGGTTTGATGATCTTCTCGGTCATCATCACCTTCATCATCGGCAATGCGCTTGGCGCCTTCATGGTGTGGGACCGTTCGCCAAAACTCGTCAAAGTCGCGATCCCGGCGGCGATGATCCTCACATCGATCCCGCCAATATTGTCGGGGTTGCTGTTGATGTATGTGTTCTCGGCCAAGCTCCGATGGTTTCCGCTCACGGGCAGTTACGGCCTAACCGTTGAGCCGGGGTGGAGTTGGGCGTTTGTGCAATCGGTGATGTACCATGGCTTCCTGCCCGCACTTTCGATCGTCGTGGTCACCTTCGGGTTTTGGGCGCTGGGGATGCGCGGTCTGATGATCACTGTGCAGGGCGAGGATTACACCAAGCTCGCCGAGGCCAAGGGGCTGCGGCCGCGCTACATCCTCTACCGCTACATGATCCGCAACGCGATCCTGCCGCAGATTACCGCCTTTGCGCTCAAGATCGGGCTGCTTGTGGCGGGGCAAATTCTGGTGGAACGGATCTTTGCCTATAACGGCATGGGTAAGCTGATCTATGACGCCATTTTGGATCAGGATTTTCCCGTCATCCAAGGCTCCAGTTACATCATCATTTTGATGACGGCGCTTTCGGTGTTCCTGGTTGATCTGGTGTATCCGTTCATTGATCCGCGCATCCGGCATGAGGGCTGACCAAAATGGCTGACATCGCACAAACCCGCGAAGACAAGCGCCGCGCGCGGCGGATGCGCCGGTTCGATAATCCATGGCTCAACCCCAAGCTTTTATGGGGTGCGGGCATCTTGCTAGCGATCGTGTTCATTGGCATCGCTGGGCGCGCATTTTGGGACACTGAGATGGTCTTTACCGGATCGGCCCCGCTAAAGCTGCCGCCGGTCGGCTTTGAAAATCTGCGCAAGCAGCCCGGCGTTTGGGAGCACCCTATCGGCACTGACGGGGCAGGGCGCGATATGCTCTCGTTGTTGATCGTGGGGGCCCCGAATTCGCTGATGGTCGGCGTTGTCGCCTCGCTGATCGGCATGAGCATCGGTATCTTTCTAGGCTTTTGCGCGGGCTTTATCCGGGGCCGCGTTGACGATGTCATTCGCGTCATCTCCGACGTGATGATCACGATCCCGCCGCTCTTGATCTTGGTGGTGTTCCAATCCGCCTATGGCGATGTCTCACTCTTGATGATGTCAGTCTTGATCGCAGGCTTTGTGTGGCAATCGCCAACCCGCTTGATCCGTGCGCAGGTGCTGTCGATGCGCGAGAGCGGTTATGTGCAAATGGCGCGGCTATCGGGGGCGCCGACGCTCCACATCATGTTCCGTGAGATGCTCCCGAACCTGGTGCCGTACCTCTTCGGATCATTCATCGCTAATGTCACCACCTCGATTGTCACCGCTGTCGGGCTCGAAGTACTAGGCCTTGGCCCGCAGCGGATCCCGACGCTCGGCCGCACGATCTACGAAGCGATCAATTCGGGCGCGCTGATCCAAAACCTCTGGTGGTGGTGGGGGATCCCAACCTTGCTGCTCGCGGTGATGTTTGTGGGCCTCCTGCTGATCAATCTGGGCCTCGATGAAATCTCAAACCCGCGCCTGCGCCGGTTGTAAGGCGGCGGCGATGACCATCCTCGATATCAAAAACCTCTCAATCGATTTTCCCACTTCCAAGGGCGTGGTGCACGCGGTGAGCGGTGTTGACCTTTCGGTGCCGCAAGGACGCCGGATCGGCTTTATCGGTGAAAGCGGGTCGGGCAAGACGACGACTGCGCTGGCGGCCATGCGGATGCTGGCAGCACCCGGTTTTGTCGCGGGCGGTGAGATCCATCTCAACTCGCTCGGCGATACCGATGTGCTCGCGCTGTCTGAAGAGGAGATGCGCCGCGTCCGCCTCAAAAAGATCGCCTACATCCCGCAGGGCGCGATGAACTCGCTCAACCCGGTGATGCGTGTCGAAGATCAGATCTGGGACGGGATCAAAGCGCATGAGGGCGTGGTCGAGCAGGCCGAATTGCAGCGCCGTTCCAAGGCTGTGTTGGAAAGCGTTGGGCTAGACGCCGGCGTCGGGCGGCTTTACCCCCATGAGCTTTCAGGTGGGATGAAACAGCGGGTTTGCATCGCCATCGGCGTGTGTCTTGAGCCCGATCTGATCATCGCCGACGAACCAACCAGCGCGCTCGACGTGATCACGCAGCGCCAGGTGATGCAGACATTGCGCGATGTGCAGGCCAAGATCGGTGCCGGGCTTATCCTGATCGGCCATGACATGGGATTAATGGCGCAGTCGGTGGATGACCTCGCCGTGCTGAAACTGGGCGAATTGGTCGAGTTTGGCACGGTTAAACAGATCCTCGAAGCGCCCGAGCATCCTTACACGCGTGAGCTAATCTCATCGGTGCCGCTGGTGGGCGGCGATAGCTTCATCACCCCCTCTGCCGATCTGGTGCCAGGGGAAGCCGGGCCGCTGCTGCAGTTTGAGGGCGTCTCCAAGGTCTATGGCAGCAACACCGCGCTCTACCCGCTGTCGTTCACCTTAGACGGTGCCGTGCCCAAGATCATCTCGGTGGTCGGGCAATCAGGATCAGGCAAATCCACGATGGGAAGCCTGATGCTCGGGTTCAATCCGCCGAGCGAAGGGCGGGTCCTGTTCCGCGGCCAAGACATCAACGCGCTTTCCGCCGGGCAACAGATCGGCTTCCGCAAGGACGTGCAGGCGGTTTTCCAAGACCCCTATGCTTGCTTCAATCCATTTTACCGCGTCGATCATATGCTCAGCTACCCGTTCAAACGGTTTGGGCTGGCGCAATCGCCGTCGCATACGCAAAGCGCGATGGAGGAGGCTTGCCGCTCGGTCGGTCTCGACCCAGATTTGGTTTTGCGGCGTTATCCGCATCAGCTGTCAGGCGGCCAGCGCCAGCGGCTGATCGTGGCGCGCGCGCTTATGCTATCGCCCAAAGTGCTGATCGCGGATGAGCCGGTATCGATGGTCGATGCCTCGCTGCGCGCGACGATCCTGAAGAACATCTACGATCTGAAGGACAAAAACGGCATCTCAATCCTTTACATCACCCATGATCTGGCGACGGCCTATCATGTCAGCGATTACGTCATGGTCCTCTATCACGGGCGGGTGGTCGAGGCCGGTCCGCCCGAGGCTGTGATCGGAGATCCGCAACACCCTTACACGCGGCTTCTGATCGACTCGATCCCGTGGCCTGACGTGAGCCGTGATTGGGGCACCGCGGAGGAGGGCCAAAGCCGTCTTGATGCGCTGAGCGCTCAAGGGGCTGATGCCTATCAGACGGTCTATCGCGGTGACGTGCCTGGTTTCGAGCTCAGGACAGGTCGATGAACCACGCTTTCCGCTTCACCGCGGAGAAAATCGCCCACCGCCTAGATCTGGTACGCGACCACCGCTTTCCGCAAATGCTGCCGCTGCCGCCGTTTCGGCTGAATTGGATGCGCGATGCTCTGGCGCAGCCCGATTTCGAGGGCCCCACCGACCATCTCCCCGAAATCGCGCCGGGCACTTACTGGGCGGGTGTCGATCAACACTTCGCTCTGCATTCGCATTTCACGCTGCCCGAGGACTGGCACCAGCCCGCGCTCTGGATGCCGTTTGGCTCGATGGGGGATGTGTTCAACCATCCTGAGGCGCTGGTCTGGATAGACGGGGTGGCGGTGGGCTCGGCGGATCGCCACCACCATTTGATCAGTTTGGGTCAGGCCGTGAAGCCCGGCCCACATCGGCTGACGCTGGCCGGTTGGACCGGCTGGGCGGGCTGGCCGCCTGACCCTGCTGCCCAAGACCGTTTGATCATGCGCCCAGCTTTCGTTGTTGAGCGTGACCCCGCACTTGAGGCGTTTCTGACACTGGCCGCCTGTACCTGGGAGACAGCGACCCTGCCGGGCTATGAGGCGCATTTGCGCGAGGCACTGCTCGACGCGCTTGACCGAGCCTTTGTGACGCTGGACACCCGCGACCCGATTGGTGCGGCGTTTTTTGCCTCCGCCCCTGGGGCTTTGGCGGGGCTTGAGCGCGATCTGAAAGCGGCGGGCGCGCCAGCCGAGCAAAAGCTGCTCGCAATCGGCCATGCCCATATCGACATCGGGTATCTTTGGCCGGTCATGGAATCGCGGGCGAAAAACGCGCGCACCTACACCAACGTGCTCAACTTGATGCGCCAAAACGGCGACTATCGCTTCAGTCACTCGCAAGCGCAGCTCTATGCGATGACCGAGGTGGACCAGCCCGAGCTATTCGCTGAGATCAAAACCCGTGTCGCTGAAGGGCGATGGGAAGTGTTGGGCGGCATGTGGGTTGAGCCTGATACCAACATGCCCGGAGCCGAGGCACTCGTCCGGCAGATCACGATCGGGCGGCATTGGTTCGCACAGGCCTTCGGCGCCGACGCTGAGACGCCCGTCTTGTGGCTGCCCGATACCTTCGGATTTGCGTGGTGCTTGCCGCAACTGATGGCGCAGTCAGGCCTCAAGATGCTGATCACCAGCAAGCTCAACTGGAACCAGCACAACCCGACGCCCTGGTCCACTTTCCAATGGCAAGGCATCGATGGCACACGCGTGCCGGTGCATATCCTCACGACACCGCGGCCGGTCGATCATCTGCCGTTTCCCACCAATTACAAATCCGATCTCAGTGCCGCTGAGGTCCATGGTACGCTGACCGCTGTGCGCGGCGCGCCTTTGCCTGCTTTGCCGATCTGCTACGGCTACGGTGACGGCGGCGGCGGCCCGACGAAGGCGTTGATCGCGAGGGCGCGCGCCTTCGCCGCCATGCCCGGTATGCCGCAGATGGGCATGGGCCGTGTCTCTGATCTGGTTGATTTGGTGCTGCCTCTGGCGGACAGTCTGCCGGTTATCGATGATGAGCTTTACATGGAGGGTCATCGCGGTGTCTTAACCGGTCAGGGCTGGATCAAGCGCGCTAATCGCGAGGCTGAGGCCGCGCTGCACCGCGCTGAGTTGGTAGCGGTACTGGCTGGGCAGCAGCAGATCCCCGAAGAACTTACGCAGGCCTGGCAGCTTTTGTGCCTCAACCAGTTCCACGACATCATCACGGGTACCTGCATACCGCAGGTGATGGCCGATGCGCGCACCGACATGGCGGAAATCATGCGCCTCTGCGGCTTGGCGGAAGCGCGTCATCAACCGGATGCGGGCGCGCTCGGCATTCTCAACCCAAGCACTTGCGCGCGGGCTGATGTGGCCTTTACTGAGGCCGCGCTTCCAGAGGATGTGCCGCATCAGAAAGTGGCAGGGGGCGCGCTTATCGGGCT
>JBCDGW010000065.1:0-19133 GCA_038750765.1 Pseudomonadota bacterium | reverse complement strand
GGCGCACGGGGGCTTTGACTGGGTGTCTTGTACCGGGCCTAGAGGCCGGTAGTCACGTCGATCGTGTTGCCTTCTTCGAGCGTGACGTAGGCTTTTTTGACGTCCTTGCGCTTGCCGAGTTGGCCGCGGAAGCGTTTGACTAGCACCGGGCGCCTAACCCCGCAGGAATTCGTCGCGGTTACATCAACAAACATCGCTAAGATTTTGAATTGCTATCCAAAGAAGGGGGCGATCCTGGTCGGGGCGGATGCTGATATCGTGGTGTGGGACCCCGAGCGCGAAAAGACCATCACCGCTGCCACCCAGGCGTCGGCGATCGATTACAACGTGTTCGAAGGCAAGGCGGTGAAGGGATTGCCGCGGTTCACGCTGACGCGGGGCCAGGTGGCGGTGGAAGAGGGCACGTTTACCGGCCGCGCGGGGCATGGCGAGTACATCAAGCGCAAGCCGGTCAACCCGGTCAACCGCGCGCTGTCCACCTGGAAAGAGCTGACCGCGCCGCGCAAGGTCGAGCGGAGCGGCATCCCGGCGAGCGGGGTCTGATCCCCGTTGAACTGGCTCGACGCCATAGCCGAGATCACCACGATTGCTGCCTCGGTGGCGGTGATCGTGACGACAGGCTTTGTCTGGCGGCAATTGTCGCTGCAGGCGCAGGACGTCGATACCGATGTGCGCCGGTTCCAGCGTGAATCGCTCTCGGCAATTCATGAGACGTTGCAGGATGAGGCGTTTCGCAGCGCCCGGTCGGAGTTTTTCGCCGGCCCGCATCAGTTGGCCTATAGCGCGCTGACCGATCAGCAGATGCGTCGGGCGCGGTTTATCCTGTCGGTCTATGCGCTGATGACGCGGATGGTGGGCTCGGGCGCAGTGGATGAGGCGCTTTATCGCGATTACTGGGGCACCACGCTGCGCCGGGATTGGGACCGGCTCGAGAACTTCATTTCCGGTGAACGGCTGGGCACCGGCGAGCACGCGATGTTTTCGGCCACGGAAACGCTGGTCGCGCGGTGGTCGTCGTCATGAGCAGCGCGAAAGCGACAGGGCAGGCAGCGATTGACGGCGTGCTTGAGGCCGCGCTTTACGTCGACGATCTTGACGCCGCCGAGGCGTTTTACGGCGGGATTTTAGGGCTTGAGCGGGTGTTGCGGGTCGATGGCCGCCACGTGTTTTTCCGCGCTGGCAGCACCATCGTTTTGTGCTTTATCGCCGAGGCGACGCGCCGTCCTGCGCCAGCGGGCGCGCTGCCGGTGCCGCATCACGGCGCCGACGGGGCGGGGCATGTGTGTTTCGCGGTCGCCGCCCCCGCGCTAGAGGGCTGCCGGGCGCATCTGGCGGCGCAGGGCATCGCGATCGAGGCCGATTTCGCCTGGCCCAGCGGCGCCCGCTCGATCTATGTGCGCGATCCGGCCGGAAATTCGGTCGAGTTTGCCGAGCCGAAACTCTGGGGGTTGGCCGGGTGAGCGTGATTTCCGCGTCCGATTTGGCGTTGACCTTTGAGACCAAGGGCGGCCCGATCCAGGCGTTGACCGGCGTGACGCTCGACATTGCCAAGGGCGATTTCGTCTCGTTCATCGGGCCGTCGGGCTGTGGCAAGACCACCTTTCTGCGCGTGATCGCCGGGCTGGAGCACCCGACCGGCGGCCATATCAGCGTCAACGGGGTCAGCCCGGATGAGGCGCGCCGTGCCCGCGCTTACGGCTATGTGTTCCAGGCGGCGGGGCTTTACCCCTGGCGCAGCATCGCTGGGAATGTGGCGCTGCCGCTGGAGATTATGGGCTATCCCAAAGCAGAGCGCGCGGCGCGGGTGAAACGGGTGCTGGAATTGGTCGATCTGGCGGGGTTTGAGCGCCAATTCCCCTGGCAGCTCTCGGGCGGCATGCAGCAGCGTGCTTCGATTGCCCGCGCCTTGGCCTTCGATGCCGATATCCTGCTCATGGATGAGCCTTTCGGTGCGCTGGATGAGATCGTGCGCGATCATCTCAATGAGCAGGTCTTGGCGCTGTGGGGTCGGACCGGGAAAACCATCGCATTCGTTACCCATTCGATCCCGGAAGCGGTGTATCTCTCCACCAAGATCGTGGTGATGTCACCGCGTCCGGGGCGCATAACCGACGTGATCGAGAGCCCGCTGCCGCGCACGCGCCCGCTCGACATTCGCGACACGCCTGAGTTCTTGGAGATCGCCCATCGGGTGCGCGAGGGGCTGCGGGCAGGACATGCCTATGACGATTAGCGTGATGCCGATAACGGGGCGGCTAGGCCGGGTCTTGGTAGCCGAGGCGCTGCGTCGCGCCAGGAGGGCAGCCGATGCGTAACGTCTTGCCGATCTTGTGTGTTTTGGCGGCGCTGGTAGCGATCTGGTATGCGGGCGCGTTTTTCATGAACCGCGCCTGGACGCTTGACCGGGCGGATGGGCCGGTGCCGCTCGCCGCGCTGATCGCCGATACCATGGCGCAGGAGCGGCCCCGCCTGCCTGCCCCGCATCAGGTGGCGGGCGAGTTATACGACAGCGTTATCGACAAGCGGATCACCTCGCGGCGCAGCCTGGTTTATCACGGCGGCATCACGCTTTGGTCCACCTTGATGGGCTTTGCGCTCGGCACAACGCTGGGGATCTTGATGGCGGTGGGGATCGTTTACTCGCGCACGATGCAGATGTCGCTGATGCCGTGGGCGATCATTTCGCAGACCGTGCCGATTGTCGCTATCGCGCCGATGATCATCGTGCTGCTGGCCTCCATCGGGGTGGAGGAGCGGGCCGTGCCGAAAGCGATCATCAGCGCGTATCTGTGCTACTTCCCGGTGCTGGTGGGCATGGTCAAAGGCCTGCGCGCGCCCGATGCGATGCAACTCGACCTGATGCAAACCTATGGCGCCAGCGGTTGGCAGAGCTTTTGGAAGCTGCGCCTGCCGTCCTCGGTGCCTTACCTTTTCACCTCGCTCAAGATCGGGATCGCCGCGGCGCTGGTGGGCACGATTGTGGGGGAACTGCCGACCGGCGCGATCCAGGGCCTCGGCGCGCGCATCCTGATCGGCGATCAGTTTGGCAACCCGCTGATGATCTGGTCAGCGCTGATCGCCGCGGCGGTGTTGGCGGGCGCGCTGGTAAGCCTCGTGGCGCTGATGCAGCGGTTGGCGATGCACCGGATGGGGTTCGCGCGATGAGCTTGGTCGTCGCAGCGTTGCTGGTCTGGGCCGCGGCGTGGTGGCTGAACACGCGCATTGCCGGGTCGCCTTGGTCTGACAGCCGCGCGGCGCGGATCGCGGTACCGCTGATCTTCGGGCTGACCCTGATTGTGATGTGGGAGTTGGTTGTGCGCGGGCTGTCGGTGTCGCCGGTGATCCTGCCCGCTCCCAGCGCCATCGCCGCCAAGTTTGCCGCCGAGACCGATACCCTATGGCTCGACTTTCGCACCACCGTGCTCAAGGGCGCGCTCACCGGTTATGCGATTGGCTGCGGCGCGGCCTTCGCGGTGGCGCTGGCGATCGACCGGGTGCCGTTTTTGCAGCGCGGTCTCCTGCCCTTGGGCAATTTCGTCGCGGCACTGCCGATTGTCGGGATCGCGCCGATCCTGGTGAATTGGTTTGGCTTTGACTGGCATTCCAAGGCGGCGGTGGTCGTGGTCATGGTGTTCTTTCCGATGCTGGTGAACACGGTACAGGGCTTGGCCGATACCAGCAGCATGCAGCGCGATCTGATGGCCACCTACTCGGCGGGGTATTGGCAGAGCCTGATCAAGCTGCGGCTGCCCGCGGCCATGCCGTTCATCTTCAACGGGCTTAAAATTGCAACAACGCTGGCGTTGATCGGGGCAATTGTCGCTGAATATTTCGGCTCACCGACGCGCGGTATGGGGTTTCGCATCTCAACTGAGGTGGGACGGCTGGGGCTTGATATGGTCTGGGCTGAAATAGCAGTCGCAGCGCTTGCAGGATCCGTGTTTTATGGCGCGGTCGCTGCGATTGAGCGGCGGGTCACGTTCTGGCACCCGTCGCAACAAAATTGACAGGAAGACACCAACAGAGAGGGAAAACACATGAAACACTGGATTATCGGGGCGATGACCCTGGGCCTAAGCGTCGGTGCGGCGCAAGCGGCCGATGAAGTCACGCTACAGCTAAAGTGGGTCACCCAAGCCCAGTTCGCGGGCTACTATGTGGCGCTGGAGAAGGGCTTTTACGAAGAAGAGGGCCTGGATGTGACGATCAAGCCGGGCGGGCCCGATATTGCGCCCACGCAGGTGATCGCCGGTGGTGGCGCTGATGTCACCGTCGAGTGGATGCCTGCAGCGCTGGCGGCACGCGAGCGGGGCTTGCCGCTGGTCAATATCGCCCAGCCGTTCAAATCGTCGGGCATGATGCTGACCTGTCTGAAAGAAACCGGCATCACCGGGCCCGAGGACTTTCCTGGCCGCACGCTGGGGGTTTGGTTCTTCGGCAATGAATACCCGTTCCTGAGCTGGATGAGCCAGCTTGGCATCCCGACCGAGGGCGGCGATGACGGGGTGGAAGTGCTCAAGCAGGGCTTCAATGTGGACCCGCTTCTAAACAAGCAGGCCGATTGCATCTCGACGATGACCTATAACGAGTACTGGCAGGTGATCGATGCTGGGCTGACCGCTGACGATCTGGTGACGTTTAAATACGAAGACCAGGGCGTGGCGACGCTGGAAGACGGGCTTTACGTCCTAGAGGAAAACCTGGCCGATCCGGCCTTCGCCGACAAGATGGTGCGGTTCGTGCGCGCCTCGATGAAGGGTTGGAAATACGCCGAGGAGAATGCCGAAGAAGCGGCGGGGATCGTGCTCGATTACGATGAGACCGGCGCGCAGACCGAGACCCATCAGGTGCGGATGATGGGTGAGATCGCCAAGCTGACGGCGGGCTCAAACGGCGCGCTCGACCCGGCTGACTTTGAACGCACCGTGGCGTCGCTGCTCTCGGGCGGCTCTGATCCAGTGATCACCGCCGATCCCGGCGAGGCGGCTTGGACCCACGCGATCACCGATGCGGCGTTGGAGTAAACCGCGCAGCCAGCATCCGCATTCGGGCAGGATGCGGTGACACAAACGGCGCCGGGCAATCGGCGCCGTTCCTGTTTGCAGGGCACGGAATGCCGGGCTGCGCGCCATCAATCTGGCGCATCGTCACGCGGTATCTGGATAAGCTGCCGTGGGCGCCGAAAACTGTTACGCCCCTGCCTTTACAATACTGTTCCGCCCTTGGCTTTACGCGGTGTCGGCATGCGCGCGCGCCCACCCCACGGCGCAGCAAAAGCCGTCACCTCAGATCTCAATCAAGCCCAGTTTGATCGCCTGCACCAAGGCTTCGTCGCGGGTCCGGGCCTTCAGCTTCGCGCGCACATTGGTGAGGTGAAAATCGACTGTCTTGGTGGAAATGCCGATATGCTCGGCGATCCGGGCTGTGCGGTGGCCTCGAGCAAGCTGCTCTAGAACCTGCCGCTCGCGATCCGTGAGCAGGTCGGATCCGGTGCGGTCGGCCTGCCAAAGGGCGCGCATCCGCGTCAGCGCTGTCTGACCGATCAAACTAATCACCGCGCCTTCTGTGTTGCGCCAGCTATCGAAGCGGCGCTCGCTGACATCGGTTCGAATGTTGAGCGCGGCGCGCTGCCGCAAACCTTGAGCGGTCATGTCTTGCACGAAGACGGTGCCGGTAAAGCCGAAGCGGCGCACTTCCTCATAAAGCGCGTTTGCCTGGCCGTCTTGCTCAAAGCCTGGATATCCCTGCGCATATGAAAAGACGGCCGATTCCGGCGTGGGCATGCGCCGCGAGGGGTCTTTGTCAGACCAATCTTCCCAGTAGATCCTGGCCCAGCTATCAGACTTTTTCGCGTGCCGGTGGTGCACGCTTGCGCGCTCGTAGCTGTAGCCAACGCTGAGCCCGCCATATTGGCCGGTTTCGGCTCGGATCACTGCCATCACATCGTCGACGGATGTGGCCTGCGCGAGCGCCTCTATCCATTTCATCTCGGTCCGCCTTTCAGCGTTCTGCCGCCGCCTGGGAAAACTCCCAGCTATCGGTGCGCCCGGTCCAGTGCAAAATCACGGTGTCAAAGACGCGCATATGTCTCGGTATGTCCGCCAGGCCCAAGCGAGACACGTGCGCAGCCCGCGCTTAGTTAGAGGAGACAACCATGGGTATAACAATCACAAAATCAGTCGGTACGTGGCATGAATTCGCAATCGACCCGGTGATCGCCGCGCCAAGCGGTGAAATCTCGCCGATTGATCTGCCCGATCTCGTCGATGTTCCGCTGAGCCCCGATCTTGCCTTGGACAGTTTCGTGTTCGATCCGGTCGTGCCAGCCCCGGATACCGGCGTGGTTCAGGGGCCGGTGAGCGTGATCGATATCGGCCTGTCGGTCTCTGTTTCCGGCAGCGGGTTTTCATCGATCGGGGGAAGCCTCTCGGCCAGCCTGGTGGACGGTCAGGCAAGCGTCGATGTCGAAGTGGACGTGGTGCCCCCGCAATCGTTCGATTTGAGCGTCGATATCTTCGGGATTTGAGCCCAGGCGCTGCCCTGTGAAAAGTGTGCCCACGCGTGCGTCGCAAGCCGTGGCGCGCGCCTCAATCGGGGCAGACCACCTCGATCAAGGCCGGGCCAGGCTCGGCGAGGCTTTGCCCCAGCGCCTTGGTGAAACCGTCGATACCCTCGGCCCGGTGTGAGGGCACTCCGTGCCCCCGCGCCAGGCCCGCCCAGTCCAAGAGCGGATTGTCCACGTCAAACATCGCCTGCGCATTGGCGCCGTAGCGCTCGACACCGACATTGACCAGCTCATCGCGCAGGATCTGATAGCCGCGATTGGCGACGACGATCACGGTGATATCGAGGCTCTCGCGCGCCATCGTCCAAAGCGCTTGGATATTGTACATCGCCGAGCCGTCGCCGACGAAGACGATCACACGGCGGTCGGGACAGGCGATTGCGGCGCCCACTGCACCGGGGAGTGACCAGCCGATCGCGCCGCCGCTGACACCCAGCATATCGTGGGGCCGCGCGCCGGTCAGTTGCGGCATGATATGAAACGCCGCGGTCACCCCTTCATTACACAAGATCGCGCCCTCAGGCATTAGCGCGGCCAACACATCGCCTATCTTGGTCAAATCTATCGCCCCACCTTGCGGCAGGTCGGGCAGGGTCAATGCCTGCTGCTTTGGCGCCGCTTTGGCCGCGCCGGTGGCCTGCGCCAGCGCATCTAAGGTCCAGGCGATATCCATATCAGGGGCACAGAGCGGCATGATCGCGGCGTCGCGCGGCTCGGGCAGGCTGGGCTTGCCGGGATAGGCGAAAAAGGTCACCGGCCGCTCGGTGCCGATCAGCGTGAGCGAGGTGATATCGCTCATCGCGGCGACTTTGGCCTCGACGGCGTAGGGCAGCATCCGCGCCATCGGTGTGCCCGCGCCGCGACCGACCCGGCCGACCAGCGTGTCGGTTACGAGGATCGCACCCGTGGCGGCAGCGATGCGGCCTGCGCGCGCCAGACCCTCACCCCAAAGCGCTGCGCCCCCCACCATCAGCGCTGCGCCGGGGGCGCGCAGCCGCGCAGCAGCCGCATCGATATCGGCATCGCGCGGGCGGTGCAGGGCGGGTGGGGCCGGCGCGGCGACGCTGGCGCTGGCCGGGTCCCAGGCGGTGTTGGCAGGCAGGATCAGCGTCGCGATCTGACCGTTATTGGCGCGGGCGGCGCTGATTGCGGCCGCGCCGTCCACTGCGACAGACCCCGCATCGGGGGCGCGCCGGGTCCAATGGCTGACCGCGCCGGATACCCCGTCGATATCGCCTTTAAGCGGTGACTCGTAGGGCAGGTGGTAGCTAGCATGATCGCCCACCACATTGACGATCCCCGAGCCTGCTTTGCGCGCATTGTGCAGGTTGGCGAAGGCATTGCCAAAGCCCGGGCCCAGATGCAGCAGCGTCGCCGCCACATCCTGCTTCATCCGGTAATACCCGTCAGCCGCCCCCGAGGCGCCGCCTTCAAAGAGGCACAGCACACAGCGCATATCGGTCTGCGCATCAAGCGCGGCAACGAAATGCATCTCCGACGTGCCAGGATTGGCAAAGCACGTGTCGACATTGTTTTTCAGGAAGGTTTCAACCAGGGTATGGGCGCCGTTCATGGCGGCACTTTGGGCGAGGGCGCGCGCCCCCGCAAGCCCCCCTGCGCGGCGGCGTGGTGGGTGTGGATTGGCGCTAGGGGAGGCGCGCCGATTGGCTCTGGGGTGACCTGGTCGACCGGCGGGCGCCATGGCTGAGACGCATGGGCTGTATCCAAAGAGGTACGGTCTGACGCGGCGCCGGCACAGCGGGCTTACCATCAACGTTTGATCAGCGGACCGAAGTGCGGCTTGGTCCCGGCTCACATTCTGGGTGGCGGGGCGCGTTGCAGCGTGACTCTGTGCGGTTCTCATAGAGGGCCAAGATGGCCTCAGCTTGCAGGGGCGCGACACTTGCGTAGGCCGCCGGTGGCTCTTGCTGGTTGGGCGGCGGCAAGCGCGTTCTTTTTGCCTGCGGCATGACCCATCACAGGCGCGGTGCCTTCGGGCGTGCCATGACCTTGGATGGGCGCCGCGCGTGGCCGCGTGGAAGGCCCAAAGATCCTGCCTGTGGCGGCCTTGCGCGACGCGGCGCTAGACACTGTATATGTCGAAATCGAGTGACAGACCGCGCCAGGCGAGCCGCTGCAGCGTTGTATGCGACAGCGCCACGCCTTCATTGCTTCCGTTCGTGAACAGGCCGCAGAACATGTCCGCGCTGAACCGCTCGGTGAGGTCACGCCAAATGCGCCTCTCGTCGGTGAGCTGATCTAGGATTTCCGAGATCTGTGCGTCTAGGTCGCTCGGTTCACGCCGCTTGGCGCGCAGCCGCCAGCCGCCGGTTCGGGCTGTTCGCGCGCGCCCGGTGACCTTGCCCACAATCACGGCGCCCTTCCGCTCGAATGCGGTTGGCGGAGACCCGAGAAGGCGGGTTAGGTGATCAGGCTCTAGCGCATCGCCGAAAAAGCGAAGACAGGCGGATGAGCCGCTCAAAACGGCCATGGGTTGCTTTGTTGGCGAGGGCTCTTCATCGCTTAGGTATATCGTGGGAACCGATACGCGTCAGCCTTTGGCGTGTCGTGATCAGAGGATGGGCGCTGCGTTGACGCGGGGCTTTGCGGCGTTATCTCCAGCGCGGAAGCAATCGAAGGATTTTCCTATGGCTCGATCCCGTTCCTCTTTTCTGCTTGCTCTGGCGCTTGCGCCGCTGCCATTCGCTGCCCTGTCGGAGACCGGCATGCCTCGGATCTTGGAAGATTTTGAAAGCGCGCCCGAGACCCGGTGGAGCTATGTGGCCGACGGCGTGATGGGGGGCGTGTCGCAGGGCCAAGCGGAGATGGTGCAGACCGAGGACGGCGCAGCCGTGCGGCTCACGGGGGATGTCTCGACTGACAATAACGGCGGGTTTATCCAGGTGCGCCAGCGCCTTGACGGCGGCTGGCCGGCGGAGGCGGAAGGGCTGACGATTTCCGCCAAGGGCAATGACGAGACCTACTACGTGTTTGTGCGCACCAGCGGCCTCGCCCGCGTGTGGTACTATTACAGCTTTCCGTTTGAGGCAGGCCAGGATTGGGCGGAGACCGAGATGCCCTTTGCTGCGTTTGAGGCCTCCAACGCGGATATGCCGCAACAGATGGATCCCGGCGACGTCATCAGCATCGGGATCGTGGCCTACGGCCGCGATCACGAAGCAGATGTGACGGTGCGGTCGATCGGGCTGTTTTAACCGGTTCTGGTTTCGAATTGCGCTTACGCGCAATCCGACCGACGCGCGGTGCTGCGCACCGCGCCTTGGGTTTATGGTGACAGTGCACGGGTGCTTTGCCCCTTTGGATCGCCTCTCGCATTCGAGGGGCTCTGCCCCTCGCGCTAACGTTTACAATACGAGGGGCTCTGCCCCTCGCGCTCACGTTTATAATACGAGGGGCTCTGCCCCTCGCGCTCCCCGAGGTACTTCTGAAAAGAAGAAATAGCGGCTTCGGGTGGCAGCCGGTCAGCGAAGGTGGTGATGGCACAGGCTCTTCTTATCTTTCCGCATCAACTCTTTGCCGATCATCCTGGTCTGGCCGAGGCGCCGGACCGTGTGGTGCTGGTCGAGGAGCCCTTGTTTTTTGGTGATCCCGTCTATCCGGCTGTGTTCCACAAACAGAAGCTGTGGCTGCATCGCGCGTCTTTGGCGCGGTATCAGGCGCGGCTGGAGGCGGCAGGGCATGCCGTGGCCCGCATTGCCTATCAGCGCGACGCGGACTTATTGCGCGGCGCCTTGGCCGATCTGTCCGGCGCGGGGATCGAGACGATCCTGGTGGCGGACCCGGTTGATTTTACGCTCTCAAAACGCCTGCGGGCCGCAGCCGAGGCGGCGCAGCTTACGCTCGAGGTTTTAACGAGCCCCGGCTTTATCAATAGCGGCGCCGACAATCGCGATTGGGCCCAAGGCCGCAAGCGCTGGTTTATGGCGGAGTTCTATAAGTCCCAGCGGCGGCGACTGGATGTGATGATGGTGGGCGACACGCCCGAAGGCGGCCAGTGGAGCTTTGACGAGGATAATCGCAAGAAGGTCCCGAAAAAGATGCTGGGTGAGATCCCCGATTTGCCCGCGATCAATCGCGATCAGATCGATCTGGATGCGCGGGCGGAGATCGAGGCGGCGTTTCCCGATGCCTGGGGCAGCCTGGATCGGCTGATCTACCCCACCAGTCACGAGGCAGCGCAGGCGTGGCTCGATGCGTTTTTGCGCGAGCGGTTTGCGCTTTTTGGCGATTACGAAGACGCGATTGTCGAGGGTGAAAGCACGCTTTGGCACGGCGTGCTGACGCCGATGCTCAATGTGGGGCTGCTTACGCCGGGCCAGGTGCTCGATGCGGTGCTCGATTTTGACGGCGATGTGCCGATCAATGCCCGCGAAGGCTTCGTGCGCCAGATCATCGGCTGGCGCGAGTTTATGCGCGCTACCTATGAGGATCTGGGCGTGCAGATGCGCAGTACCAATCATTGGGGCCATAGCCGCGCGATCCCGGCCAGCTTCTATGACGCCACCACCGGCATCGACCCGATCGATGACGTGATCCGCCGCGTCCTGGAGACCGGCTATTGCCACCATATCGAGCGGTTGATGGTGCTGGGCGGGTTTATGTTTCTGTGTGAGTTCGACCCGGACGCGGTCTATCGCTGGTTCATGGAGATGTTTGTGGACAGCTATGATTGGGTGATGGTCCCCAACACCTACGCGATGAGCCAGCATGCCGATGGCGGGCTGATCACCACCAAGCCCTATTTTTCGGGCTCAAACTATGTGCGCAAGATGAGCCATTGGAGCAAGGGCGACTGGGCTGAGATTTGGGACGGGCTCTATTGGCGATTTATCTTCAAACACAAGGCCGCGCTGGGGAACAATCCCCGTTGGGCGATGATGTGCCGAACTGCGGAGCGGATGAAGGACGACACCCGCGAGGCGCATCTGAGCCGGGCGGAGGCGTATCTGAAGTCGTTGTCGTAGCGAAGCGGGTTTAGCGGTGGGCTTTGGCTTTTGGCCTTTGCGGGCCCATGGTGACCCCAGGCTGCGCGCGCGCGGGGCGCGGTGGCGCCTGTTGCCTGTGTTGAATGTGTTGCGCTCGAACGGCAAACCCGTCAAAGCGGTCCAGGCGACGCGGCGCGCATTGTGATGGCCTGCGCCCGTACCGCGCCGAGCCCGCTGATGCGAGAGTGACCCATGCGAGAGTTACCCATGTCTGCCGATCCCTCTTCGAAAGCCGCGCCGATGACGGCATTGATCACCGCGCCAAATCTCGAAAACCCTGACGATTTTTACGCGGCCTTGCTGCAGGCCCATGAGGGATTGTCGCAAGAGCAGATGGCGGCGCTGAACGCGCGGCTGGTGCTGATCATGGCCAACCATATCGGCGATATCGCTGTGCTTGAGGAAGCACTGGAGGCGGCCCGGCGGTCTGGCTCGGGATAGGGCGCCAGCTGAGACGGGGCGCGTGGGCTGGATGGCGCGCCAGCCGAGACGGCGCGCGGATTTTCTGGGCGACAACCCGGTCGGACATGTCGGATCTTGTGGGATCACCTTGCGCGCACGGTATTGGCGCGGCAGCAGGCGCGCGCGGTGATGTTTGCGCATCGGGTTGCGCGCTGTTGCGACGGGCAGGCGGTGATGATCATTGGGCCATGGGTGGCGGCGCGGGTCGTTTGGGGGTGAGAATGGTCAGGCGGGTGGAGGGTTACGCTGCCCGTCCTGTTGTAGCGCCATCACAATCGCTCTTGTTGGGTGGCGGTCGCGGCGAAAGGCGGGCCGTGGATGCGGCTGGCGGCTGAGCCTGGCGCAACAGACATGGTGCGGCGCGCTACGCAAGAGACATAGTACGGCGCGCTGCGCATCAGACACGGCGCGTCGCAACTGGCGCGTCGTATACCCTCAATACTGCCCGCCCAAATCGAGCCAAACCGAGCACGCGCATGTGAGCACAGGCGATATCAAGCGACCTCGTGCCCGAGCGCTGCTTCGTAGAGGCGGAACCAATCTTGCCGGTCGAGCCTGACCCTGAGGCCCGCAGCGGCTGCTTTGATCCGCGCGACGCTATTGGTCCCGATCACCGGCAGGATCCGGGCTGGATGCGCCAATAGGAAGGCCAGCGCCACCGCAGCGCGGTCAGTGCTATAGGCTGTTGCGAGCGCGTCGAGCACCGCCTGCACTGGGCCGTCGCCTTGCATCAACGCCCCGCCGCCCAGGGGCGACCAGGCCATCACCGGCGTGCCGTGGCGCTGATGATAGGCCAGGTCTCCGTTGCTGAAGGGGTCAATCCGCGCCAGGCTGATCTCGATCTGGTTGGTCAAGAGCGGCGTCGTCATCGCCGATTGCAGCAGGTCGCAATCCCACGGGCGGAAATTCGACACCCCGATCGCGCCCACTTTACCGGCGCGCACCAGATCATCGAGCGCCGCGCCGGTCTCGTGATGGTCCATCAGCGGGTCGGGGCGGTGGATCAGCAGCAGATCGATATGCTCGATCCCCATCGCCAGCAAAGACGCCTCGACCGAGGCTTCGATATGGGCGCGCGAGGTGTCGTAATGCTTGACCCGCGCCCCCGCATGGCGTCCCGCATCGACGACGATATCGCATTTGGTGACGATCTCGAGCTGGCCGCGAAGGCTGGGATTGGCGCGCAGGGCGGCACCGAACAGCGCCTCCGCGGTATAGCCGCCATAGATATCCGCCTGATCGATGGTGGTGATCCCGTGCTCAAGACAGGCCTGCAACTTGGCGTCGATATGGCCGGGCGAGGTGTCGCGGTCATCCGCGAGGCGCCACATGCCATAGACGAGGCGGCTTAACTCAAGGCTGTCAGAGAGGCGAATGCGTTCCATCGGGCGCGGTCTCCGTTGGGGTTGCGGGGCGTATCGGCAGGGGGCGCAAGGTGCTGATAGCGGGGGCTGATGTCAGGCGGTCGCTTTGTGCCCAGGCGCTTTAGCGACGCGCGCGATCAATGCCGTGTCCCAGCCGCAAGCGGGGTTGCTGGGGGCGCGCTCGGCACCCGGCCATAGGCTTCTGGCAGCGAACAGGTTTTCATCTGCGGCAGCACCCTGGTGCCAAAATGCTTGGCTTCGTCGATATGGGGGTAGCCGGACAGGATGAAGGCGCGGATCCCCATCTTTTGGTAGTGTTCGAGCTTTGTGAGCACCTGATCGGTGGAGCCCACCAGCGCCGCGCCGCAGCCCGAACGCGCCCGTCCCACGCCGGTCCAAAGCCCCGGCTCGGTAAAGCCGAACTTGTCCGCCAGTTCGCGTGCCCGGGCCTGATGGCTGACGCCGAGGGAGCCCGCGTCAAGCGCCCGCTCGCGGATCAGCGTGCCCAACTCGTCATCGAGTTTGGAAACTAGGTGCTCGGCATACTCCTTCGCCTCTGCCTCCGTATCGCGCACAATCATATGCACGCGCAGCCCGTAATCGAGCGTGCGGTCATAACGTTGCGCCACCTCGTGTACCGCGCGCATCCGGCTTTCCAGCATATCCGTGGTCTCGGGCCACATCAGATAGACGTCGCAATGTTGCCCGCACAATTCGAGCGCCGCCGGGGAATAGCCGCCAAAATAGAGCAGCGGGCCCCCGGTTTGATAGGGGCGCGCGGGGTCGGTGGACAGCCCTTCGAAGTGGTAGACCGCGCCGTCATAATCGATCGTGTCGCGGGTCCAGGCCTGTTTGAGGATCTCCACAACCTCGCGCGAGCGCTGATAGCGATAGCCGCTTTCGGCGGTCTCTCCAGGGAAGTCTGAGGAAATGATGTTAACCGTGAGCCGCCCCTCAAGCATGTGGTCGAGCGTGGCGATGGTGCGCGCCAGCATGATCGGCTGCATCTCGCCGCAGCGCACCGCGGCGAGCAGATTGATCCGCTGGGTGAGCGGCGCCATCGCGGCCACAAAGCTCAGCGTGTCCTGGCCAACCTGATAAGACGAGGGGCACAGGATGTTGCGAAAGCCCTGACGCTCGGCTTCCAAGGTGATCTCGCGGCAATGGGTAAACGACGAGCGTAGCGTCCCGTCAGGCACCCCGAGAAACGCGTAATCATCTGAACAAAGAGCAGAAAACCACGATACCTCGGCCGCGTCGAGATCGGCGGAGGTGATCGGCACAACAGGCATGGGAGGGCGTCCTTCGGCTGGCGATTTCGCTTGCGTAACACCGCCCTTCATGTAGAGCAATAGTGTATCAATTTGGCTTTCCCGCTCCGGCCAGCCCAGGCCAACCCAGCCCAGCCCAACTCAGACAATGACGCTTCGTTTCGAACCTTCTCAGGATACCAGCCGCCACAGCCTGCCGATTTATGTGCAGGTGAGCGAGTTGCTGGTGCGCGAGATTTTGGCCGGGCGGTTGATCGATGGCGAGCGGTTGCCGCCAGAACGGGTGATGGCCAAGACGATGGGGGTGGCCATCGGCACACTGCGGAAGGCGCTGGGGGATTTGGCCGATAAGGGGTATCTGCGCCGGATCCAGGGCTCGGGCAATTACGTGCGCGCGAGCGGCGGCGGCCCCCATGCCAGCCTGTATGCAATGTTTCGCCTTGAATTGCCCGAAGGCGGTGGTCTGCCGCGGGCACGGATTTTGGAGGTGAGTGTGCGGCCCAAGCCAGAGGCGCTGCCCCCGTTCGGGGCGGCTGCAACGGCGACGCGGATCCGCCGGCTGCGCAGCCTCAACCACGTGCCTGTCGCCCTCGAAGAAATCTGGCTTTGCAGCAATCAGGGCGACGTGGACCCGGCGCGCGCAGCAGACTCGCTTTACGATTACTACCGCCGCGTGCTGGGGTTTTGGATCACCCGGGCGGAGGATCGGGTAGGTGTCGCGCCGCTGCCTGACTGGGCGCCGGGTGCTTTGGATAAAGCGCCGCAGACGCCTGTGGGGTTTGTCGAGCGGCTCTCCTGGGCAGATCGGCGCATCCCGATTGAGTATTCGCGCACCTGGTTTGATCCGGACCAAGCACGGTACGTGCAGCGGATGCGGTGACAGGGGGCGGCGTTATGGATCTTGTGCACTACGGCGTGATCGGCTGTGGGATGATGGGCCAGGAGCATCTGCGCAACATCGCGCTTCTGCCTGGCTGCGCGGTGAGCGCGATCTATGAGCCTGACGCGGGGATGGCGGCCAAGGTGCGCGCCTTAGCGCCCGATGCGGCAATGGTGCCTACGCTAAATGCTCTGCTGGAGCGTGACGACTATGACTGCCTGCTGATCGCCAGCCCAAACTTTCGCCATGTGGAACAGATGCAGGCCATCGCTGCGGCCCGGGCGGTCCCGCTGCTGGTGGAAAAACCGCTCTTTACCGCTGAGGATGACGCGGCGGCGCTGCGCGGGCTCGCCGACAGGTACACCGCGCCGATCTGGGTGGCGATGGAGTACCGCTATATGCCGGTGATCGCCGCCTTCCTTGAGCAGGCACGCGCTGTCACAGGCGGTATCCAGATGCTCACGATCCGCGAGCACCGGTTTCCGTTTCTGCCCAAAGTGGGCGACTGGAACCGCTTCAACCGGTATACCGGCGGCACTTTCGTCGAGAAATGCTGTCACTTCTTCGACCTGATGCGGTTGGCGCTGGGGGCCGAGCCGGTGCGGGTGATGGCGAGCGCGGGTCAGGCGGTCAACCACCGCGATGAGCGCTACGACGGCGCGGCGCCCGATATCCTCGACCACGGCTATGCGGTGATTGAGTTCGACACCGGCGCGCGGGCGATGCTGGAGCTGTGCATGTTCGCCGAAGGATCGGCCTATCAAGAAGAGCTGTCCGCGGTTGGCCCGCAGGGCAAGATCGAGGCTTTCGTGCCGGGCCCTGGGCGGTTTTGGCCGCAGGATCTGGGCCCCGCACCGGTGGCAGCGCTCGTTCGCAGCCCGCGGGCGCCCAAACGCCCGGTCCGCGTTCCCGTTGACGTGGAGGCGTCGATCTTAGCGGCGGGCGACCATAACGGCGCGACGTTTTTTCAACATCAGCGCTTCGTGGAGATGGTGCGCGGCGCGCGGGCGCAACCCGATGTCTCGCTATGGGACGGGTGGATGGCGGTGGCGATGGGCCAAGCGGCGCAACACTCGGCCGCCACAGGTCAAGCGGTGGCGATCTGCGCCGATAGCATTCTTGGCAACCGAGGGTGACCTAGCAGGTTGCGCAAACCGGGTAATCCAGCAGCGCAAAGCGCGCCTAGCTCTTGTATCGCTTTAGGGACACCAGCGTGTACCCGCGCCTAGCCTAGCGCGCGGCGGCGGCACAGCGGTTCTGATTCCACCGCGACCCGCTGCACGTAGCGCAGGTGGCCGATCGCGCTCATAAAGCTTTGATGCTTGGGCTTGCGTTCCAGATAATCCATCAGCCGGTAGAGATTAATCGGCTGGGTCTGGACCAGATCGCGGATGCGCTGCACCGCCTCGTCCTGGCTGTAATGGTCGATAAACTGACAAGCGGTTTGCGTCGGTGTCAGCACGTAAAAGTCCTGTTCGCGGCGCGCGGTGAAGCGGGTGATATCGAAGGGCGAGGCGCCGAGCGCGTGAAACTTCGGCATCAGGCAGTGCACGTCAGTGGCTTTGTTGACCACGATGGTGCCGGTCTTTTGCCGAAAGCCCAGCTTGGCGAACTTATCAAGGAAATGCCGCCGCATCGCGGGCGAGAGGATATCGGCATCGGCACGGTCGTATTTGAGATCGTCGAACACCGAGATCAGCCGCAGATTGCTGTCGGCCACAGTCAGGTAAGGCCCCAGTTTGAGCGTTTCAGGATCGTCTAACACCAGGTGCCTTACCTTTTCATTTCTGCCTATCCCTGCGGGGATTAAGGCCTATGCCGCCTAAGCGCGAGCGTCCACCGCTTCTGATCGCGTCTCATCTGGACCGGCTTTGGGCTTGAGCCGGTCGAGCTCGGGCGTGATCGGGATGAACTCGGCGTCGTCGCCGGGGGGCAGCGAGAACGGCCCGCCTTGCCAATCCGCCCGTTTCCACGCCTCTTTTGCCTCATGGATCTTATCGCGC
The DNA here is from genome assembly GCA_038750765.1 of Pseudomonadota bacterium. GTDB lineage: Bacteria > Pseudomonadota > Alphaproteobacteria > Rhodobacterales > Rhodobacteraceae > Psychromarinibacter. Next base: position 1,582 of record JBCDGW010000065.1, on the reverse strand, counting down.
GAAGACGACACAAAGTTCCACCACATATAGCGCGGCCCGTTGAGCGTGGCACCGCCAAGCAGCATCAGCCGCGCGCCTTCCGGCCCGGCGCGCAGCGATAGCCTGTCGCCAGGACGGAACACCATCATCTGCCCCGCTTCAAACACCTCGCCCGCCTGCTCAACCGAGCCTTGAGTGATGTAGGCGCCGCGGTCTTCATGCTCGTCGGGCAGGGGTACCTGCGCGCCGGGCTTGAGCGTGACATCGGCGTAAAAGATCTCAGACTGCATCGTCACCGGCGCCTGCGCGCCCCAGGCATTGCCCAGGATCAACCGCGCCTCGACCCCCTCCGCGTCCAGGAAGGGCAGGGCATCGGCTTTGTGATGCTCGAAATCAGGCGCCATATCTTCGCGGTCCTCGGGCAGCGCCACCCAGGTTTGAATGCCAAACAGCTTGTGCCGGGTGGCGCGGGTTTCCGGGCTGGTGCGCTCGGAATGGGTGACGCCGCGCCCGGCCAGCATCCAGTTCACCTCGCCGGGATAGATCATCTGATCCGTGCCCAGACTGTCGCGGTGCTGAAATTCGCCCTGATACAGGTAGGTCACGGTCCCCAGCCCGATATGGGGGTGCGGGCGCACATCGATCCCGCCTTCGGTGATGAATTCAGCCGGGCCCATCTGATCGAAGAAGATGAACGGCCCCACCATCTGCCGCTGGGGTGCGGGTAGCGCGCGGCGCACCTCAAAGCCGCCCAAGTCGCGGGCGCGCGGCACGATCAAGGTCTCCAGCGCGTTGAGCGCGGCGCTGTCGTCGATATCGGGGGCTTGTGTGGGGTTCCAACTCATTGCGTGGGTCTCGCCTTGCTAAGGGTTGATAGGGGTAAATTAGCGCTGGATCACATCGGCCCAGGCATCGCCGTGTTTTTGCGCCTGCGCGCGCACGTAGGGGCAAAGCGGCACGATCTTTTGGCCTGCCGCACGGGCATCGGCCACCAGCCGCTCGACCAGAGCTTTGGCCACACCCATGCCGCGAAGGCTATCGTCAGTGCCGGTGTGATCAGCGATCAGCGTGGTGTCCGATAGCTTGGATATCGTCAGTTCGCCTGTGCCGTCATGGCCGTCGACATGGGCCACGTACCGGCCTTTGTTGCCCTGATCTTTATAGGTGATGGTGATCATCTGCGTGTCTCCCTACTCTGTGACCCATAAATAGCCTGTGCAAAATTAGAGTATATTTGGTAAAATGGGACATATTATGTGCGCATGCGAACAAATGCGTGCCAAAACGCACGGCTCGCTTCAATCTGGGGCGATTTGCGATAAACGGTGCCGCATTGCCTAACACTCACAGGACCGGTCATGACCTTTCCCTTTCTGTCGCCCATCCCACCGCAACCGCCCGAAGATTTGGTGAAACGGGCACAAGCGATGGCGACGCCGCGCGTGGCGCTTGTTTGCGCGGGCGCTGAGAAGCCGCTTGAAGGGATCCGCGAGGCCGCCGAGGCCGGTCTTGCAGAGCCGGTGCTGATCGGCGAGCGCGGCGCCATCGCGGCAGCGGCGGAGAGCATCGGCTATGACATCAGCGGGCTGCGAGTGGTCGAGGC
>JBCDGW010000064.1:0-19344 GCA_038750765.1 Pseudomonadota bacterium | reverse complement strand
TGTCGATGCTGCACCACGGGCTGTGAAGGAATACTTGGACACTTTGGATGAAGCTGCCTTTGGCGCGGCTTCTCCTGTTCAGCCCAAGTTCACATCCTTTTCTGACCCTGCCAGCCAATGGACTGCGGCACGCAAAGGACCAGCATTCTTTGCCTATTCTGACAACTATCTCATCGACACGGATCACGGTGTTATCCTCGACGTGGAAGCCACGCGCTCGATCCGACAGGCCGAAGTTGGGTCGACCAAAACCATGCTCAACAGGGTCAGGAAGAGATTCCAACTGCATCCCGAACGGTTGATTGCCGACACGGCCTATGGGTCAGGACCGATGCTGGGCTGGCTGGTTGATCGCAACATCGCACCGCACATCCCCGTCATTGACAAAGCCGGTCGCACCGACGGCACCTGGTCCCGAGCAGACTTTGAATGGGATGCGAAGAACAACCAATACATCTGTCCTCAGGGCGAAGCCCTGAAGCAGTTCCGCCGCAACTATTCGGATCCCAATCGCGGCCCGACAGGCAAAGGCGTCGCCAAGTATCAGGCTCTCAAACACACCTTTCAGGCATGCCCGTCCAAACCCAAATGCTGCCCCAAAGCCGAGTGCCGCAAGATCACCCGTGAAGAACACGAAGACGCACGAGATGTGGCGCGCGCCATCCGCACTACAGACCAATACAAAGCCTCAGCCAAACTCCGAAAGAAGGTCGAAATGCTCTTCGCCCATCTCAAACGTATACTCGGATTGGGAAGGCTCCGATTACGCGGACCATGCGACGCGAATGACGAATTCCTCCTCGCCGCCACCGCCCATAACCTCCGCAAACTGGCAAAGATCTTTCCTGCACCGCAGCAAACGCAAAAAGCCTGAGAAGAAAGGCGCTCGAACACCGTTCAAAACGCCGCATTCTGCGCCAGCGACACGTTGTTTTTCCACAGAATCGGCTCTTTGCCGACCTTCTCCGCGCCGCAGGATGTGTCAAAACCCAACGGCTTGTGTCACCGGCGGAAGAGTGTGTTTGGAGGGACAAGGCTTTGCAACGGGTTCATATACGTTCTGCGAGCAAACCGGTCATTGCACCAAGGTGTCTGAAGCGCGGTTTGGATGGAAAATTCAACCACCCTTGAAAGTGACTACATGCAAGTACCGAGAAACTCTGCTCATTTTCAGCGAAGCGCCGTTGGCTGGCACAAGGCTTGATTTGCACTGGAGGCGGTCACCGACAAATTTCAGGCACAAGTCCTTTTAATGCTTGATCGGCGGCGTTGTTGCCCTCGTAAGCAACGCCCTCGCTCTCCACAAATCCCTGCCTCACGCCTCCTCAATATCTGCCAGCAGGCCTTGCAGCGCGGGGTGCGGGTAGGTGCGGGGCAGGGTGACGGCGAAGAAGGGCTCGACCACGCCGAGATCAAAGGGCGCGGTCGCCACCAGGCCATAAGCGATCTCATCGGCTAGCACCACCGCGGGCGTCACCGCCAACCCCAACCCTTCGCGCGCCAGCAACCGCACCATTGCCATATCGTCGACGCTGGCGGCGATGGTGGCGGTCACGCCGAGGCGGTGGAGCAGATCTTCCACTTGCGTGCGGATCACCGCATCGGTGGGCAGGATCAACGGGGCGGTGCGCAACAGATCTGCCAGCGTGTCGCCGGTGAGGAAATCAGGACGCCCGTGGAGCCCAACACTCTGCTCGGCGATCTTGCGCGCAGCGAAGCGCCCCGCTGCCCCGCCCGGCGGCACCTCCGTCGTCAGCACCACGTCCAAGGCCTGAATCTCCAGATCCGCCATCAGCGCCGCCATACTGCCTGACCGCAGATCGATCCGCGCGCTCTGCGATGCGAAAAGCGGGCGCAGAAACTGAAGCTGAAAGTTGCGCGACAAGGTCGAGAGCGCGCCCACCTTTAGCGGTTGCGCCATGTTCCGCCGCCGCTCCAACGTGGCGACAAGCTCATCACCTGCGGAGAAGATCCGGTCTGCATAATCGAGCGCGATCCGGCCCGCCTCGGTCAGGGTCAGGGTGCGCCCCGTGCGATCAAAGAGCGCTTGGCCGATGCGGTCTTCAAGCGTCTTGATCTGGGTCGACAGCGCCGATTGCGACACGTTCAGGGCTTGAGCGGTGCGACCGAGATGCCCAGTGCGTGCCACCGCTCGGAAATATCGCAGGTGATTGTAGTTCAGCGTGGCCATCGTTCTTATTTATAGAACGGTTTTTGATAAAAGATATATTTTTCTTCAGTGACCGGCTCCCCTAGATAGCGCCGGGTGAGATCCGAGGAGCCGGTCATGGACATCGTCATAGACACTATCGCCACCATCGTGGCGCAATTTCAGAAACCAACCCTGGCCTTCCTGATTGGGGGCATGGTTCTTGCCGCGATGGGAAGCCGCTTTGAGGTGCCCCAGCCGGTTTACAAATTCATCGTCATCGTGCTGCTGCTCAAAGTGGGCCTTGGCGCCGGCATTTCGGTGCGCGAGTCGAACTTCACCGAACTGTTGGTTCCCGCTATCGGCGCCGCCATCGTGGGTATCGCGATTGTTGGTCTCGGGGCGCTGACATTAGCGCGTTGGCGTGGCGTCCGCTCCGTCGATGGTGTGGCAACAGCAGGGCTGTTTGGCGCTGTCTCCGCCTCGACGCTGGCGGCAGGCATGGCGATATTGGATGACGATGCGATCCCCTACGAAGGCTTTATCGGCGCGCTCTATCCGTTCATGGATATCGCCGCGCTCGTTAGCGCGATTGTGCTCGCAAAGCTGGCGGAAGCGCGGGCGACGGCCACGGCGGGGCCTGCCCCGCAAGGCGACGGTACAATGGGTCTGGGCGCGCCTAGCGAGCCGCGGATGCCCAGTGTCGAGCCTGGCGTCGTCCGGTCGATCCTGAGCGACACCCTGCGCAGCCCGGCGATCTCGGCGCTGCTCATCGGCCTCGCCATCGGCATTCTCGCGCGGCCCGATTCTGTCTACACCAGCTTTTACGAGCCGCTGTTCCGGGGCCTGTTGTCGATCCTGATGCTGATCATGGGCATGGAGGCTTGGTTGCGGTTGTCGGAATTGCGTAAAGTGGCGCACGCTTACGTGCTCTACGGCATCGCCGCACCCATCGTGCACGGCCTGCTCGGGTTCGGTGTCGGCATGGTTGCCCACATGCTCACGGGTTTCTCCGCTGGCGGCGTGGTATTGCTGTCGGTCATGGCGGCCTCTAGCTCGGACATCTCTGGTCCGCCGACGCTGCGCGGTGCGCTGCCCGAGGCCAATCCTTCCGCTTATATCGGCACCTCGACGGGCCTCGGCACACCGGTCGCGATCCTCAGCATTCCGCTCTACATCGCGCTGGCACAATGGGCGATCGGCTGGTAGCGGCCCAGAACACCCGGTCTAGAAAACGCGGTGCGGGTGGGTGAAAACGTCGATCCCGCCCGCACGGTCGAGGCAGGCGAGCGTGATGCCCGCCGCCTCCGCTGTTTCTACTGCCAAAGCTGTGGGCGATGAGACAGCGACCAACGTGGCGAATCCGCAGGTCGCCGATTTCTGCACCAGCTCCACCGAGACACGTGACGTCATCACCAGCGCGCCCTGATCACGCGGCGCGCCGGTTTTGATCATCGCGCCGATCACCTTGTCGAGCGCGTTGTGACGGCCGACATCTTCGCGCGCCACCAGGAGCGTGCCATCGGCCGTGATGAACCCCGCCGCATGGGCCGAGCGGGTGCGATCATGAAGCGGTTGGCGCGCGCGAAGCGTATCCGGCGCGCGGGCAAGAGCGTCGCCCGCGATCGTTGCCCCGCCCTCCACCGAGGTCAGCGCCCGCGTCGCTTGATCCAGGCTGTCAATCCCGCATAGCCCGCAGCCCACCGGCCCCATCATCGCGCGCCGCCGCGCAGCCACGGCCTCGCGCCGTTCAGGGATAAGCCAAAACCGCGCTTCAATGCCTTTCTCGTGGCGCACTTCTTCAAATTGCACGATCTCGGCGATGTCCTCGACAAATCCCTCGCTGAACGCAAAGCCCATCGCGAAATCACCGATATCGGCAGGCGTCGCCATCATCACTGCCGCTGTCGTGCCATCGAAGACAAGCGCGACAGGGGCCTCATTGACCAAATCGAGCGCCCCGCGCGTCAATTGCACGGGTTTGAAAGTGGGGTGGCCGGAGGAGCGGGCCCCGGTCATGCCGCATCCGGCGGAAAGAGCGCCGCCCCTTGCGCTGTCAGCGCATAGAACAGCCGCTGCGAACGGTCGCCCCGCGACTGCGCGTCCAACAGGCCCAAATCATGGGACAGGCTGGTGCATTCGCGGATCGCCAGCGCATGGGCCACATCGAAAACACGCGCGAACGTCCGGGTATCCATCGCGATGCCGAGCGCGGCTGCTGCGAGCATTACCGGCCCGATGGGCGACAAGAACTGATGCCCCGAGGCGCTTGCGGTTTCGGCATAGGCCGCGAATGTCGCCTCGGCATCATCGCTCACGGCACATGCGGCTCCAACCGGACGACAATCGATTTCGAGGTGGGGGTAAAGCTCTGCGCGCCGAAGGTTTGATGCGGGACAAGCGCGTTCATCTCAGGATAATATCCGGCCAAACAGCCGCGCGGAATATCATAGGGGACCAGGCGAAAGCCCGTGCAGGCGCGGCGGCGTCCGTCATCGAAGCAGCCGATCACGTCGACCAAATCGCCGCCCTGCCCGCCATAGGCCGCCAGATCATCAGGATTCATGAACACCATGTGGCGGACACCGTAAACGCCTCGATAGCGGTCATCCATACCGTAAATGGTGGTGTTGTACTGATCATGGCTGCGGAAGGTCTGTAGCACATAGGTGCGCTCCACCCCCTGCACGCTCTGCCACTCGGTTTGCGCAACCAGGTCAGCCGCGCCGAAATTCGCCCGCTGGGTCGGCGTGTTCCATTCCCGTGCCGCCGCTGGATTGCGCAATCGGAAGCCGCGATTTTGGCGCACCGCGGCGTTGTAATCGCCAAAGATCGGCAGCACCCGAGCAATCACCGCGCGGATCTTGTCGTGATCATTGGCCAACGCGTCCCAATCGACAACAGCGCTGCCAAGCGTTGCTTTCGCGATGCCAGCAATAATGCGGATCTCGGACAAAAGCGCTTTTGATGCGGGCAGGTTTATCCCCGCTGAGCCGTGGACCATCGACATCGAATCTTCAACAGTGATCATCTGCCGCTCACCGCGCTCGTTTTTGTCGATTTCGGTGCGGCCCAGGCAGGGCAGAATGTAAGATGCTTTGCCGGGCATCAGGTGGCCGTGATTGAGCTTGGTGGCGATGTTCACGGTCAGGTCCATCTGCCGAAACGCCTGCGCCACCAGGGCGCTATCGGGCACTGCCCGGGCGAAATTGCCGCCGAGCGCCACAAACGCGCGGGCCGAGCCGTCAAGCATCGCGCCGATCGCATGGATCACGTTGTGGCCAGGCTCGCGCGGCAACGGCACGCCAAGTTCGCGCTCCATCGCATCAATCAGGGGTTTGGGCGCTTTCTCGTTGATCCCAACCGTCCGGTCTCCCTGAACATTGGAATGGCCCCGCACCGGGCAGAGGCCCGCGCCCGGACGCCCCACATTGCCTTTGAGGAACATGAAGCTGACGATCTCGCGGATCATCGGCACCGAATGGGCGTGCTGGGTGATGCCCATCGCCCATGTCGCGATCACCCGGTCGGCATCGAGATACATCTGCGCGGCCTGGGTGATCTCGCTTTTCGTGAGGCCTGATTGCTCTTCGATTTGACGCCACGGCGTGGCGCGCACCATAGCTGCCCAGTCTTCAAACCCAGCCGTGTGCGCCGCGATAAACCCGTGGTCGAGCACCGGCGTCCCACCTGTTGCCGCAGCGCGATCTTCTGCCTCGATCACAACCTTGGACATGCCGCGAAAAACGGCCATGTCGCCGCCAAGCCTGGGGCAGTAGTAATCGGTCGAGGTCGCGCCCGACCCGCCGCGGATCATCTCCAGCTTGTTTTGCGGATCGGCGAACCGGTGCAGGCCTTTTTCCTTCAAAGTGTTGAACACGCAGACCTTGGCACCGCGCTCCACTACTTCGCGCAGGCTTTTGAGCATGCGAGGGTGGTTCGTGCCGGGGTTTTGGCCAATGCAGTAAACCAGATCGCAGCGGTCGAAATCCTCAAGCTGGATCGTCCCTTTGCCGATACCGATTGCCTCGGTGAGCGCGACACCGCTCGCCTCATGGCACATGTTCGAGCAATCGGGAAAATTGTTGGTCCCATAAAGGCGCACGAATGTCTGATAGAGAAACGCGGCCTCGTTGCTGGCACGGCCCGACGTGTAGAATTCGGCCTGGTTTGGATCGGGCAGGGCGTTGAGCGCTTTTGCGATACCATTGAACGCCTGATCCCAACTGACCGGCTCATACCGGTCGGTCTCGGCGTTGTATTGCATTGGTTCGGTCAAGCGCCCCTGCCGCTCCAGGTCGTAATCGCTCCAGCCTTGTAGCTCCGTCACACGGTGCTCGGCGAAAAAGGCGGGGGTGACGCGTTCCTTCGTGGCCTCCCACGCAACGGCCTTGACGCCGTTTTCGCAAAACTCAAACGATGAGCCGTGTTCAGGATCGCCCCAAGCGCATCCGGGGCAGTCAAAACCATCGGCTTGGTTGAGGCTCAGCAACGCCTTCGCCCCTGATAGCGGCTTACCCGAACCCATCAATTGCCGGCCGACGCTTTTGAGCGCGCCCCAGCCGCCCGCCGCCTGCGAGGGCTTCCCGATGGGCTCTTTCTTCGACATCACTTCGTCTCCTCGGACGTGGCTTGCCGGGCCCGGCATGTGCCGACACTGCGTCGCCCAACCAATAGAGTGCCATAAATTCGCGCATGCGCACAGAATTACGATGGCTGCGATGCTGAAAGCGGCATCAATTCCCGATGATCGCGCCGGGCATGACGGTTCCCCCAGCGCCTCGCGGGCCCTAGAGTGGCAGCACGAGCATGCCAGGAGGAGGAGCCAGCATGACGATCCACGACAAGCCAGTGCAAGGCTTTTATGCCGAAGCGCTGTGCGATCTGCGCGATTTCAAGGCGCTGGTCGAGCGGCAAATGACGCCCGCCGATGCCCCGAGCGCAGCCGCTATCGAGAAAAATGTCGCCATCTATGACGTGGCCGCGCTAACTGGGACACTTGCGGACGCGCCTGCGCGGCGAGCGCTGATGGCCGAATGGGCGCATATTCTCGGCAGCAGCGCGGGGGTGTTCGTGCTGAAACAAGCGCAACCCGATCATGCGGCGATCGATGCGGCCACCGCTGTTTTCGAGGTCATTATCGCTGAAGAAAAGGCCGCCGGTGGCTCAGGCGCCGATCACTTCGCCGCCGCCGGCAGCAATGACCGGATCTGGAACAGTCTGCAAAAGCTGTGTCTCAAATCACCCGACGTTTTCGCGCGGTATCACGGCTCACCGGCCATTGATGCGGCTTCCGAGGCCTGGCTTGGCCCGAATTATCAGATGACGGCGCAGGTCAACCTCGTCCGCCCTGGCGGCCAGGCGCAAGAGGCCCATCGCGACTATCATTTGGGTTTTGTCACCGCGGAATTGAGCGCGCGTTACCCCGCCCATGTCCATGATCTGTCGCCTCTGATGACGTTGCAGGGTGGCATCGCCCATTGCGACGCGCCCATTGAGAGCGGGCCGACCGAGCTGTTGCCGTTCTCACAATTGTACCGGCCGGGTTATGCCGCGTATCGGCGCAAAGATTTCCGCGCCTACTTTGAGGAGAGCTACGTGCAGGTGCCGCTAGAGAAGGGCGATGCGATCTTTTTCAATCCGGCGCTGTTTCACGCGGCGGGCGAAAACCGCAGCACGGACGTACAGCGCCTGGTCAACCTGCTGCAGGTGTCCTCGGCGTTTGGCCGGTCGCTGGAAAACGTAGACCGTTTAGCGATGTGCAAGGCGCTTTATGAGCCGCTGGCGGCGCTGCGTTCGAGCGGGGCGCTAAGCGACGGGGCGCTGAGCGCGGCGATTGCTGCATCGGCGGAGGGCTATGCGTTCCCCACGAACCTCGACACGGATCCGCCGGTGGGCGGCCTTGCGCCTGAATCACAAGCGGCGCTGATACACCGCGCGCTGGCAAGCGGTATGGCCGCCGATGAGGTGTTTGCCTTGCTCGATGCGCAGGAACAAAAGAAACGCGCTTAAGGCATCACCCGGCCATAGACGTAGGGGCGCTCCATAGCGTTCGTCCTGGTGCGTCGTGCATCGCCCGAGAGTTTGGGCTTGACGGTTAGGATGCACGCCGATATCTCCGCGCGATGAATTTTGGCGCTGCCTCCGCGGCGTCTCTATGCGTTATTCCGGGCGTTGCGCCCGGCGCACCAGCAAAAGGATGATCCGATGTCGCGCCGCTGCGAACTGACCGGAAAGGGCCCAATGGTCGGCAACAATGTCAGCCATGCCAACAACAAGACCAAGCGCCGGTTTCTACCCAATCTCAACGACGTGTCGCTGATGTCTGAGGCGCTGGGGCGGCCCGTGAAGCTGCGGATTTCTGCGGCTGCGCTGCGCACCGTTGATCATCGCGGCGGGATCGATGCCTTCCTGGCCAAAGCCAAGGATGTCGAGCTGTCCCCGAACGCGCTCAAGATCAAAAGAGAGATCGCAAAGGCGCAGGCCGGCGCCTGATTGCCGCGCGGCATGCTGCCACAATAATGCCGCTTTGAAATTGAGTGCCTTGTGTCTACGTCTGTGGGCATGCACACGTGGCGTCCTTTTTATGCGATAGCGCTTTCATTCGCCCTCGTTCTCACCAGCGCGGCGATGGCGACCGCGCGGGGGCATGCCCGGTCGGTTGCCGGGCACGTTGTGCTTTGCGCGGGCTTTACCGTGATCGTGGTGTCTGTCGACGCACAGGGGCAGCCGGTTGAAGAGGCTCATCTGTGCCCCGATTGCGCGCTCAAAAGCTTAGGCGCTGGACCGACTGCGCCGGGCAGTGGCGGGTTTCAATCGGCACGCTCATACGCCGTCGACCTGCCCCGTGAACAGCGCGGTGCCTTTGCGGTTAACCGCTCGGTTCGCGCGCGGGGGCCGCCCTCGGCCTGATCCGAGGTCAGAGATCTCTTAATCCCCCCCAGAAATCATCCACTAAGCATTCCGAATGGAGACTGATATGAAGTTTCTTGCTCCCTTGGCGCTGTCGATGAGCGCGCTTGTTACCCCTGCCTTGGCCGACATCGCCATCGAGGACCCGTATATGCGCAGCGCCTCGCCGAACTCTCCCGCCGGCGCCGCGTTCATGACCATCATCAATGAAGGCGAACAGCCCGACAGATTGATTGCCGCAAAGGCGGCCTTCGCCAAGAAGGTGGAGTTGCACACCCACAAACTCGTCGACGACGTGGTGCAGATGGTTGAGGTCGAGGGAGGCTTCGCTATCCCGGCTGGCACCAGCTACGATCTTAAGCGCGGCGGCGACCACATCATGTTCATGGGTCTTACCGAACCTGTTGAGGACGACGCGATGCTCAACGTCACGCTGGTCTTTGAAAACGCCGGTGAAGTCGAGATCGAGATCCCTGTGGATCGCTCTCGCTAAGCGCGGCTGACTCCACTTAGAACCTCGGCGACCCAGGCCGGAACGCTTTGGGTCGCCGGGCCAGTGCGCTGCTCATCAAAAGCGTGCGCGTTGGCCGACGGCTCCAGATTCATCTCCAGCGTGCGCGCCCCGTAATGCCGCGCCGCCTCAACGAAGCCCGCCGCCGGATAAACCTCGCCTGACGTGCCAATCGACACAAACAGGTCGCAGGCAGCCAAGGCGGTGTCAATCTCGTCCATATGCTGCGGTATCTCACCAAACCACACCACATCGGGCCGGGTCGCCCGCGCGTGGCATTGCGGGCAGCGATCGTCGGGACCCATGATATCGGGTGCGTCCCAACGATACCCGCAGGCAGCACATAATGCCCCGTTAAGCGCGCCATGCATATGCAGAACGCCGCGGCTTCCGGCCTGCTCGTGCAGATCATCGACATTCTGCGTCACCAGGCATAGGTCGATCCGCGCCTGTTCCTGCAGCCGCGCGAGCGCATGATGGGCCGCATTAGGGCGTGCGGCGCGAGCATTGGCGCGGCGCGCATTGTAAAAGTCGTGCACCAGCGCGGGATTGCGCGCAAACCCCTCCGGCGTGGCCACCTCGCTCAGATCATACTGGGTCCAAAGACCGTCCACGTCTCGAAACGTACCAAGCCCGCTTTCAGCCGAGATGCCCGCGCCGGTAAGGATAACGATGCGCTCCATGCTGCTTTGTGCCATCCGCAGCTATGGGGCGTCCAGAAGCGGCGAAAAGCACTTGCGTTAGGGCCTCTTCCTTGGCTAGACCGCAACCGTCGGCGCACAGGCTTGCTTGTGGGTCGCCACAATGCGTGCGTGCGCCCCTAGAACCGCTTCTCCGCGATGCTCATCGGCGACACACACTCGATAAAAGATACGCACCCTGATCTCGGGCGGGCGCAAGGCGAACCCGGTGGAGACCACGAGCGCTCAGGCGGCATCACCTTCGCGGATCAACCGCGAGCAGATAGGAGTTGGTCCGATGGACCTGATAGCTGAACTCGAGGCCGAGCAGATCGCGACGCTCGGCGCAACCATTCCTGATTTCAAAGCGGGCGACACCCTGCGTGTCGGCTACAAAGTGACTGAGGGCACGCGCTCGCGGGTGCAGAACTATGAAGGCGTCTGCATCGCGCGCAAGAACGGAGACGGCATCGCCGGTAGCTTTACGGTCCGCAAGATCTCATTCGGTGAAGGCGTCGAGCGGGTGTTTCCGCTGTACTCGACCAATATCGAGTCGATCACCGTCGTGCGTCGCGGCCGCGTCCGCCGCGCGAAGCTGTACTACCTGCGCTCGCGTCGCGGGAAGTCGGCGCGTATCGCTGAAGACACCACGTATAAGCCCAAAGCTGGCGCCCCGGCCTAGGAGAGTTGCGATGAAAAAAGATACCCACCCCGAATACCACATCGTGGACGTCAAGCTGGTCGACGGCACGATGGTCCAGATGAAAACCACCTGGGGCGCTGAGGGCGACACGCTGACCCTCGATGTGGACCCGTCGGTGCACCCGGCCTGGACCGGTGGCGGCACCCGCCTGATGGATACCGGCGGCCGCGTCTCCAAATTCAAAAAGAAGTACGAAGGTTTTGGTTTTTAGCGCCATCCGCATCGAACCGCTTGGCGCCGCTCTTCGGGGCGGCGTTTTGCGTTAGGCCATGCTGTCTTTCATCGCCACAACGATCTTGCTGCTGATCACGCCCGGGCCCGGTGTTTTGTCGACGGCGGGGATCGGCGCCAGCTACGGCATTAAGCCCGGGCTGCGCTATGTGACCGGCCTGTTCATTGGCAGCAACGCGGTGCTCATCGCGGTGGCATCAGGGCTTGCGGGGTTGATCCTGGTTAACCCTGTCATCCGCACCATCCTGTTTTCCGCATCTGCGCTCTACCTCCTCTATCTGGCAGCCCGCATCGCGCTGGCGGGGACAGAGATAAAATTCATTCAGGCGCAAGGCGAACCAGGCGTCCTTGAGGGGCTGTTGCTTCAGCCGATTAATCCCAAAGCCTATGTGGTGACCACGACGCTCTTTTCCGGCTTCGCGTTCATGCCCGACGCGTATTGGACCGAGGTCATCATCAAAGCCGTCATCTTCAACGGTCTTTGGATCCCCGTGCATGTGATCTGGCTTTATGCCGGTGCCGCGCTGCAGCAGCTCGACCTGCCGCCGCAGACTCAGCGGGCGATCAACTTCGCGATGGCGGCGGCGATGGTGGGTGTGGTCGCGCTGGCTGCCTTGTCGGGCTAGAGGCGGGACGCGACGCCACAACCTGAGGCGTGAATGCCGCAGATCGCACGTCACCTATCGCGATAAGGCACGATACTGGGCAAAAGCGCCTGATCGTGCTTTTCATAAGGCCGCCCTCAACATATAGTATCTGGTATTCGAGCAACATCTGCATCGCGCGGCTGCAAGAAGCGGCGGCGGGGCGCAGCGCAGGCAAAAAGGGGCAGGCCATGGCGCATATTATCGTCGTGGGTAATGAAAAAGGCGGCGCGGGCAAGTCTACCGTTTCCATGCATGTGGCCACCTCGCTCAGCCGGATGGGCCACCGCATCGGCGTGATCGATCTCGACCTTCGGCAGAAGACACTCACCCGTTATCTCGAGAACCGGCTCACCTACATGCAGCGTCACAGCCTCGACTTGGCGGTGCCGGAGTTCCGCGATCTGCCCGATGTGGACAAGGCCGATTTGGCCGAGGGCGAGAACGTGTATGACCGACGGCTGAGTGCAGCAGTCTCGGCGTTGGAATCGCTCTGCGACTTTATCCTGATCGATTGCCCCGGCTCCCATACCCGCCTGAGCCAGGTGGCGCATTCGCTGGCCGATACCCTGGTCACGCCGCTGAATGATTCCTTCCTCGATTTCGACCTGCTGGCGCGGATGGACGGCGAAACCCGCGAAATCCAAGGCCCCTCGGTCTATTCCGAAATGGTGTGGAGCGCGCGGCAATTGCGCAGCCAAGCAGGCCTTTCCAACATCGACTGGGTGGTGGTGCGCAACCGGGTTGGCCCGCAGCGGATGGTCAATAAAGAGCTGATGATTGCCGCGCTGGAAAAGCTGGCGCGCCGCCTGGGCTTTCGCATCGCGCCCGGCTTTACCGAGCGGGTCACCTTCCGCGAGTTGTTTCCGCGCGGGCTTACGCTGCTCGATCTCAAGGATGTCGGCGTGAAACAATTCAACATCTCGATGGTCGCCGCCCGCCAGGAACTGCGCGACTTAATCGCAGCGCTTAACCTGCCTGGTGTTACTGTCGATTTCTAGAACCGCAGGCCACAAGGCCGCGCTCTAGCTGCTGACGCGAATGCCCACATTCTTGGTCTGCACATAGTTCCAAAGCGCCTCGCGCCCCTTCTCGCGGCCATAACCTGATTTGCCGTAACCGCCAAACGGGGTCTCGACGCCGCCGGCAAACCACTCATTCACGAAGATCTGCCCCGCGCGCAGGGCTTGAGCGGCATGGGCCGCGCGGTCGAGATCGCGGGTGAAAACGCCAGCCACCAGGCCGTATTCAGTGCTGTTGGCGATCTCAATGGCTTGCGTGTCGTCCGAATAGGGCATCAGCACCGTCACCGGACCGAAAACCTCGGTCTGGGCAATCTCGGCATCGGGGTCAGCCCCCGTGATCAGCGTGGGCTCCATGAAATGCCCTGGCCGGTTGAGCCGTCGCCCACCGGTCGCCACGTGCGCGCCCGCTTCCTCTGCGCGGGTGACAAGCCCATGGGCCCGCTCGCATTGGGCCGCGCTGACCATTGGGCCCATCCCGCTGAGCGGCGCGTCGAACGCGGCCCCCGGACCGACGGGAATTGCTTGCGCCATCGCGATGATCCGCTCGGCGAGGTCGTCATGGATCGAGCGGTGCGCCACGATCCGTGACATCGCGGAGCAGATCTGCCCTGCATTGACGTAGACCCCGCGCCTGACGGACGCCACGACAGCGTCAAGGTCAGCGTCTTCATGCACGACGGCAGCCGATTTGCCGCCCAACTCCAAAATGCACGGTACTATGTTGCGCGCTGCCGCCGCGGCGATGGCCTGACCAGTGGGGACAGAGCCGGTGAACACGATCTGATCGACGCCCGGATGCGCGGCCAGCGCGGCGCCCGCGACAGGGCCCAGCCCCGAGATAACATTGAGCGCCCCGCGCGGTAGCCCCACGGCCTCGCCCGCCCGCGCCAGGAAGCTCGCGCTCAACGGGGTGATCTCGGAAGACTTGACAACGCACGCATTGCCCGTCGCGATACCGCAGGCAATCGAGCGCGCGGCGATCTCAAGCGGGAAGTTCCAGGGGATAATCTGTGCCGAGACGCCGTAAGGTTCCAGCAGGGTGTAATCGACATAGCCCGCGCCAAGCGGGATCGATTTGCCCTCAATCGTCGAGGCTTGGTTGCCAAAATACTCAAAGTATTTAGCGGCGTTCTCCACCTCGCCGCGCGCCTCCCACAGGGGTTTGCCCTGCTCTCTGCTCAAAAGCACTGCGATGTCTTCGGCGTTTGCGCGCATAAAATCCGCCATACGCTGCACCATGCGGCCCCGATCCAAGGGTCGCATCGCGGTGAGCACGCGGCTTTGGTGGCACGCCCGCGCCGCGGCGACAGCACGGTCGACATCGGCAGCATCGGCCAGCGCTTGTTCGGCGAGTGGCTCGGCGGTTGCAGGATCTTCGACGCTCAGCCAGCCGCCGCCGCCATCACACCACGCGCCATCGATATAGAGCTGATATCTCGATGCGATTTCCATGCCGCCGTCCTTCTTGCGCTTTTCGTGCCACTATAGCCCAAGCCCTAAACGACACCCCATGGGTTTTCAGCGGTTGGTAACCAAATTGATGTTTTCCTACATTGTACGAATCTGGCATTACCGCTGCACGGGATGATCGGGGATTGATATGAGAGCTTTTGTTTCTGGTGCCGCCCTAGCATTGGTTGTGGGGCTAGCAAGCGCTGGTTCGGCGAAGGCCAATATTCTCGCGCGGGCCTGCATGCAAGCAGACCGCCCGGCGGCAACTGCGGCGCTTTGCGGTTGCATCCAAGCGGTGGCCGATCGGATTCTTTCCAACCAGGAGCAGCGTTTGGCGGCTGAATTTTTTTCCGATCCGCATCGCGCGCAAGTTATTCGCCAGTCCGACAATCGCGGGCATGAGGTGTTTTGGGAGCGCTACAAGGTCTTTGGCTCCACGGCTGAGGAATATTGCAGCGGCTAGTCCCCGCGCTTTTTGCGCTGATGGATCTCCCACAGGTCGGGGCGGCGGACTTTGGTAATGGCTTCCGCTTGCGATTGCCGCCAGGCTGCCACCGCGCCGTGATCCCCCGAGGTGAGCACCGCCGGGATCGGGCGTCCCTCCCACTCTGCCGGTCGGGTGTAGTGCGGGTGCTCCAGCAGATCGCCCGCAAAACTCTCATGCTCAATGCTCTCAGCATTGCCCAGCACACCCGGTAAAAGCCGCAAAGTGGCGTCAAGGACAGCATGGGCCGCGATATCGCCGCCCGTTAGAACGTAGTCGCCAATCGACACCTCCTCGATGCCGAAATGGTCGATGACGCGTTGGTCCAACCCCTCGAAACGACCGCAGATAAGCGTCGCGCCCGGGCCTGCCGCCAGCGCTTGCGCGCGCGCTTGGGTAAATGGACCCCCGCGCGGCGACATGTACAGGATCGGCCAAGCGCCCTGCGCCTGACGCGGCACACTATGGTCCAGCGCCTGGCCCATCACGTCGGCGCGCAGCACCATCCCAGCGCCGCCGCCTGCGGGCGTGTCATCGACGTTGCGGTGCTTGCCTTCGCCGAAGCGGCGCAGATCAGTGGTTTCCAAATGCCACAGGCCCTGCGCCAAGGCCCGCCCGATCAGCGAAGCACCCAGCGGCCCGGGAAACAATTCAGGGCAAAGCGTGATCACGCGGGCCTGCCAAGCGCGCACCGGCGCGGGCGGATCCTCCATCAGCGAGCGCGGTTGCACGCTTGCCCGGGCGGATAGCCTTCCATGGGACTTGCTTGGGCGCTCTGGGCGATCATTCATACTCAGTCCCGCCTGCTCTGCAAATGGCCTGCCAACGCCGCCATGGCCTCGGCGGTGTCCGGAAATTGACGAGCGATCTGACCCAGTCGGGCGCGGGCGGGAAAGGCGCTCGCGCCGGTACCTTCCGCGATCAAGGCAAAGACCACGAGACAGGCTTCACGGCGCACCCGCTCATCCATTGCTGTAAGCCCAAGCGCCAGCGCAGCGCTGAGATCGCGCGGAGGCGCAACCGCCAAGCGCTGGCTTTCGTCGCCGAAAAACTGCATCGCGGCAAGGCTACCCGCCGGATCTTCCTGCTCCAGAGCAGCGAGATGCCGCGTGACAGCGCCGCCAAGATCGGAACCCGCGCTGCCAGATTGCCGTGCCTCCGCAGTTGGGGCTGGCGCCTTTCTCCAGGGCTGCAAACGCCAAACCGCAAACAGCACCGCAGCCGTAAATACGAAAACCGCTATCCACGGCGATATAGCTGGTAGCGGTAGGAACGCGGCAAAGCCAAGGCCCACGCCGTAGCTCGCCAGCACCAGCGCGCTGTGCACGATCACGCCGAAGAGGCGCAGCGCAAATCCGGCGCCCTCGAATGGACGCGGCAGCGGCAGGCTCAGCCAGATCAACGCGCCTGCGCCCGCCATGACCGCTGGCAACCGCCAAGACAATGCGCCGAGACCGGCCAGGGCGGGGCCCAGATAGACCGGCGCCATTACCACAAGCGCGTCACCCAAGGTACGGGGCGCGCGCCCTCTCATTCCGGGAACACGCCGTCGGGCGGGTCTGCGACAACACACCCGGCGGCCAAGTCCACAGTCGGCACCGCCTCTTGCGTAAATGGCAAAAGCACCGGCTCTTTAAGGTGTGGGCCGCTGATCTCCAAAAGATCGCCCGCGCCGTGGTTGAGCACCGCTTTGATCCGACCCAGCAGCGCGCCGCCGGTATCGTGCACGTCGAGCCCGACGAGATCGGCGTGGTAAAACTCGTCACTGGTCAGTTCCGGCAACCGTGCCCGATCAGCGTAAAGGCGGGTGCCGCGCAGGGCATCGGCCGCCTCTTTGGACGCAACACCGCTCAACCGCGCTGAAAACCCGCCCTTGATCGGGCGGTCGAGCGTGATCTCAAAGCTTTGCCCCGCCTCTGTTGCCAAAGGCCCATAGGCAGCAATGTCGGCCGGCTCAGCGCAGAAGCTCTTGAGCCGCACCGCCCCGTGCACACCGTAAGACCCGGCGACCGCGCCGAGACAGACCTGCGCTTTGCTGATCATCCTGGCGCGCTCCAACCGACCGCAGGGCTGAGCCGCGCGATCCAATCCAGAATTGTCACGACACTCTGGCGGGCGCGACGCATGTTACTCAGCGCTTTCCTCTGCTGGGGCCTCTTCCGCAGGTTCGGCGGCCTTCGCCGCTTTCTCCTCGGCGCGCTCTTTGGCCTTCGCGCCAGGCTCCGCTTTCTTGGGGTTGTTGCGCTCTTTCTTGGTCACCACACCGGCAGCCTCAAGCATCCGGCTGATCCGATCCGTCGGCTGCGCGCCTTGACCCAGCCAGTACTCGACGCGTTCCATATTCATCTTCACCCGGTCTTCGCTGTCTTTGGGCAGCAGCGGATTGTACGTGCCCAGCTTCTCGATAAACCGCCCATCACGCGGCATACGGCTGTCGGCAGCCACAATTGAATAATGGGGGCGTTTCTTTGACCCGCCGCGGGCCAGTCTGATCTTCATCGACATTTCGTGTCTCCTTTGGGATTGGTTGGATGGCGCGAGGACAGGCGCGCCACTGGATGTGATCGGCCGAGTCTCCGGCCAGGATTGTCGCTTCGACCGTGTTCTTCACGGTGACGAACTCGGTTTCGCTTCAGGCTCATGCCTGGTGCTGCTTGTGATGGCGGATGACTTCCTCGATCACGAAGCCCAGCAGCTTCTTGGCGAATTCGGGGTCGAGATCGGCTTCGCGGGCCAAGGCTTCCAGCCGCGCGATCTGTTGCGCCTCGCGCACTGGGTCTGCGGGGGGCAAAGCGTGCTTGGCTTTGAGCAAGCCCACCGCCTGCGTGTGCTTGAACCGCTCGCCCAGCGTAAAGATCAAGATCGCGTCGAGCCGGTCGATGCTGGCGCGATGCTCGGCCAAAAGATCGGCGGCGCGGGCCGTGTCTATATCAACGCTCATCGAGCGGCTCCCTTATCGTTGGGCTGTGTCGCAAACGGCGTTCGCGGTTTTGCCTGCGGTGGCAGATGCCGGTAACAAACCGTGTCATGGTGAGCCCAGTCGTGCGGCTCAAAGAGATGCGCGTCGAGACGCTCGGCCACCGCGCGCGATCTGGTGTTCTCGGCATCGACGTAGCTCACCAAGTCCACCATCTGCATGGCATCGCGGGCATGGTCTCGGACCGCGCGCGCCGCCTCGGTGGCATAGCCGTTCCCCTCGGCGGCCGCGTCGAGCAGCCAGCCCAGCTCGGGCGCGTCGTCTCCCGGTTCCGCGCCGATCTGGACGATGCCGATCAACCGCGCGGGCGCCTCGCGCAAACAGATCGCCCAAGCGCCATGCCCGCGCAGATACCAAGTCGCCGTGATCTGCACGAACAGGCTCCACGTTTCGCGGCGGTCTTTCGGATCACCCCAGTTCTTGCCCTGCGGGCTCGCCATGATGTCAGCGAAGCGCGCGAAATCCTCGATCCCGGGTGCGCGCAGGAGCAACCGCTCGGTCTCGATCACAGGAACAAGCGCCTGCATCGCGGCGGCGCGGTCACTGGCACGGCTCGTATCGGGGGTTTCATGAAATGCCGTCACTGCACCGCCTCCCCCTGCGGATGACGGTAGACACGCTCGCACACGGCAGGGGCTTGCGCCTCTGGACAGGGCGTTGCGCCTAGGGCTTCGGCAACGGCCATGGAAGCCTCGTTCTCGGGGTGGATGTAGCTGACCAAGGTGGTCCACCCCAAGGTATCGAATGCAAAGCGCCGCGCTGCCACAGCTGCCTCAACAGCGAACCCCTGACGTCGATAATCGCTGTAGATGATCCAGCCCAGTTCCCGTTCGGGGAAATGCGGTGGATGGCTCAAGGCGACTTGCCCGATCGTCGCGCCGTCGGATTGGCGCTCAACGGCCCAAGCGCCGTGCCCTTGGATCGACCACGTGCCTGCATCGGTGCCAAACATCAGCCAGGCCTGTTGGCGGCTAAACGGCCCCCCGAGGAACCGCGCTTCCTCGGCGGCGAGCTGGGCAGCCAAGCCGTCAAAATCCCCCAGCCGATGCGCGCGCAGATGCAGGCGCGCTGTGGTCAGCGTCGGCGCATTCATCAGCGGGTGCTCCTGGGGTCGGGATGGCGATAAACCAGATCGGTGGGGTCGGGGCCTGGCGCATCGGCATCCAGCGTCGCGCCAAGCCGCTCGGCCAACGCGATCGAGCGGCTATTGCGACGATCAATGTAACTCACAAGCGAGGTCCAGCCCAAACGCCCGAAGCAATCGGCGATGACCGCACGCGCCGCTTCGGCCGCGTAGCCCTTGCCTTCATCGGCGTCACGCCAAACCGACCAGCCCACCTCGCGCTCAGGCCAATCCGCTGGACAAAACGGCCCGACCGACGCCACCGGCACCAGATCGCTGCGCCGTTGGGCCACAAACATGCCAAAGCCGTGGATCTGCCAATGCCCCAGCATGATTGCAGCGATCCGCCATGCGCGCCCGATCCCCTGCTCTGGGCCAGCACCGTGCCAACGACCCCGATCCGACATCAGAAACCCGCACCAGGCATCGACATCCGCCGCTTCGGGCGGGCGC